>NZ_JBZXDO010000003.1:0-349604 GCF_058725505.1 Serratia sp. A07
GGGCTCTATGAGTCCGAACTTAGAGCGCCCCTCTGGGGCGTAGTCAAAGCCGCCTTCTATGAAGGCGGATTTTTACTTTTAAGAACTTATTGGTATCAGCAATAGAATAGATAAATTTTTTTTAACTAAAAATGTATTTTTGTTCGTGTCTTATTTGTAAATTTAATTATATTTTCTGACCGTTGGTTACATGTCTTTAATATTGGTGGTTTGGTGCCTGAGGAGGGTATTTTTCTGGGTTTTATTGAGGTGGTGAAAACAAAGCAGGGTGGGCTGTGCTTTTTTTGATCGTTTTATTGTGGAAACAGAAAGAGAAAAAAAGAAATTTTATCGATAAAAACTATCATGTCACCGTTACTTTTTTATGGCGTGGGATAACTCATGCTCTAACGTGAATAAAGTTGTGGGTTGATCATCTCAATATTACCTCCTAGATTGTTCGAGGGTCAGATAAACGCAAATAAATAACGCAAGGTTATTAACTATTAATCACCTTTGGCCTCGTTTTGTCTGATTATTCCTATCGAGATCGGAGTGCCCCATGCAATTAACGCCAAGAGAAATTGAAAAGTTGATGGTCTATACCCTGGCCGACGTCGCATTAAAGCGAAAGTCCAGAGGGATAAAGCTGAATTACCCCGAGGCGGTGGCGATTATTACCACCGCAGCGCTGGAAGGCGCCCGCGAGGGAAAAACGCTGGAAGAAGTCATGAACGACACGCGGCAGGTATTGAGCCGCGATGACGTGATGGACGGCGTGGCGGATCTGATCCCGCACGTGCAGGTCGAAGCGATATTCAGCGACGGCAGCCGCCTGGTGACGGTGCACGATCCGATTCAGTAAGTGCGGTTTGCGTTCCTGATTGCCACGGATAAACCTTATCAGCACAGGTATTTCGATGAAAAAGCATGACCCAGAAAAGCACGTGCCGCCCGGCGGCTATATCCTGTCCGAAAACCCCATTACCTTCAATGAAGATCGCGAAAGCCTTATTTTAACGGTGCGTAACACCGGCGACAGGCCTATTCAGGTCGGTTCGCATTTTCATTTCTTTGAGGCCAACAAAGCCTTGCAATTCGATCGCGCTGCCGCCTTTGGCAAGCGTTTGAATATCACTGCCACGACGGCGATCCGTTTTGAACCCGGTGACGAGATTGAGGTGGCGCTTATTGCCATCGGCGGCAAACAAACGGTCTACGGTTTTAATAATCTGGTGGACGGTTGGGCGGGGGACAGCCCGGTTGCGGCCGGTGAAAGAGTAAAGAAAACGATAGATGTAAAGCGAGCTATTGAGCTGGGTTATAAAAACCTCGATCAGGCGCCGACGAAAACGAGCGAGGAATAACGCATGCCAACTCTCTCCAGGCAAGAATATGCCGGGCTGTTCGGCCCAACCACCGGCGATAAAATTCGTTTGGGCGATACGCAACTGTTTATTGAAATAGAGAAAGACCTGCGCGGCTACGGCGAGGAATCGGTCTACGGCGGCGGCAAGTCGCTGCGTGACGGCATGGGTGCCGACAACCGATTAACCAGCGATAACGTGCTGGATCTGGTGATTACCAACGTGACGATTTTGGACGCCCGGCAAGGGGTGATCAAGGCGGACGTCGGCATCAAAAACGGCCTGATCGCCGGCATCGGCAAAAGCGGCAACCCGGCGATGATGAACGGTGTCACGCCCGGGATGGTGGTGGGCGTCAGCACCGACGCTATCTCGGGCGAGCACCTGATCCTGACCGCCGCCGGCATCGATACGCATATCCACTTCATTTCGCCGCAGCAGGCGGCGCATGCGCTTTCCAACGGCGTGACGACGTTCTTCGGCGGCGGCGTCGGGCCGACCGACGGCTCCAACGGCACCACCGTGACCGCCGGGCCCTGGCATATCCACCGCATGCTGCGCGCCTTCGAGACTATGCCGGTCAACGTGGGGATGCTCGGCAAGGGGCACGCTTCGCACGCTGCGCCGCTGGTCGAACAAATCGCCGCCGGCGTGGCGGGGCTGAAAGTGCATGAGGACTGGGGCGCCACCAATTCCGCGCTGCGCCACGCGTTGCGCGTGGCCGACGACATGGATATTCAGGTGGCGGTGCACACCGACAGCCTGAATGAAGGCGGCTACGTCGAGGACACCATCGACGCCTTTGAAGGGCGCACCATCCACACCTTCCACACCGAAGGCGCCGGCGGCGGGCACTCGCCGGATATCATCAAGGTTGCCGCGCAGATGAACGTGTTGCCGAGCTCCACCAACCCCACGCTGCCGTTCGGCATCAACAGCCAGGCCGAATTGTTCGACATGATCATGGTGTGCCACAACCTCAATCCCAATGTGCCGGCCGACGTGGCGTTCTCTGAAAGCCGGGTGCGGCCGGAAACCATCGCGGCGGAAAACGTGCTGCACGACATGGGCGTGCTGTCGATGTTTTCCAGCGATTCCCAGGCGATGGGGCGGGTCGGCGAAAACTGGTTGCGGGTGATGCAGACGGCACATGCGATGAAAGTCGCGCGCGGCAAGCTGCCGGAAGACGCGGCGGAGCACGACAACTTCCGCGTGTTGCGCTACGTGGCGAAGATCACCATCAATCCGGCGATTGCGCAGGGCATCAGCCACGTGCTGGGTTCGGTCGAGGTCGGCAAGATGGCCGATCTGGTGCTGTGGGAGCCGCGCTTCTTCGGCGCCAAGCCGAAGCTGGTGATCAAGGGGGGGATGATCAACTGGGCGGTGATGGGCGATCCCAACGCGTCGTTGCCGACGCCGCAGCCCACGTTCTACCGCCCGATGTTCGGCGCCATGGGCAAATCGCTGCAGGAAACCTGCGTCACCTTCGTCTCCGGCGCCGCGTTGCACGACGGCATCAAAGAGAAACTGGGGCTGGAGCGGCAGGTGATGGCAGTGCATAACTGCCGGGCGATCTCCAAGCAGGACATGGTGCGCAATGCGGAAACGCCGAACATCGAGGTGGATCCCGAAACCTTCGCGGTCAAGGTCAACGGCGAACACGCCACGGTGAAGCCCATCTCTACCGCCGTGCTTAATCAACGCTATTTCTTCAGCTAGGAACCGCCGCTCATGATCGTGATTGAAAAGATACTCGGCAATATCAAACGGGATGCCGACTGGCGCGAACGCTTGCAACACGCCTCGCTGGACGTGCTGGCGCTTTCGCAGTGGGAGGCGCAGAAAAGCCGCTGCCGCAAGACGACCCGCGACGGCCAGGATCTCGGCATCTCCCTCGATCGTCATCAGGTGCTGGCCGACGGCGACGTGTTGCTTTGGGACGAAGCGAACCGCAGCGCGGTGGTGGTGCAGATGAACCTGCGCGACGTGATGGTCATCCATCTTGAGTCGTTGCTGGCGACCGATATGGCGACGGTGCTGAAGACTGCGTTCGAACTGGGGCATGCGCTGGGCAATCAGCATTGGAAATCGGTCATCAAAGGGAATCGCATCTTTATTCCGCTGACGGTGGCGACCAAGGTGATGGATTCGGTGATGAAAACCCACGGTTTCCACGCGTTGCCTTATTCGTTCGTGAAGGGCGAAAGCATTTTGCCGCATTTGACCCAGCCCGAAGCGCGCTTGCTGTTCGGCGGCGCGGAGGATTCCGCCACCCATGTGCATGTCGACAGCCCCTTCCTCGGCCAGCATGTGATCAAACTGAAATGAACGCCGTCCAGTTGATTCGCATTCTGCAGTTTGCCGACTCGGTGCTGCCGGTGGGGGCGTTCGCCTTTTCCAACGGCGTCGAGTCGGCGATCCAGGCCGGCATCGTGCGCGATGCCGACACGCTGCAGTCGTTCACCCGCACCGCCTTGCAACAGGCGGCGGGCGGCGACGGCCGAGCGGTGACGGCGGCCTGCCGGGCGCTGCAGGCCGGCGATCGCGAGGCGGCGATGGGCCACGACTGGGCGCTGTTCAACCGCAAGCTGAACGAAGAGGGCCGCAACATGGTGGTGCGGATGGGAAAAAAGCTGGCGGAAATGGCGGCGGCCATCTGCGACGAACCTCAGGTGGTCTGGTGGCTTGAGCAGATCAAAACCGGCCGCGCCGCCGGCACCTATCCGGTGACGCAGGCGGTGGTGATGACGGCGCTGGGCGCCGGCCCGCGCGAGGTAGCGGTGATGCATCAGTACGGCGTGGCGATGACCATTCTCAGCGCCGCCATGCGCCTGATGCGCGTCACCCATATCGACACCCAACGCATCCTGTTTCAACTCAACCGGGACATCGACGTTTTTTGTGACGAAGCCGAACGCGGCGGCGTTGAACAAATGGCCTCTTACGCGCCGGTGACCGATGTCCTGGCCGCACTGCACGTCGGCGCATTTACCCGACTGTTCAGCAACTGATAATAAGGAACGAGCAGAGTGAAAAAAATTACCCGCATCGGTATCGGCGGCCCGGTAGGCTCGGGCAAGACCGCGATCATTGAAGTCATCACGCCGCGCTTGATCGAGCGGGGCATCAGCCCGCTGATCATCACCAACGACATCGTCACCACCGAAGACGCCAAACAGGTCAAGCGCACGCTCAAGGGGATCCTGGACGAGGAGAAAATTCTGGGCGTGGAAACCGGCGCTTGCCCGCATACCGCCGTGCGGGAGGATCCGAGCATGAATATCGCGGCGGTAGAGGAGATGGAGGCCCGCTTTCCGGAAAGCGACGTGGTGATGATCGAGAGCGGCGGCGATAATCTGACGCTGACCTTCAGCCCGGCGCTGGCGGACTTTTACATCTATGTCATCGACGTCGCCGAAGGGGAAAAGATCCCGCGTAAAAACGGGCCGGGCCTGGTGCAGGCCGACATCCTGGTGATCAACAAAATCGATCTGGCCCCCTATGTCGGCGCCAGCCTGGCGGTGATGGAACACGACACCCGCGTGGTGCGCGGCGAGCGGCCTTATATTCTCACCAACTGCAAAACCGGCGAAGGCATCGACGAGCTGGTGGACATGATCATGCGTGATTTCCTGTTCACCCATGCGCCGTCGGCGGCGGTATGACGGCGGTCAGCGAAGCCGCGAGGCGCGTCGCGCAGCTTGGCGCCGATGCGCCGGAGCTGGCCGATTATCAGGATGAGCCGCCGCAAATGGCCAGCGGCGGCGTGGGCAAAACCGGCTATCTGCGGCTGGGGTTTGCGCTAAGCGGGCATCGCAGCGTGCTGCGGCAGATGGAGCGGCGCGTACCGTTTCTGGTGCAGCGGGCGCTGTATTGGGATGAAGCGCTGCCGCAGATGCCGTGCGTGTTCGTCATCTCCACCTCGGGATGCATCTTGCAGGGCGATCGCCTGACGCTCGAGGTGCAGGTCGCCCCCCAGGCCTGCGGGCATGTCACCACCCAGTCGGCGACCAAGATCCACGCCATGGAAAATAATTACGCGGCGCAGATGCAGACGCTGACGCTCGAAGAGGGCAGCTATCTGGAGATGATGCCCGATCCGGTGATCCCCCACTGCGGTTCGCGCTTCATTACCGATACCCGCATTACGCTACACCCGACGGCGACGCTGCTCTACGGCGAGATCCTGATGTCGGGGCGCAAACACCATCAGGCGGATCGCGGGTTCAGATTCGACGTGTACTCCTCGCGCATCAGTGCCTGCCGCCCCGAGGGCAAGACGCTGTTTGTCGAACGCTATGTGCTGGAGCCGCATAAACACCCGCTGAACGGGGTCGGCGTGATGGGGCCGTTCGACGTGTTCGGCAATGTGATCCTGCTGACGCCGCCCGAGCACCATCAGCGGATCCTCGATCGCATCGCGCCCCATTATGACGAGGTTGAGGGGATCGCCAGCGGCGTCAGCCGGTTGCCCAACGAGTGTGGGCTGATCTTTAAGGCCCTGGGCAAAGAGGCGCGCCAGGTGAAGGCGGCCATTCGCGTTTTCTGGCGCGTCGCCCGGGAAGAGATCCTGGGCGTGACGCTGCCGGAGCCCTTTATCTGGCGCTAATCTGCAGCGGGAAGCGGTCATGACGACAAGGTGGAGTTGGGGCGGTCTGTGTACCCACAGCCGGATAGCGGTGGCGACGGATGCGGTGCTGCGCGGCTGTTCGCAGGTGATGTTTCAAAATAACCCGTTGACCGGATTACTGTTTTTTATCGCCATTTTCGTGGGCGCCTATGAGGAAGGGTTGCCGCAGGTGGCCTTCGGCTGTCTGCTGGGCACTGCGTCGGCGACGCTGAGCGCGGCGTGGCTGGTGGACGATCGCACGGCGTTACGCTCTGGGCTGTATGGCTACAACGGCTGCCTGGTCGGCGCCGCGCTGCCGACCTTTTTACTGCCCTCGGCCTGGCTGTGGATCGGCGTGATGTTCAGCAGCACGATCTCGGTGATCGTCACCGTTGGCCTCAATCGGCTGTTGCGCACCTGGAAGATCGCGGCGCTGACGGCGCCTTTCGTGCTGACCACCTGGACGGTGCTGTTGGCCAGCTACCCGTTCAGCCATCTGCGGCATGTACGGTTGCCGGCGGCGGCCATCCCGGCCGACGGGGCGGTGTTCTACGCGCATCCCGGCGTCGCAGAGATGCTGAGCGGCGCGCTGCACGGCGTTTCTCAGGTCTTTTTGTGCAGCAGCGTGAGCGGTGGCGTACTGCTGTTGTTCGGGCTGGCGGTGTCGTCGCCGCGCGCGATGCTGCTGGGTTTTTTCGGCGCGTTGCTGGCGGTGGTCACATCGCTGGCGATCGGCGCCGATCCGCAGGCGGTTTTCGCCGGGCTGTACGCCTTCAGCGCGGTGCTGACGGCGGTGGCGCTGGGATCCGTCTTCAACCCGCCCGGCCGGCGAGTGCTGATCTATACGCTGCTCGGCGTGATTTTTACGGTGCTGGTGCAGGGCGCGTTCAATACCTTGCTGGCCCCGCTGGGCATGCCGTCGTTGACCATGCCGTTCGTGATCGCGTCCTGGCTGTTTTTGAGCGCTAATCCGGCGGTGATCGCGGCGCGGCGCTAATCCATTGATTTGAACATAACGATAAAACAGGAGTGTGGGTATGGCGGTAGTTTCCGAAGGATTGCATGGCGCGGCCCGGCGACGGGCGGTATCCCTGTTGCTGGGGCTGGTGGCGGTCAACGTCATCGTCTGGCTGCTGGCGCTGGCGGTGTTCAAAGACAATGCCGCGCTGATGGGCACCGCCTTGCTGGCCTACAGTTTTGGTCTGCGCCATGCGGTGGATGCCGATCACATCGCCGCGATCGACAACGTGACCCGCAAGCTGATGCAGCAGGGCAAAACGCCGGTGGCGGTCGGTACCTTCTTCTCGCTCGGCCACTCGACCATCGTGGTGCTGGCCTCGGCCGCGATTGCCGCGACGGCGATGATGTTCAGCCGTCAGATGGGCTGGTTTCACGAAACCGGCGGCCTGATCGGCACGCTGGTGTCCTCGTTGTTTTTGCTGACGGTCGCCTTTATCAATCTGCTGGTGCTGATCTCCGTGTGGCGAGCGTTCCGGCAGGTGAAGGCGGGCGAGCTGCCAGCGCATCAATCGCTGGATCTGCTGATGAGCGGCGGCGGTGTGCTGGCGCGCTGTTTCCGCCCGCTGTTCAGGCTGGTGAACCAGAGCTGGCACATGTACCTGGTGGGTTTCTTGTTTGGCCTGGGCTTCGACACCGCCACCGAGGTCGGGCTGCTGGGGATTTCGGCCGCCGGTGCGGGCCATGGCATGAACCTGTGGAGCATCATGCTGTTCCCGGCGCTGTTCGCCGCCGGCATGGCGCTGATCGACTCCATCGACAACTTCGTGATGATTGGCGCTTACGGTTGGGCGTTCTCCAAACCGATCCGCAAACTGTACTACAACATGACCATCACGGCGGCGTCGGTGATCATCGCAGTGTTTATCGGCGGCATCGAAGCGCTCGGGCTTATCGCCGACAAGCTGGCGCTGTCCGGCCCGCTGTGGGACGCCGTCGCGCGGCTCAACGATCATCTGGGGGAGATGGGCTATTGGGTGATCGCCGTGTTCATCTTCTGCTGGTTGGTGTCGGTGGTGAATTACCGCCTGCGCGGCTACGACAAACTGACGGTCAGCGGTTGAAAAGACGGGTGCTCGTGGATCCTGCCTGACACCATCGGCCAACGGGCGGGGCGAACCCCGCCGTTGGGTTGCCTTACCGTTCGGATTCGTAAGCCAAAGTGGCCGCAACCTCCGAGTCTCCCAGCCTGATGCGCAGTTCGCACAGCGAACCGCGGGTTAGCCAGATGAACGCGATCAGCGTCATACAGACGATCACCAGTTTAAGTACGACCCGTTTATGCTGCATTTTTGACCTCCCTATCCTTGCCTTGCGGCGGGTAAGAGGCTAACCTGATGTTGCTTGGCATCAGAGTGGCCTCGGGTTGATAATATCGACTCGGGGCCTTTCTCTTTCTCTCCTTTGCCAAGGCTCCGGACAGAAAGATCCAGAGCACCCGCCGCGCAGTCTACTCGAACTTCCTTCCCGTGAAATCCGCCGTTGCGCCAACCTGCGGCGCGGTGCGCAGTTCGTGATGCAAGAAAAGAAAAAGGGGCGATGATGATCGCCCCTTGGATGCGTGAAGTTTGAATTGGCGTTAAGCCGCTTCGGTCTGCTGTTGGCGCTTAGACTGCGCCGCCGGCTTTTCCGGCTTGGCGGCCGCCAGCGCATCCGGCGCAAAGTCGTCCACGTTGATGGAGCGCAGACGGCTCTCTTCGGCTTTCACCAGAATTTTCGCTTCGTCGGCGCTGATCTTGCCTTCTTCCAGCGCGCGTTCCGCCAAACGATCCAGACGGGTGAACGGCAGGTTTTTGCCGACCGCCTTGCACAGACGTTCGTGAATCGGCTCGGCGGCCATCACGTCGGCCAGCGCCGCTTCCAGCAGGCCGATTGGGTTATGTTCGCTCGGCGTCAGGTACTGGCCGCGCCCCAGACGGCTGCGGGTGGCGGAAGGTACCTGCAGGATCTTGGCCAACTGGTGATCCAGACGATCGGACGGTGCGGTATGCACACGGCCGAGCGGGAAGACCACGAAGCGCATCGCGCCGGCGATAAAGCGGTTCGGGAAGTTACGCAGCAGGTCATCCAGCGCCTGTTCGGCTTTATGCAGGCTGTCTTGCACGCCCCAATGCACCAGCGGCAGATCTTCTTTCTGACGGCCTTCGTCGTCAAAGCGTTTCAGCACGGCGGAAGCCAAATACATCTGGCTGAGGATGTCCCCCAGGCGAGCGGAGATGCGCTCGCGGCGCTTCAGGCTACCGCCCAGCACGCCCATGGAAACGTCCGACAGCAACGCCAGGTTGGCGCTCAGGCGGTTCAATTGCTGATAGTAACGACGGGTCGCGTCCTTGGTCGGCGTGGCGCTGGTGCGGCCGTTGGTCAGGCCCAGCCAGAAGCTGCGTACCTTGTTGCTGCCAACGTGGCCCAGATGGCCGAACAGCGATTTATCGAAGGCGTTCAGATCGTTGCTCTGCGCCGCCGCCATTTCATCCAGCACATAAGGATGGCAGCGGATCGCGCCTTGACCGAAGATCATCATGGTGCGGGTCAGGATGTTCGCGCCTTCCACCGTGATGGCGATCGGTGCGCCCTGATAGGCGCGAGCCAGGAAGTTGGATTCACCGAGCATGATGCCTTTACCGCCGGCGATGTCCATGGCGTCAACGATCGACTGCTGGCCGCGGTGCGTACAGTGGTATTTGACGATGGCCGACAGCACGGCCGGCTTCTCGCCCTGCACCAGCGCATAGGTGATCAGCGAAGCGGCGGCGTCCATCACATAGGTGTTGCCGGCGATGCGCGCCAACGGCTCTTCGATCCCTTCCATCTTGCCGATGGAGATCTTGAACTGACGGCGAATGTGCGCGTAGGCACCGGTCGCCAGGGCGATGGATTTCAGGCTGCCGGTAGAGTTGGACGGCAGGGTGATGCCGCGACCGACCGACAGACACTCAACCAGCATGCGCCAGCCCTGGCCGGCCATTTTCGGGCCGCCGATGATGTAATCGATCGGGACGAACACGTCGGTGCCGCGGGTCGGGCCGTTTTGGAACGGCACGTTCAGCGGGAAGTGGCGGTTGCCGATTTCCACGCCCGGCGTGCTGGTCGGGATCAGCGCACAGGTGATGCCCGGGGATTCGTTGTCGCTCAGCAGGCGGTTCGGGTCATGCAGTTTGAACGCCAGGCCCAGTACGGTGGCGACCGGCGCCAGCGTGATGTAGCGCTTGTTCCAGGTCAGGCGCATGCCCAGCACCTGTTTGCCCTGCCAGTCGCCCATGCACACGGTGCCGACGTCCGGAATGGCACCGGCATCGGAGCCCGCTTCCGGGCTGGTCAGCGCGAAGCAAGGGATCTCGTCGCCGCGCGCCAGGCCCGGCAGATAGTGGTTTTTCTGTTCTTCGGTGCCGTAGTGCTGCAGCAGTTCGCCCGGGCCGAGGGAGTTCGGCACGCCGACGGTGATCGCCAGGATGCCGGAAACGCCGGCCAGTTTTTGCAGCACCATCGCCTGAGCATAAGGAGAGAATTCCAGACCGCCGTACTCTTTCTTGATGATCATCGCGAAGAAACGGTGCTCTTTCAGGTATGCCCAGAGTTCAGGCGGCAGATCGGCCAGTTCGTGGGTGATCTGGAAGTCGTTGGCCATGCGGCAGGCTTCTTCCACCGGGCCGTCGATAAACGCCTGCTCTTCTTCCGTCAGGCGCGGTTTCGGGTAGCTGTGCAGCTTGTTCCAGTCCGGCGCGCCGCGGAACAGATCGCCTTCCCACCAGGTGGTGCCGGCGTCGATCGCCTCCTTCTCGGTGGTGGACATCGGCGGCATCACCTTGCGGAAGGCGCGCAACGCCGGTGCGGAGAGCAGGGAACGGCGCAGGGAGGAAAGGTTCAGCGGCAGCAGCACGATCGCCAGCGGCAGCAACAGCCAGAAGCTCCACAGGCCAATCGCGCCCATGGCGGCGGTGTACGCCACCAGGATCAGGCTGCTGAGGGTAAGGTTCACTCGGTGATAGAACACCACGCCGAGGAGAGCCAGTAAAACGACAATACTAAGAACCATCATAAGAAGCTCCGAAGTAGTAAGAGGTCTGACCTGTTGTGTGTATGTAATAGGTTTTAGTACAAGGCAGAATTTTTATCAATGCGTTTACAGTTTAATTACAACTCAGGTCACAAACTGACAGCACCAATCATCAAAAACCTCTCCGCTTCCTTAACCGGCGCGCTGTTTGGCTGAGAATGCTTCTCGCTGTTTCCGCGATCCGGTACACTGCGGAGCGGAAGATTTGACGATAACAAGAGGTTCCTCATGTACCACGACCTTATTCGCAGTGAACTGAACGAAGCGGCTGATACCCTGGCGAAATTTATCAATGACGACGCCAACATCGACGCCATCCAACGTGCGGCGGTGCTGCTGGCGGATTCCTTCAAAGCCGGCGGTAAAGTGATTTCCTGCGGCAACGGCGGTTCCCATTGCGACGCGATGCACTTCGCCGAAGAGCTGACCGGCCGCTACCGTGAAAACCGCCCGGGCTACCCGGCGATTGCCATCTCGGACGTGAGCCACCTGTCCTGCGTCAGCAACGACTTCGGCTATGAGTACGTCTTCTCTCGCTATGTGGAAGCGGTAGGCCGCGAAGGCGACGTGCTGCTGGGCATTTCCACCTCCGGCAACTCCGGCAACATCATCAAGGCCATCGACGCGGCGCGCGCCAAGGGGATGAAAGTGATCACCCTGACCGGCAAGGACGGCGGCAAGATGGCGGGTTCCGCCGATGTGGAAATTCGCGTGCCGCACTTCGGCTACGCCGACCGCATTCAGGAAATCCACATCAAAGCGATTCACATCTTGATTCAGCTGATCGAAAAAGAGATGGTTAAGGCTTGATAGCCTGCGGGGAGCTGCGGCTCCCCAAGAATAAGACTGCGGGCGCCGCATGGTGCGCCCGCACGGCCTGTGTCAGTGTGGTTAAGGAGTGCTGGCGATGTGTGAACTGCTCGGGATGAGCGCAAACGTACCGACCGATATCTGCTTCAGCTTTACCGGCCTGGTACAGCGCGGCGGCCGCACCGGGCCGCATAAGGATGGCTGGGGCATTACCTTCTATGAAGGGAACGGCTGCCGCACATTCAAGGATCCGCAGCCGAGCTTCAACTCGCCGATCGCCCGCCTGGTGCAGGACTACCCGATCAAGTCCTGTGCGGTGGTGTCCCATATTCGCCAGGCCAACCGCGGCGAAGTGGCGCTGGAAAACACCCACCCGTTCACCCGCGAACTGTGGGGCCGCAACTGGACCTACGCGCACAACGGCCAATTGAAAGGCTACCGTCAGCTGGATACCGGCACGTTTCGCCCGGTCGGCCAGACCGACAGCGAATACGCGTTCTGCTGGCTGCTGCATCAGCTGGCGCTGAAATACCCGCGCACCCCGAGCCAGTGGCCGGCGGTTTTCCGCTACATCGGCCTGTTGGCGAGCCAGCTGCGCAAGAAAGGGGTATTCAACATGCTGTTGTCGGACGGGCGCTTCGTGATGGCCTATTGCTCTACCAACCTGTATTGGATCACGCGCCGCGCGCCGTTCGGCAAGGCGACGCTGCTCGATCAGGATGTGGAAATCGATTTTCAGCAGCAGACCACACCGAACGATGTGGTCACGGTGATCGCCACCCAACCGCTGACCGCCAACGAAACCTGGCACAAGATTGAGCCAGGCGAGTTCGCGTTATTTCACTTCGGTGAGCGGCTTGTTCTGAGCGAAGGGGTTGGTGTTGGGCGTCGGGCTGGCTGACGCGTACTGCGTCATCTGGCCGCTGCTCATCAACGGTTGACCCAGCACGTACTGGCCGTTGTCCACGGTCATCATCGGTGGCTGGTGGTTCTTCGCGAAGTAATCGTAGCCCGGCTTCAGCTGGCGCCAGAAGGCGATATAGCTGGATGACGCATGGCGCTTGAGGTTTTGCTCGGTCATGCGGAACGGGTAGATGCTGATGTCGACGCGGCTTTGGCCATAGGCGAAGGCGGCTTCGACATAGCGATAGATCTCATCCATATAGGTGTTGGTCATCGCGTAACAGCCGATCGATTTACATTCACCGTGGATCATCAGATAAGCACCGGAATAGCCCTGCGATTTATCGTAATCATTAGGGAAACCGATATTGATCGCCCGATAATACTTGCTGTCGGGTTTCAGATGGCGCGCGTCAACGCTATAAAAGCCTTCCGGACTTTTAAAGTCGCCTTCACGACGCTTAGGACCCAGCCCGCCGGAGAAATTACAGATCGGGAACGTATTGACCAGGCGGAATTCATTGCCCATTTTGGCATACAATTCCAGCTTGCGTTCCTCTTTGAAGATCTGAATATAGACCGGCGAACCCAATAATTGCTGTTTAACTACCGGCGTTTCCGGTACCTGCTCGCTGGCGCTGCAGGCCGTGATCATCGGCATAGAAACAAGCATCGCAAACAACAGCGCGATTTTGCTCATTATTATTCCTGCTTATATTTATCTGCCAGCCAATGACGTTGGTCGGCATGCCACTGATTATTGTTTTTACTGCTGCAAAACACCGCCAGATTACCAGCGCGTTTATTTTTAGCAATACGTGATATGTATAAAAAAACGACAAAGCTCGATAAAAGTGAAATGACCGGCAGATTTTAACGATAAGTAGTGAAAAACACGCGAAATTTAATTGCGTTTGCTTGACCCAAGTCACGACGGAACGCAGAACAATGTTGCGAACAATGTTAATATTCCCTCTTCAATTTAACGCGCTGTGGCGATTGAAGCGGCAGGGGTTATGGCATATAACCCGGCCGTTTTGAAGGTTATTTGGCTACAGGCCGTTAACACATCGACTGTCGAGCAAACAACGGAAAGGGGGAATCAAGGGAATGCGCGTTACCCCGATTTTTCACTGCGAGAAAGTTCATGTTGGGCGTGCCGCCATGCGCACTGCCCGGCAATCCTGGCATCGTCAGCACCCGCCTCTGGGGCCGGGCAGACGTGTAAACCAAACTACATCGTATAAATCCTATGATTAAGATCAGAAAAGGGTTAGATCTGCCAATAGCCGGGGCTCCGGTTCAGGCGATCCAAGACGGCCCGAACATTCAGCATGTCGCCCTGCTTGGGGAAGAGTATGTCGGAATGCGTCCCTCCATGCTGGTGCAGGAAGGCGATACCGTTAAGAAAGGCCAGGCGTTGTTCGAAGATAAGAAAAACCCCGGGGTTTTCTTCACGGCTCCCGCCAGCGGCCGCATCGCCGCGATTAACCGCGGCGAACGGCGCGTATTGCAATCGGTGGTGATTGCGCTGGAAAACGGCGGTGACGATCAGCTCGAGTTTGCGCATTACCCGCTGGGTGAGCTGGCCCAGCTGCCGCGCGAACAGGTCGAGAGTGAACTGATCGCCAGCGGCCTGTGGACCGCGCTGCGCACTCGTCCGTTCAGCAAAACGCCGAGCCCCGGCAGCGAAGCGCGCGCCATTTTCGTCACCGCGATGGATACCCAGCCGCTGGCCGCCGATCCGCAGGTGATCATCGCCGAACAGCAGGCGGCGTTCAACGCCGGGCTGCTGGTGTTGGCGCGCCTGACGACGGGCAAGGTACACGTATGCCACGCCGCCGGTGCCTCCGTTGGCCAGCAGAGCAGCCCGCAGATCGCCTACAGCGAATTTGCCGGCCCGCACCCCGCCGGGCTGGTGGGTACGCACATTCACTTCCTGGAACCGGTCAGCCTGAAGAAAACCGTTTGGCACATCGGCTACCAGGACGTCATCGCCATCGGCACGCTGTTCACCACCGGTAAGCTCGATACCCGCCGGGTTGTGGCGCTGGCCGGGCCGCAGGTGGCGCAGCCGGCGCTGCTGCGCACCCGCCTGGGGGCCAGCCTCGAGGAGCTGACCGCCGGCCGCCTGAAAGACGGCGAGAACCGGGTGATCTCCGGTTCGGTGCTGAACGGCATGCACGCCGCCGGCCCAAACGCCTGGCTCGGCCGTTTCCACTCGCAGGTGTCGGTGCTGGAAGAAGGGCGCGACAAAGAGCTGTTCGGTTGGATCGTGCCTTCGCCGAACAAGTTCTCCATTACCCGCACCACGCTGGGCCACTTCCTGAAGAACAAACTGTTCGCCTTCTCGACTACCACTAACGGCGGCGAGCGCGCCATGGTGCCGATCGGCAACTACGAGCGGGTGATGCCGCTGGATATTCTGCCGACGCTGCTGCTGCGCGATCTGCTGGCGGGCGACAGCGACAGCGCGCAGGCGCTGGGCTGCCTGGAGCTGGACGAGGAAGATCTGGCGCTGTGCACCTTCGTTTGCCCCGGCAAGTATGAGTACGCGCCGGTGCTGCGCGAGGTGCTGACCAAGATTGAGCAGGAAGGATAACCGATGGGCCTGAAGAATTATTTTGAGAAGATAGAGCATCACTTCACGCCGGGCGGCAAACTGGAAAAGTGGTACCCGCTGTATGAAGCGACCACCACGGTGTTTTATACCCCCGGCACGGTGACGCGCGGCGCTTCGCACGTGCGCGACGCCATCGATTTGAAACGCATGATGATCCTGGTGTGGCTGGCGGTATTCCCGGCGATGTTCTGGGGCATGTACAACGTCGGCCAGCAGGCAATCCCGGCGCTGCACCATCTGTACAGCGGCGACGAGCTGCAACAGGTGCTGGCGGGCGACTGGCATTATCGCCTGGCGCAGTGGCTCGGCGCCTCGCTGGCGGCCGACGCCGGCTGGGTCAGCAAAATGGTGCTGGGCGCCTGTTACTTCCTGCCGATCTACGCCGTGGTGTTTGTCGTCGGCGGCTTCTGGGAAGTGCTGTTCGCCATTATCCGCAAGCATGAGGTCAACGAAGGCTTCTTCGTCACCTCTATCCTGTTCGCGCTGATCGTGCCGCCGACCCTGCCGCTGTGGCAGGCCGCGCTGGGCATCACCTTCGGCGTGGTGGTGGCCAAAGAGATATTCGGCGGCACCGGGCGCAACTTCCTCAACCCGGCGTTGGCCGGCCGCGCCTTCCTGTTCTTCGCCTATCCGGCGCAGATCTCCGGCGATCTGGTGTGGACCTCTGCGGACGGTTTCTCCGGCGCGACGCCGCTGGCGCAGTGGAGCGCAGGCGGGGCGCACAGCTTGAGCAACGTGGCCACCGGCCAGTCCATCAGCTGGATGGACGCCTTCCTCGGCAACATTCCCGGCTCCATCGGTGAAGTCTCCACGCTGATGATCCTGATCGGCGGGGCGATTATCCTGTTCGGCCGCGTGGCCTCCTGGCGCATCGTCGCCGGCGTAATGCTCGGCATGGTGGCTTCCGCCCTGTTGTTCAACGCCATCGGTTCCGATACCAACCCGATGTTCGCCATGCCGTGGTACTGGCATCTGGTGCTGGGCGGTTTCGCCTTCGGCATGATCTTTATGGCGACCGACCCGGTTTCCGCCTCCTTCACCAACAAGGGGAAATGGTGGTACGGCATTCTGATCGGCGTGATGTGCGTGCTGATCCGGGTGGTCAACCCCGCCTATCCGGAAGGCATGATGCTGGCGATCCTGTTCGCCAACCTGTTCGCACCGCTGTTCGATTATCTGGTGGTGCAGGCCAACATCAAGCGGAGAAAAGCCCGTGGCGAATGAAGCGAAAAACGACGGCATCGGTAAAACGCTGCTGGTAGTGCTGCTGCTGTGTCTGGTGTGTTCAGTGGTGGTGGCGGGCTCCGCCGTCGGCCTGAAGTCCAAACAGCAGGAGCAAAAGCTGCTCGATAAGCAGCGCAATATTCTCGACGTAGCCGGCCTGTTGCAGCCGAAAATGGAGAGCGAGCAGGTCAAGCGCCTGTACAGCGAACGCATCGAGCCGCGCCTGGTGGATCTGAACAGCGGCGAGTTTGTCGCCGGCAAGGCGGCGGCGTTCGATCTGGGCGCCGCGCTGCGCGACGACGCCAAAAGCGTGGCGCTGGCGGCGGGCGACGATCCGGCCGGCATCAAGCGCCGCAGCAATCAGGCGGAAATCTACCTGGTGCGCGATGAAAGCGGCCAGGTGAACAAGATTGTGCTGCCGGTATACGGCACCGGCCTGTGGTCGATGATGTACGCCTTCGTGGCGCTGGATAACGACGGCAACACGGTCAAGGGCATCACCTACTACGACCAGGGGGAAACCCCGGGGCTGGGTGGCGAGGTCGAGAACCCGTCCTGGCGCCAGCAGTGGGTCGGCAAACAGCTGTTCGACGACAACGGCCAGCCGGCGATCCGCGTGGTGAAAGGCGGCGCGCGTCAGGGGGATGTGCACGGGGTGGACGGCCTGTCCGGCGCCACGCTGACCTCCAACGGCGTGCAGCATACGTTTGATTTCTGGTTGGGCGAGCACGGCTTCGGCCCGTTCCTGAAAAAAGTTCGTGAAGGAGCGCTGAAAAATGGCTGATTCCAAAGAGATAAAGCGGGTCCTGCTGGGGCCGCTGTTCGACAATAACCCGATCGCCCTGCAGGTGCTGGGCGTTTGTTCTGCGTTGGCGGTGACCACCAAGCTGGAGACGGCGGTGGTGATGACCATTGCGGTGACGCTGGTCACGGCGTTCTCCAGCTTCTTCATCTCGCTGATCCGTCACCATATTCCCAACAGCGTGCGCATCATCGTGCAGATGGCGATCATCGCCTCGCTGGTGATCGTGGTCGATCAGCTGTTGCGCGCCTACGCGTTCGAGATCTCCAAGCAGCTGTCGGTGTTCGTCGGCCTTATCATCACCAACTGTATCGTGATGGGGCGCGCCGAGGCTTACGCCATGAAGTCGCCGCCGATCGAGAGCTTTATGGACGGCATCGGCAACGGGCTGGGCTACGGGGTGATCCTGGTGCTGGTCGGTTTCCTGCGCGAGCTTATTGGCTCCGGCAAGCTGTTCGGCGTCCCGGTGCTGGAAACGGTGCAGAACGGCGGCTGGTATCAGCCGAACGGCCTGTTCCTGCTGGCGCCGAGCGCGTTCTTCATCATCGGCCTGCTGATCTGGGTGCTGCGCACCCTGAAGCCGGCGCAGATCGAAAAGGAGTAAAGGCCGATGGAACACTATATCAGCCTGTTTGTGCGCGCGGTGTTCGTCGAGAACATGGCGCTGGCGTTCTTCCTCGGGATGTGTACCTTCCTGGCGGTGTCGAAGAAGGTCTCGACCGCCTTTGGCCTGGGCATCGCGGTGACCATCGTGCTCGGCATTTCGGTGCCGGTGAACAACCTGGTCTACAACCTGATCCTGCGCGACGGTGCGCTGGTGGAAGGCGTCGATCTGAGCTTCCTCAACTTCATCACCTTCATCGGCGTGATCGCGGCGCTGGTGCAGATTTTGGAGATGATCCTCGATCGCTTCTTCCCGTCGCTGTATAACGCGCTCGGCATCTTCCTGCCGCTCATCACCGTGAACTGCGCCATCTTCGGCGGCGTGTCCTTCATGGTGCAGCGCGACTACAACTTCGCCGAATCGGTGGTGTACGGCATCGGCTCCGGCACCGGCTGGATGCTGGCGATCGTCGCCATGGCGGGGATCCGCGAAAAACTCAAGTATGCCAACGTGCCGGCGGGACTGCGCGGCCTGGGCATTACCTTTATCACCACCGGACTGATGGCGCTGGGCTTCATGTCCTTCTCCGGTGTTCAGTTGTAAAGGCGGGAAGAATTTATGGAAATTATTTTAGGCGTAGCAATGTTCACCACCATCGTGATGGTGCTGGTATTGCTGATCCTGTTCGCCAAATCGAAGCTGGTGAACACCGGCGACATCGCGGTGGAGATCAACGGCGATCTGGATAAGAGCTTCCATGCGCCGGCGGGCGACAAGCTGCTCAACGTGCTCTCCAGCCAGGGAATTTTCGTCTCCTCGGCCTGCGGCGGCGGCGGTTCCTGCGGCCAGTGCCGGGTGGTGATCAAAGAGGGCGGCGGCGATATCCTGCCGACCGAGCTCTCGCACATCAACAAGCGCGAAGCAAAAGAGGGTTGCCGCCTGGCGTGCCAGGTGAACGTGAAGCAGAACCTGAAGATCGAGCTGCCGGAAGAGATCTTCGGCGTGAAGAAATGGGAGTGCGAAGTTATCTCCAACGATAACAAAGCCACCTTTATCAAAGAGCTGAAGCTGAAGATCCCCGATGGCGAAGACGTGCCGTTCCGCGCGGGCGGTTTCATCCAGATCGAAGCCCCGGCGCACGACATCAGCTACGCCGACTTCGACGTGCCGCAGGAGTATCGCGGCGACTGGGACAAGTTCAACCTGTTCCGCTACCGCTCGACGGTGAACGACACCACGGTGCGCGCCTACTCGATGGCCAACTACCCGGAAGAGAAGGGCATCATCATGCTCAACGTGCGTATCGCCACGCCGCCGCCAAACAACCCGGACGTGCCGCCGGGCATCATGTCTTCCTATATCTGGTCGCTGAAGGCGGGTGACAAGGTGACGATCTCCGGGCCGTTCGGCGAGTTCTTTGCCAAGGACACCGACGCCGAAATGATCTTCATCGGCGGCGGCGCGGGCATGGCGCCGATGCGTTCGCACATCTTCGATCAGCTCAAGCGCCTGAACTCGAAGCGCAAGATCACCTTCTGGTACGGCGCGCGTTCGCTGCGCGAGATGTTCTATGAAGACGACTTCAACCAGCTGCAGGCGGAGAACGACAACTTCACCTGGCACGTAGCGCTGTCGGATCCGCAGCCGGAAGATAACTGGACCGGCTACACCGGCTTTATCCATAATGTTCTGCTGGAGAACTACCTGAGGAATCACCCGGCGCCGGAGGACTGCGAGTTTTACATGTGCGGGCCGCCGATGATGAACGCCGCGGTGATCAAGATGCTGAAAGATCTGGGCGTCGAAGACGAAAACATCATGCTGGATGACTTTGGTGGCTAAATGCGCGCATTGGCGATGAAGAACTGGCTGACGGGCGTGGCGCTGAGCGCCACCCTGCTGCTGACCGGCTGCGGGCCGGAACAGGTGGACCTGACGGGTAAAACCATGGGCACCTCGTATTCGATCCGTTATGTGACCGGCGACGATACGCCGTCGGCGCGTGAGATGCAGGCGGAGATCGATAAACGGCTGGAGCAGGTGAACGACCAGATGTCCACCTACCGGCCGGACTCCGAGCTGAGCCGCTTCAACGCCAGCCGCGACATTGACCGGCCGTTCCCGGTTTCGCCGGCGACCGCCGAGGTGGTGCGCGAAGCGCTGCGCATCAACCGCGTCACCGACGGCGCGCTGGACGTGACCGTCGGGCCGCTGGTCAATCTGTGGGGCTTCGGCCCGGAAGGGCGGCCGGATAAAGTGCCGAGCGAGGCGGAGCTGGCGCATCGCCGCGCCTGGACCGGCGCCGACAAACTGTCGGTGCAGGGCAGCGCGCTGGTGAAAAGCATCCCCGAGCTGTATGTCGACCTGTCGTCGATCGCCAAAGGATACGGCGTGGACGTGGTGGCGGAATATCTGCAATCGCAACACGTGCAAAACTACATGGTGGATATCGGCGGTGAAGTCCGCACTCGCGGGCGCAACGGCGAGCAAAAGCCGTGGCGCATCGCCATCGAGCGCCCGACCGCCGGTGCGCAGCAGCAGGCGCAGTTGGTGATCCAGCCAGGGGAGATGTCGATCGCCACCTCGGGTGACTATCGCAACTACTTCGAGCAGGACGGGGTGCGCTATTCGCACACCATCGATCCTATCACCGGCCGGCCGATCAACCACCGCCTGGTGTCGATCACCGTACTGAGCCCGACCTGTATGACCGCCGACGGCCTGTCCACCGGCCTGAACGTGATGGGGCCGGAGCGCGGCCTGGCGCTGGCCAATCTGCTCGGTATCCCGGTGTTCATGATCGTGAAAACCGCCGACGGGTTTGAGGAGCGTTATTCGGACGCGTTCAAACCCTACCTGAAAAAGAGTTCGTGAGGTTGCTATGCTGACGGTATTCGCCGCCACCTTCGTGTTGTTCCTGCTGATCGTCGGCGGGATGTCGCTGGGCTACGTGTTCAAACGCAAAAGCCTGCAGGGCAGCTGCGGCGGCATCACCGCATTGGGGATGGAGAAAGTCTGCGACTGCCCGGAACCTTGCGATGCGCGCAAAAAGCGCGAAGCCAAAGCGGCGCAGCGGCGCGAGCAGCTGGACAAGCACCGCATTCTGTAGCTGTAGCGAAAACCCGGCCTTGGCCGGGTTTTTTATTTCGCCTTGCGGAAGCTTTTCGCCTCGGCCGGTGAGTTGACCATCACGCCGTCGGCGCCCAGCGCCAGCGCCTGCTGATACTCCTGCGGTGAGTTGACGCCGAACAGGATGATGTGCGCCGGGCCCTGCGAGCGGAAGCAGTCCATCGACTCTTTATCCCAGGTCAGAAACGCCTTCGAACGCCCTTCGCCGAGGGTATATTTCTCCACCACTTCCACCTCGCGCTTCAGCTCCAGCCCGTACCAGCGCGGCTGCCGGTTATCCGGTTTGACGTCGCACTGGTGCGCCATGGTGACGTTGGCCAGCAGCGTGCGGGTCTCGTCGCGGCTTTCGAAGCGCGGGATGGCCGGCGGCAGCGCCTGCAGGTATTTGGCGTCGGTGGAGTAGACGCGGATGCGGTTCAGGCTGTCGGTGCTTTCCAGCGTCGCCAGCAGCGCCTGGCCAAACTGCGCCGGATCGGCGTCCGGGGATTTGATGTCCAGATAGAAGGTGACGTGCGGAAACGCTTTAAGCACGTCGTCCAGCCGCGGAATGCCGATGCCCTGGCCGCGGAACGGGTGCGTATCCCCCCTGGCGAAGGCCCAGCCAGCGTCGGTCTCGGCCAGTTGCGCGGCGGTGTAGGCAGAGACCGGGCCCTGCCGGTTGGTCAACGCTTTCAGATCCGAGGGGCGATACAGCACGATGACGCCGTCTTTGGATTCTTGCAGGGTGATCCAGATGGCGTCGGCGCCGTTTTTCAGCGCGGTTTCGATGGCGATGCGGGTGTTCTCCGGCGCATCGGCGGTGCCGCCGCGGTGGGCGACGATCGCCGGCGCGTGACCGGCAGCGCTGGCCGCCAGCGCGCTCAGCGACAGCGCGGAAGCCAGCAGCAAATAAGAAAATCTGATCATGTAGGGTACCTTGTCGTTATCGTTGTGGTGAGCCGCACGGGATGGCGGAAATCATACTATTGAAAAATTAAGCTTTTTTAACAACGCGGAAATATCTGGCGGAAACGGTGCTTTCGTCGAATCCTGCGGCCTTGAGCTTTCGGCATCTGACTGTATACTTATACAGTGTTACTGGAGGGTGCGATGCGTAAAATCATTCATGTCGATATGGACTGCTTCTTCGCGGCGGT
The DNA here is from genome assembly GCF_058725505.1 of Serratia sp. A07. Classification (NCBI taxonomy): domain Bacteria; kingdom Pseudomonadati; phylum Pseudomonadota; class Gammaproteobacteria; order Enterobacterales; family Yersiniaceae; genus Serratia; species Serratia sp. A07. Next base: position 22,258 of record NZ_JBZXDO010000003.1, read on the forward strand.
GGAAATGCGCGACGATCCCAGCCTGCGCGATATCCCGCTGGCGATTGGCGGCAGCGCCGATCGCCGCGGGGTGATCAGCACCGCCAACTACCCGGCGCGGCGCTACGGCGTACACAGCGCCATGTCCACGGCAATGGCGCTCAAGCTGTGCCCGCACCTCACCCTGTTGCCGGGGCGCATGGCGGCCTACAAAGAGGCCTCGCTGCACATCCGCGAAATCTTCGCCCGCTATACCCCGCTGATCGAGCCGCTGTCGCTCGATGAAGCCTATCTCGACGTGACCGACAGCCCGCAATGCAATGGCTCGGCGACGCTGATCGCCCAAGAGATCCGCCAGGCGATCGCCGACGAACTGAACCTCACCGCCTCGGCCGGCGTCGCGCCGATCAAGTTTCTCGCCAAAATCGCCTCCGAGATAAACAAGCCGAACGGGCAATACGTGATCACGCCGGCGCAGGTGCCGGCGTTTTTGCAACAGCTGCCGCTCAGCAAGATCCCCGGCGTCGGCAAGGTGACCGCCAAGCGGCTGGAAGAGGTGGGGCTTATCACCTGCGCCGACGTGCAGCAATACGATTTGGCGCAGCTGCTCAAGCGCTTCGGCAAATTCGGCCGGGTGCTGTGGGAGCGGTGCCAGGGCATCGATCGGCGCGAAATCTCGTCGGAGCGGCTGCGCAAATCGGTGGGGGTGGAGCGCACCCTGGCGGAAGACATTCACGACTGGGAAGACTGCGAAACGCTGATTATCGACAAACTCTATCCCGAGCTGGAGATGCGGCTGCGCAAGGTGAAGCCGGATCTGCACATCGCCCGGCAGGGCGTGAAGCTGAAGTTTCAGGATTTTCAGCAAACCACCCAGGAGCACGTGTTCCCGGTGCTGAACCGGCAGGATTTGCTGGAGGTGGCGCGGCAGGCGTGGCGCGAGCGGCGCGAAGGGCGCGGCGTGCGGCTGGTGGGGCTGCATGTGACGCTGCTCGATCCGCAGCTGGAGCGGCAGCTGGCACTGCCTTGGGAATAAAAAAGCCGGCGGTCGCCGGCTTTTTGCGTTAAGCGCGCAGCTTACGCGCGCTCAGGGATCGCTTTCAGCAGCGAGGTCAGCAGCTTCCAGTACAGACCGACGCTTTCGATATGCACCTGCTCATCCGGCGAGTGCGGGCCGGTGATGGTTGGCCCGATCGATACCATGTCCATGTCTGGATACGGCTTTTTGAACAGACCGCATTCCAGACCGGCGTGGATCACCATGATGTTCGGCGTCTTGTCGAACAGCTCCTGATACAGCTCGCGCACCAGGTGCATCACCGGCGAGTCGGCGTCCGGCTGCCAGCCCGGGTAGCCGCCCTTCGGTGCCACCTTGGCGCCGGCCAGCTGGCCCAGCGCGGTCAGCATCTCGACCACGTAGTCTTTGCCGCTGTCGATCAGGGAGCGGATCAGGCAGATGATTTCCGCTTCGTTTTCGCTGGTAGTGACCACCCCGACGTTCAGCGAGGTTTCCACCACGCCTTTTACCGCGTCGCTCATGCGGATCACGCCGTTCGGCGTGCCGTTCAGCAGCGCCAGGAAGCGCTGCTGGCTGTCGGCGCTCAGCGCCTGCGAAGCGCTGGTGGTCGGCTCCAACAGTACGGTGATGTTCTTCTCTTTGGCGGAGAGTTCGTTCTGCAGCACCGCCAAGAACTCCTGGCTCAGGGCTTTCAGCGCGTCGGCCTTGTCCGCCGGCACCGCAACCACCGCGGAGGCTTCACGCGGGATGGCGTTGCGCAGGGTGCCGCCGTTCAGATCCAGCACGCGCAGGTTCAGCGCCGCCGCATGGGCGAACAGGAAGCGCGCCAGCAGCTTGTTGGCGTTGCCCAGCCCGACGTGGATCTCGGCGCCGGAGTGGCCGCCTTTCAGGCCCTTGAGCGTCAGCTTCAGGGTTTGGTAACCGGCCGGTACCGCTTCGCGCTGCAGCGGCAGGGTAGTGATGAAGTCGATACCGCCGGCGCAACCCATATAGATTTCGCCTTCCTCTTCGGAATCGGTATTGATCAGGATGTCCGCCTGCAGCCAGTTCGGCTGCAGCCCGAAGGCGCCGTCCATGCCCGCTTCTTCGGTCATGGTCAGCAGCACTTCCAGCGGGCCGTGCTCTACGCTGTCGTCGGCCAGCACCGCCAGGGCGGAGGCCATGCCGATGCCGTTGTCGGCGCCCAGCGTGGTGCCGCGCGCTTTCACCCACTCGCCGGCGATATAAGGCTGGATCGGATCCTTGGCAAAGTCGTGCACGGTGTCGTTATTCTTTTGCGGCACCATGTCCAGGTGCGCCTGCAGCGCGACCGGCTTGCGGTTTTCCATGCCTTTGGTGGCCGGCTTGCGCAGCAGGATATTGCCGACCCGATCGCGCTCGGCGTGCAGGTTCTTTTCTTTGGCCCAGGTGAGGATGTGCTGCGCCAGCGCTTCTTCATGATAAGAAGGGTGTGGGATAGAACAGATCTTGGCGAAAATATCCCACAGCGGCTGTGGCGAAAGCTGAGACAATTCAGACACTATAAGTCTCCTGTGACGGCAGGCTCCGACAGGACGGGCGTGCCGCGCGGTTAAGTTGAGTGGGCATCTGTGCGTCGTGGCACGATCATCAGAGAATATCACTTTATTTCCGGCGGTGCGCGCCCCGTATTGTGCGGTTTAAGCGCTTGATCACACGGCTTCGCTGCGGGAACGTTCGTTTTTTCAGCATCAATCACCGGAAAGCCGCGCGGCGGAAATCGCGAGGTTTTCCTCGGTACAGCTGGAATTCAATGCGGCCAGTCTCTATAATCTCGCGCAACCTTTTTTCCCCTGAACTATAAAATAAGCCGCTTCACCGCCGGCTGGGACACGATTCTATGAGCGAAAAATACGTTGTTACCTGGGATATGCTGCAAATGCACGCACGCAAGCTGGCGCATCGCCTGCTGCCTGCCGACAAATGGACAGGCATCATTGCCGTAAGCCGCGGCGGTCTGGTACCGGCGGGCCTGCTGGCGCGCGAACTGGGCATCCGCTATGTGGATACCGTCTGCATTTCCAGCTATGACCATGACAACCAACGCGAAATGAAAGTGCTCAAGCGCGCCGAAGGCGACGGTGAAGGCTTCATCGTCGTGGATGATCTGGTGGATACCGGCGGCACAGCGAAAGCGATCCGCGACATGTACCCGAAAGCGCATTTCGTCACCATCTTCGCCAAACCGGCGGGCCGTCCGCTGGTGGACGACTACGAGGTCGACATCCCGCAGGATACCTGGATCGAACAGCCGTGGGACATGGGCGTCAGCTTCGTTCCCCCTATCGGCGGCCGCTAAGCCCAGCCAGTTCTAAGTCAACGCCCGGTTATGCCGGGCGTTTGCGTTATCTTGGTTTATCCCGCCAGAGTTAGGTACACTACCTCCAGTTAAGTAGGCCTTTTGCGGCCTATCGCCAGATTTACGGAGGCTGTTGTTACCATGGCACAGGCCAACCTTTCTGAAATTCTTTTCAAGCCTAAATTCAAACACCCTGAAACCTCGACGCTGGTGCTGCGCGCGCGCAACAAAGTGAGCGCCGCCATGCATTCCGCGTTGGAAGGCGACACCACCGGCAGCTGGTACCGCATGCTGAATCCGCTGCTGTGGGCCTGGCGCGGCGTCAGCCCGATCGAAATCCACGAAGTGCTGGCGCGCATCGCCGCCTCGGACGCCGAGCGCAGCAATCCGCAGCGGCTGGATACCGTGGTGGGCTACCGCAACGGCAACTGGATCTACGAGTGGATCCATCAGGGCATGCAGTGGCAGCAGCGGGCGACGGAGCAGCAGGATCCGCTGCTCGGCGGCGAATACTGGCTGAAGGCCGCGAGCCTGTACAGCATCGCCGGTTACCCGCACCTGAAGGGCGACGAGCTGGCTGAACAGGCGGAGATGCTCGCCAACCGCGCTTATGAAGAGGCGGCGCTGCTGCTGCCGTATCAGCTGAAAGAGCTGGAGTTTCGTATCGAGGGCGGCGGCAGCGTCACCGGTTTCCTGCACATGCCGGAGAAGGGCGAAGCGCCGTTCCCGACGGTGCTGATGTGCGGCAGCCTCGACACGCTGCAGACCGACTACCACCGCCTGTTCCGCGACTACCTGGCGCCGCACGGCATCGCCATGCTGACGCTCGACATGCCGTCGATCGGCTCCTCCTGCAAATGGAAGCTGACGCAGGACTCCAGCTATCTGCACCAACAGGTGCTGATCCAGCTGGCCTCGGTGCCGTGGGTGGACCATCAGCGGGTGAGCGCCTTTGGCTTCCGCTTCGGCGCCAACGTGGCGGTGCGATTGGCCTACCTGGAGCCGCAGCGGCTGCGCGGCGTGGCCTGCCTGGGGCCGGTAGTGCATCGCCTGCTGTGTGACAGCAGCACCCAGCTGAACGTGCCGGACATGTATATGGACGTGCTGGCCAGCCGCATGGGCATGGCTAATGCCTCGGACAACGTGCTGAAGGTGGAGCTGAACAGCTACTCGCTGAAAATGCAGGGGCTGCTGGGGCGCCGCTGCCCGACGCCGATGATCTCCGGCTACTGGGAGCGCGATACGCTCAGCCCGAAAGAGGAGTCGCAGCTGATCGTCACCTCTTCGGTGAGCGGCAAGCTGGTCGCCATTCCGCGCACCCCGGTTTACGACAGCTTCCACCGGGCGTTGCTGCAGATGTCCGGTTGGCTGAGGGACAAAATGCGTTAATTAGTTGCTAAATTTTAACAGTTTGTTAAAAAGAGTGGTCTACATTGAGGAGGTTAGAGAATGACGTTACCGAGTGGTCACCCTAAAAGCCGACTAATGAAACGTTTTGCCAGCTTGGGGCCGTACCTGCGTGAAGGGCAATGTGAGAACGACCGGTTTTTCTTTGATTGTTTGGCCGTCTGCGTCAATGTAAAGCCCGCTCCGGAGAAGCGCGAGTTCTGGGGCTGGTGGATGGAGCTGCAGGCGGAAGAGGCGCGCTTCACCTATTCGTACCAATTCGGCCTGTTCGACAAAGAAGGCGACTGGACGGCGCAAAACATTAAGGATGATGAAGTGAGCGCCAAGTTGGAAGACACCCTGCGCGACTTCCATCGCCGCCTGGGCGAGCTGCTGGCGACCATGGAACTGGGGCTGGAACCCGCCGACGATTTCAAAGAAAAACTGATCAAACTCTCCGCCTGACCCCGTTTGACCACGTATTGTGCTGATTTCGCGTTGTGCCTGTTGGCATAACGCGTCTCTCCTGTTACAAAGACCTTTGCACTCTTCTTCTCATCATTACACACGGCAGAAATACTATGAACGGCAGCCAGACATTGGTTGTGAAATTGGGCACCAGCGTGTTGACCGGCGGATCGCTGCGTCTGAACCGCGCCCACATCGTCGAATTGGTGCGCCAGTGCGCGCAGCAACACGCCGCGGGCCACCGCATCGTCATCGTCACCTCCGGCGCCATCGCCGCCGGGCGCGAACACCTGGGCTACCCCGAACTGCCCGCCACTATCGCTTCCAAGCAGCTGCTGGCGGCGGTGGGGCAGAGCCGGCTGATCCAGCTGTGGGAACAGCTGTTCTCCATTTACGGCATCCACGTCGGGCAGATGCTGCTGACGCGCGCCGATCTGGAAGACCGCGAGCGCTTCCTCAACGCGCGCGACACCATGACGGCGCTGCTGGACAACCGCATCGTGCCGGTAATCAATGAGAACGACGCCGTCGCCACCGCCGAAATCAAGGTGGGCGACAACGATAACCTATCGGCGCTGGCGGCCATTCTGGCCGGGGCCGATAAACTGCTGCTGCTGACCGATCAGCAGGGCCTCTACACCGCCGATCCGCGCAACAACCCGCAGGCCGAACTGATCCGTGAAGTGCACGGTATCGACGACGCGCTGCGTGCCATCGCCGGCGACAGCGTCTCCGGCCTGGGCACCGGCGGCATGGGCACCAAGCTGCAGGCGGCCGACGTGGCCTGCCGCGCCGGCATCGACGTGGTGATCGCCGCGGGCAGCAAGCCGGGCGTGGTGGCGGACGTGATCGAAGGCAAACCGGTGGGCACCCGTTTCCACGCGCTGGAAACCCCGCTGGAAAACCGCAAGCGCTGGATCTTCGGTGCGCCGCCGGCCGGTGAGATCACCGTCGACGATGGCGCGGTGGAAGCGATGATGGCGCGCGGCAGCTCGCTGCTGCCGAAGGGCATTCGCGAAGTGAAGGGCGACTTCTCGCGCGGCGAAGTGATCCGCATTCGCAACCTGGCGGGGCGCGATCTGGCGCACGGCGTCAGCCGCTACAACAGCGACGCGATGCGCATGATCGCCGGGCACCACTCGCAGGAAATCAGCGAGATCCTCGGTTATGAATACGGTCCGGTGGCAGTGCACCGCGACGATATGATTGTCAGTTAAGGAGTGAGCATGCTGGAGCAGATGGGGAAGGCCGCCAAGCAGGCCTCCTGGCAGCTGGCGGTGCTGAGCACGGCGAAGAAGAATCAGGTGCTGTCGGTGATGGCCGACAGGCTGGAAGCCAGCAGCGAAGCGATCCTGCTGGCGAACGAACAAGACATGGCGCAGGCGCGCGCCACCGGCATGAGCGAAGCGCTGCTCGATCGCCTGCTGTTGACGCCGGCGCGGCTGGCGGCGATCGCCAACGACGTGCGCCAGGTGTGCCGCCTGAACGATCCGGTCGGCCACGTGCTGGACGGCAACCTGCTGGACAGCGGGCTGAAGCTGGAGCGCCGCCGGGTGCCGCTCGGCGTGATCGGCGTGATTTACGAGGCGCGGCCGAACGTCACCATCGACGTCGCCAGCCTGTGCCTGAAAACCGGCAACGCGGTGATCCTGCGCGGCGGTAAAGAGACGCACAACACCAACCAGGCGACGGTGAAAGTGATCCAGCAGGCGCTGGAACAGTGCGGCCTGCCGGCGGCGGCGGTGCAGGCGATCGACAGTCCGGATCGTGCGCTGGTGAACGAACTGCTGCGCCTGGATCGCTATGTCGACATGCTGATCCCGCGCGGCGGCGCCGGCCTGCACAAGCTGTGCCGCGAGCAATCGACCATCCCGGTAATCACCGGCGGCATCGGCGTGTGCCATACCTACGTGGATGCCGACGTCGATTTCGACAAGGCGCTGACGGTGATTGAAAACGCCAAGATCCAGCGCCCGAGCGCCTGTAACTCGCTGGAGACGCTGCTGGTGAACCGCAGCATCGCCACCGAGTTCCTGCCGGCGCTGAGCGCCAAAATGGCGGCGGCGGGCGTGACGCTGCACGCGGCGGAAAACGCGCTGCCGCTGCTGCAGGGCGGCCCGGCGACGGTGGTGCCGGTGAACGCGGAAGATTACGACGACGAATGGCTGTCGCTGGATCTGAACGTGCTGCTGGTGGACGATATCGATCAGGCCATCGACCACATCCGCACCCACGGCACCAACCACTCCGACGCGATCCTCACCCGCTCGCTGAGCAGCGCCGAGCACTTCGTGCGCGCGGTGGACTCCTCGGCGGTGTACGTCAACGCCAGCACCCGTTTCACCGACGGCGGCCAGTTCGGCCTGGGCGCGGAAGTGGCGGTAAGCACCCAGAAACTGCACGCCCGCGGCCCGATGGGCCTGGACGCGCTGACCACCTACAAGTGGATCGGCTACGGCGACGATCTGGTGCGCAGCTAAGGCCGGATTGCGGTAGTAAATACGTCAGGGCGCAGCGTGCTGCGTCCTGATTTTTTTGGAAGGGCCAACGCGCGGCAGTGTGGCTGCTTGCAAAACAACCAAACGCCCCGGCGGCTATTGACTCATTTCGTGCACAGGTCTACCTTGTTCAACGCACTTCCGGCTTGCCCCGCAGGCCCGGCTCGATGCCGATATAGCTCAGTTGGTAGAGCAGCGCATTCGTAATGCGAAGGTCGTAGGTTCGACTCCTATTATCGGCACCACCTCTCCTTCAGATTCCCTTTGCTTACCTTTTCGCCGGTTAAACAACCGTTTAATCATCCGCTGTTATAATTACCCCTGTTGAGTCTTGATGGATGAATGTTTTTCTCCTCAAGCATTGTGATGCGGCGCTCTGTGGAGCGGCATCCGTTTTTTGGACATGCCGGTGGTTCGGTGAGAAGTTAGGAGAAGTGCACTATGAGCAGAAAAGACAAGCTCGCGGCGGCCCTGCTGGCCATCTTCCTGGGTGGGTTGGGCATTCACAAGTTTTACTTAGGCATGAAGTGGTGGGGGCTGTTCTACCTGCTGTTCTGCTGGACGGGGATCCCGGCGATTGTCGGCTTTATCGAAGGCATTATTTATCTGTTCCAGTCGGAAGAGAAATTCAACCAGAAATACAATCCTGGTCTGATTTAACGCGTTTTCTGGCGGCGCTTCCTGTTAAGGGGAGCGCCGCTTTTCATTCCGCTACTGTTTTTTCATCATCATCTTGCCGCGCATCTCTTTGCTCATCATTTTATTCGAGCTGGAGATTACGCAGTTATATTGCTTGCCTTGGTTGATGATCATAAAGGTGCTGACCGGATTTGCCACAGGGGCAGTGGGTTGAAGAGCAGGACTTATCGGACATTATCTGTTCAGAATCCTGAGTGAAGCATAGGAAATCATAGCGCGCTCGCTGACGGAATACATTAGAGAGCGGCCACAACAGGTTACTTCGGAACAAGTCTAAGCGGTCATTTTAAGTGGGCAAAAATAGACTGGCCAATGTATATCTCAGGTTGCCATTTTTAGCGGTATTGTTATTGTCATTTTAAAAATTGATACAGTTTGCATGATGTCTTCCTGATTTCATGGCCTATAAGGCATAGGTCTAGTATGCAGATGTGTGGCATATGGAGTATATAACCGCTATGCCATTTTCGTTCTTTTTCTCATCAGATGCGAAAACAGACATACTCGGATCAAATATCCTATGCATAAAGGGTGTACTGGATAACGTCAGTATTGCTACCCTGTCATTTTTAACCGGGCGTCGCCGGAGTGCAGTCAGCCCTGCGAATGATGATCTAGTAATGAAAAACTTAAAATTTTCTAACAATTTCTCCTTGAAACCTCACGTTGTGTGGGTTAATAATTAGTCGCTTTACATAACTTTACACACTGTTGTTTCATCATCAAAAGGAGTTGTTTATGAAAGTTATTGATCCTTCTATGCTGGGTTTTGTCTCTGGCGGTCGCGGTAACAACGGCGGCGATCGTACTGATAATGGTGGCGGCTCTCGCGGCCATGATTCTGGGCGTGATGCCGCGGCAGCGGCAGCGGCAGCTGCCGGAGGTGTTATCGGAGGGATGCTCACTGGGCCAGGTGCACCATTAGGTGCGATTGCAGGTACCGCTCTCGGTGGTGTTATTGGCGCGGCCAGTTTTGATGCTGCATGGAATGCCACTCACAGTAACAACGGCGGTAACGACCGTGGTGCCTTTGGCGGGGACAGCAACAAAAACAGTGTTAATGGACAATGCCACTGGTAATTCAGTGCTGGCCGGGAATACCTCCCGGCCACTCTAAAGGAGAAGCTCATTTCGCCATGAAGAAATTTATCCGTGTTTTTTTTCTTTTTCTATTTTGTTTTACCGTAGTGGATGTTGTTCAAGGGGCTGAATTTAAATCAATTTTAGTCATAAAAACCCTATGCTATTCTGCCGTTATCGCATTAGTCTATGCCTTTGTGACCAGCGCATGGTGGAAAAAAAATGTGCTGAGACTCAGGAAAAAGTGATGGGTGGAGGCCTTGTTTTCGATGCTAACGCTATGAAAAGTAATAGCTAGTCGCCATGATGAAGCCATTCATCAGCATATGCAGCAGTACCGGCATGGCCACTCCTCTCGATACAATGCGTGCAGCAATCAAAAGCAGCGATACCAGTGCCAGGATCATGAACGTGCGGATATCCGAGTACTGGGTATGCAGGATGGCAAAGACAGCTGACGTCGTGAGTGCAGACCAATAGATATTGCCTTTGAATATCTGCAACAACCCACTGAAAAGACACCCTCTGAATACCATTTCTTCGTAAATGGGAACGAGAAAGACCAACAGGAGCGTGTTCACCCAAAATACGCAGCCCCTTACCGCTTCTTGTTCGGTCATCCAGCTTTCTGCTTTCCTAATCCCCAAAATATAGGCGCCTAGGTATTGGAGCAGCAGAATGAATACCGTGAACGCAATCATTAACCGCCCGTTAATTTTTCCCACGCCCATACCGTGCTCTTTGCTAAAAAAGGCCAAATATAACGGGACGATGAGCCCGAACTCGAGGAGATACAGCACGGGTAGCATCAGACCGGTTTGCACAAACGCGGCGTTATCGCTCAGAAACCAGGGGTAAAAGGACAGGCCCACCATGAGAAGAACCAGCGCAAAACAGGCCAGCGTAAATGCAAAGCGTGATTTGTTCATTGATCCGCCTTGTGGGTCAGAACGATGACGCGATCGGCCGAGGCAATGGTGGTTTCGCGGTGGGCAATAATCACCCGTGTAATGCTGAGTGCCTTAATCGCCTGATTCACCTTCGCTTCACTGTCCTTGTCCAGCGCACTGGTCGCCTCGTCCAGGAACAAAATCGCCGGTTTCTTGTAAATGGCCCGGGCAATGAACAGGCGTTGCTTCTGTCCGCCGGATAATCCTTCCCCCAGTTCGCCGATCAGGGTTTCATACCCCATAGGCATTCTCATGATCACTTCATGCAGATAGCTGGCTCGGGCGCAGGTTTCCATCCATGCGTTATCTACCTCGTCCACGAACCCGCAAATATTTTCCCGGATTGAGCCGGAGAACAGTTTGTCGTCCTGCATCACGCAGGCGATCATCTTGTGGTAGTTGTTGATGCCGAGCTGCCGGATATCGACGCCGTTCACCTCGACCTTCCCTGAATCCGGAGGAAACAGCCCGCACAACACCTTCATCAGCGTGGTCTTGCCTGCCCCGGACGGGCCCACGATGGCTACGCTTTCTCCCGGTGCAACGTTGATGTCCAAGGCATCAAAGACCGCCGGTGACTGGCTGTCGTATCGGTAGCTCAGAGCGTGGGTGGACAACCTCATCGGTTGCATTCCCGAGATATATGGGAGGTCGGGCTTGCGATCTTCCCGTGGATGCAGGGCAATATCGGCAATGCGTTCGTTATGCAGGCTCATCATGCGAAGCTGCAGTAGAAACGCCGTCAGAGACCCGATACGATCGGAGAACTGGCCCCGAAAAGCACCGAACGCGACGAACATGCCGATAGTCATTTGATTATCAATAACTAGACTGGTTCCCAACCACAGAATAACAACCTGGTCACAGGCCGCCACGAAGGTGTTGATCCCGCCAAACAGCATGTCCATTCGGGTGATCCGGATACCGGTATTGATGCTGTCGATTTCAAGATTTAGCCAGTGGGCGATGCGGCGTTCCGCCATGCCCTGCATCTTGACGGTGGCGATACCGTACAGCGTCTCCATAAAATAGGAACCGGCGCGGGCATTTCTCACCAGCGCCTCTTCGGACAGCTGGCGATAATACCCGTAGGTCAGCAGGCGTATCAGCACATAAAGCGCGGTGAACGCGATCACCACCCAGGTCAACCAGCCACCATACAGCACCATCATCACCAGCACGCCAATCACCATGATGCCGTCCATGATGGCGCCGATAATACTGGTGGTGAAAGTGCTGCGCAGCGTATCCAGTGAACTGAAGCGTGACTGAATGTCACCCAGCTTACGCCGTTCAAAGTAACCGAGCGGCAGGCGCAACAGGTGGGTAAACAGACCGGATTGCCACTGCACGTTGATGAGCGTCGACATGACCAGTCCGGACCAGGCACGCACCATGCCAATGGCGGCCCGCAGCAGGATGAACAGCATCAGCCCAACGCAGATGAGCGTCAGTAACCCGCGATCCCCGGCAGGAATAGCGTGATCCATCACCAACTGCGTGCCGATGGGCATCACCAGGTTGATGGTTTCGAACACCAGAGACAGGCAAAAGATTTTGCCGAGCGCCCCCTTGAGCCCGTGTACGCTGCCAATCAGCGTGCGCAGGTGAATGCGGTGGCGAATGCTGTCGGCGGTGAATTCGCTGCCAGGCCAGGCCTCAAGCGCTACGCCGGTGAAACTGTGCGACAGTTCCGTCAGGCTTATGACCCGGCGTCCGCGCGCCGGATCATGCAGCACCGCGCGGTGACCGTTGACGCTGACCAGCACCACGAAATGGTTGAATTCCCAGTGTAGAATGCAGGGCAGTTTCAGCGCGTTGAGTTCGTCCAGATCCAGAGACAGGGGACGGGTGCTCAACCCTAGTTGCTCGGCGATACCGGTCAGTCCAACCAGTGTTGCACCGCGGGTTGACAGGTTGAACTGCTGGCGCAGCGCGATCAGGTCGATGGTTTTTCCGTAGTAACCGCATATCATCGCCAGACAGGCCAGCCCGCATTCCGACGACTCGGTCTGGTGCACCATGGGAACCCGGTGACGTAGCCGCAGATCCAGTTGGCTGACCAGCTGTTTGAATGCAGGCTTACTCATTGACCGGCCCCGTCGCGCTGTGTTTCATGTCGTAGAACGGCGACAGCATCCACTGATAAATCCTCCTTTTTTCCAGAAACAGGGTGCTTTGCGCTTTCATGCCGTTTTCCAGGCTCAGACGTTTACCGTCATAGGCAATGGCCTGTTTTTCCGGAATGACAATCACCTTGTAGTACGGCACGGCGGCGGTCAGCGCCGCTTTGGGTGCCCCCTGATAGGTCAGCATTTCCTGCGGTGAGGCCGGGGCTTTGGAAATGACGGACACCGTACCGGCAAACTGGCCGAATTTTTCCGCCGGGAAGGCGTCATAACGTACATTGACCTTGTCACCGGCAGCAATGTAGGGGATGGCATCGTTAGGTATCCACAGCACCAGGGCGTAGTGATCGATGTCGTGGGGGATCACTTGCAGCAGACTGTCACCCACGTTGACCATCTGGCCAACCGTGACGCTCAGAGAATCGATGCGGCCATCGGCCAGCGCACGAACGATGATCGCTCCACCGGCATCGATGTTGAGCCGCTCCTTCTGCAGCTCGTAGCGCTGCAGCTCCATCTGGTAGATCTGGTTGTCGAAGTTGGCGGCCTGGGTATGGATCTGGCTTTCCAGCGCGGTGATCTGCAGTGCATTCTGTTCGTTCTGGCCGGATAGGCCCAGCAAGTTGTTCTGCTGCTGGTAATACAGCGCCACCTGGTTGGTGAGCTGATCCTTGTTGATCAGTCCCTTGGTCTGATAGTGTCGGTAGTTCTCCATGTTCTCCTTCATGATGCGTATCCCTTCCTGAGCACGCCGAAGGATGTCGGTTGAGCGTGAGAACGCGGCGGTATATTGCGCCTTCTGTTTTTCCAGCATAGTGAGCGTGGCCTGCTTACTGCTTTCCAGTCGGCTGATGATTTGCGCAATGCGTGCCAACTGGCCATCGATATCCCGTTGCTGGTTATCGCTGACTACACCGCTACGTGTGCTTTTGCTGACGTCAATCTGGTAAATGGGCGCTCCGACGGTGATCACCTGCCCTTCGGTGACAAATTGTTTGACCACTACCCCTTGAACCGTGGAGTAAACGTTGGCCGCGCGGGGATAGGTGCTGATCTCGCCGGTCACATTGATCCGCCGGGTATAGGTACCGGCGATCACGAAGGTGAGAAAAGCAATGAGAAAAAACAGGCAGAGCCCTGCCGTGAGCCAAAAGGGAATGCCAGGAAGTAGGAGCGCCCGGCCACGCCATTTCATTTTCTGATTATCGATCGCTTCCTGGCGAAACACCTTGTTACTTCCTTATAAAGAGAGGGGGAATTTAGTCCTGCCCTATTATGCCGTCAACAATTCGTTAAACACCAGCATTGCGGTGAGCTGGTGTCACTAGATTATTGAGCAATATACGGGATAAAACTCTATCGTGGAGTGTTCGGCATTCAAGCTATGTTCAGCCAGCGTCTCCTGCAGCTCACTTTAACTGAATGCCACATTTGCAGTGCCAGTGTACCTCTCACAGGACGATGTTATGCAGAAAAATAGCCTTAGAGGGATTCATACGCTGCTCCCTCTGTTCAACGAAGGCATTACCCTATCTCTGCATGATATTTTCAACATTGCCTCTTGAACCCGATTTGTTTATAGTGCTAAGGTAATGAATAAAGGGAACTCGAGGGTAATGGAACTTACTATGCGAATTTTAAAACTTCTTATTCCATTCTTGATATTACACTCTTCTTTTCTGAAGGCAGCTGAAAACACAGAGTATGAAATACTGAAAAAGACATCTTTTTTTTCGCTTGGAATGAATGGCTTTGCTGGTAAAATAAGTGACGGTGAAATGGCATATAACGCCATTCTGAATAAGAATAACTCAAAAGACATTTTTATTAGGTTGGCAAAAGATGAAAAAGCCACTCCAGAAGCCAAGCTATATGCTGCTTGCGGCCTAATCAAGCTATCTTATCGCGAAATGGACCCTCTTTTTCTGCCATACAAGAAAAACAAAATTACCTTACTCAAAGGTGATGTGTTAAGACGTGTTTCATTTTACGATGAATACACGTCAGTATTGAAGCATGGATGTGAGTAATAAAATATTTTTTATAAGGAAATTATTAATGAAAGAGTTAACAGGTAACATGTTAGCATCAGTAAGCGGCGGATTTGTAACTGATGGTCACCGTGAATCCACAAATGTAGTCGATCAACGCGGTGTTGATAACGGGACTTATATCGATGCAAACGGGACATGTTGGGCCCCCGGAACGCCATCAAGTGTAATGTATCCTAATGGCGGTGGGCCTTCTTGGGGGAGTATGGTTGATTTTTGCCTAAATAAAGGCTTGTCAGCAGATTGCAATGGTCATTTCTGATAGTTAATCATTCCCTGAATATCACAGCCGCCTTGCCCAGGCGGCTATTCCCACTGCCTTTAGCTTTTTCAGTCAGCGCATCAACGGCCAGTTTGTATTTTATTTTCGACACAACCCCACTGTAATTAGACACTCTGCATTGTGCAAAATCACTGCGTTATCATGTTTGTGCTCAGTCCGATTCCGAACGACGGCCGCACACGTTGTTTGCGGAGAAGATCAGTATAAGGAGAAGGATACATAACTGTGAGAATGAGGACTCTATTGGTGTGTTCGAAAACAAGGGGAGATACGCCGACAAGATCTTTGTTATCCCCTCCCCAACCGGAGAGAGGACAACGATTAATTTATCTCTTTGCGGGAGGGGGATATTTCTCGTAGGTGTCTTCCAGCGCCTTGCGGAGATACAAGTACTCTTGTGTTTCCTGATTGTCTCCCCACACCTTTACTTCCCAGATGTGATTATTATTTGCGTCGCTTTTTTTATAAATGATTTCGATGGATTGCCGCAGTAAGTATCGATGTACTGGCGGAACTTCTTGTTGCTGTATCCTGACACGTTCTCTTTGGTATGTGCGTCGTGATACCCGTCCCACAGTTTGGAAAGCTCATTGTTTACCTGGGCATGAAGTGGTGGGGGCTGTTCTACCTGCTGTTCTGCTGGACGGGGATCCCGGCGATTGTCGGCTTTATCGAAGGCATTATTTATCTGTTCCAGTCGGAAGAGAAATTCAACCAGAAATACAATCCTGGTCTGATTTAACGCGTTTTCTGGCGGCGCTTCCTGTTAAGGGGAGCGCCGCTTTTCATTCCGCTACTGTTTTTTCATCATCATCTTGCCGCGCATCTCTTTGCTCATCATTTTATTCGAGCTGGAGATTACGCAGTTATATTGCTTGCCTTGGTTGATGATCATAAAGGTACTGACCGGATTTTTAAAATCCTTGTCGATGGTGAAATAAATATAGGCCTGCGGCAGTGCGGCCGGTTTAAAGGCGCCGAAGGCATACACATCCGCCAGGCCCAACGCGGAGAGATCGACCGTCAGCTCCATGGGCTTCATGGAATCCGGTGATGGGAACATCGATTTGGCCGACATCATCATGGTGCTGCTGTTAATGGTGTAATCGGTTTTAACCTTCATGCCCATATATTTCGATTCCGGCATGGAAAGTTCTTTTTTGCAGGCGGCGTCGTGCTGTGGCGCCGGGCTGCCGTTTTCCATCACGGCGTGCACGTGTTCCAGCGTCACCGCCGCGCTGCCGGTGGTAGGCTGCGCATCGGCCGCGTAAGCCGCGCCGCTGAAGGCGGCTACAGAGGTAAGGATGATGCCTGTAACGATTTTCATTGTCGCTCTCCGGAATACTAATAATGATATTAATTGCGGTGTGTAGCCTATTGGTTTGATAAAACGCAAGGTTACCCGTTCCGTGGAAATTAAATTCCCTCGGAATATTGCTATAAAATAGTTTTTACCCTCGTGGCTAGCGGGGTTGATTTAACTTTGCTAGACGCCTTTCTCTTTTTTATTTGGCGTTTTTATCTGCATATAAATAGTATGTCTAAACATAGTCAATGTTTAGAATATACACAAATTATTGCGGTTTTTTTCTGCATTCATCTTTCATTTTTTAATCTGGTTGTAAGTATTTCATTGATATGCAGAGAGTTATTTCTTTACGTTGGAATCACTCTGTGAAGCGTTATTTATGTGATCCGTGCAGTTACATAAATAACGTCAGGTGCATTCCGTATATATTGCCAGGCTTATTATTGACTTTGTTTGGAATAATCATCTTTACCTGCGGTTAGCGGTCGTCCAGCAGCGGCGGTATTTCCCGGCAAAAAAATTCGATCAGCGCTTTTACCGCCGGTGGCATACCACGCCGTGATGGGTAAAGCAGCACCAGCTCGCCATTTTGTGGATGCCACCCGCTGAGCACCTCTTGTAAATCCCCCCGCGCGAGCGCCTGGCGGCAGGCATAGTAGGGGATACCGCAAATGCCTTGTCCATCAAGGGCGGCATGCAGGATGACCTGTAAATTATCGCTGCTTAACCGGGGCGAGAAGGGCACGTTAATCACGGCGTTTTCCGGCCCGTAGAGCCGCCAGCCCGGCGCGCCTTGCTGTGGCGGGTAAAGCAGGCAGGACATATCGCTCAGCTGCTGTGGCGTTGCGGGGGCGCCGTGTCGCGCCAGCCATGCCGGGCTGGCGGCCAGCAGCCATTTGGCGGTGCCGAGCCGCCGTTGAATGAGCCCTGCGGCCTCGTTGGCGATGCCAAGTCCGCGGAGGGTGAAGTCCAGCCCTTCTTCCAACAGATCTACCCGTCGGGCAGTGACGTGCGTTTCCACGTTCACTCGGGGGAAGCGCGCCATGAACGTCGGCAAAATAGATGCGATCACTTCGTCCGCCAGCAGCGGTGACACGCTGAAGCGTACGGTACCGTTCGGTTCCGCCAGCGTGCGCAAGGCCGCCTGCTGGGCCTGATGCGCTTGCTGCATCATTGCGACGCAGTGCTGATAGACCTCGTGGCCGACGTCGGTGAGTTGGAGACGCCGCGAGGTTCTTTGCAGCAACCGCAGGTTGAGTTGGCGTTCCAATTGCGCCACCTGGCGACTCAGGCGAGAGGTGGGGATACCCAGCGCTTTGCCGGCAGCGGTAAATCCTTTGTGCTCAACGACCTGGGTGAAAAAATACATGGCGTTGAGATCGAGCGGAAAAACAGACATCGCGCACCTCATTGTGATCATTTTTGCAATGATAGCTTCTATTGTCGCCTATTTAACCCTCATTGATGCGGTTTTATCCTGCAGGCACACCATTGTTGAAATGAGGATAAGCATCATGAAAACCCTTTACCGCACGTTGGCCTTGGCCATTGCGATGGCCGGGGCGGCGCAGCCGGCCTTCGCCGCGCCGGCTGCGTCGCAGCCACATACTCAGACGCAGCAGGCGTCTGGCCCTTTGCAGCTGTTGGATCGCAACAACTCGGTACTGTTGTTGGTTGACCATCAGATCGGCCTGATCACCGGCGTGCGTGATATGGACAGCGCGACGCTGAAGCATAACGTCGTGGCGCTCGCCAAAGCGGCCCAGGTGATGGGGATCCCGGTGGTCGTGACGTCGACCGGTGCCAACGGTCCGTTCGGGCCGATCATTCCGGAGCTCAAGGCTGCGTTGCCGGGTGTGAAAATTATCGATCGCCACAGCGTCAACGCCTGGGACGATGCAAACGTGCGCAAAGCGGTCGAGGCCACCGGCCGCAAAAAGATCGTGATCGCCGGCGTATCGCTGGAAGTGTGTGCCGGGTTCCCGGCGATCACTGCCAAAGTGGCGGGGTACGACACCTATGTGGTGATCGATGCCTCCGGCACTTTCAACCAGTCCAAGCATGAAGCGGGAATGGCTCGGCTGATTCAGGCCGGAGTGATCCCGACGGATTACGGTACGGTGGGAGTAGAGTGGCTGGGGGATAATGGCGATGCCAAAGCCGGTGAACTGTACGGGGCGCTGGATATGCCGGCGACGACCTTGGTGAACCAGCTGTTCCAGGCCAAGGGCAAATAGCGCCTGGCCTGATGGCGATATTTTTCAACCCCGCTAACCGCCTGAGCTAGAATCAGGCGGTTTTCTCGTGGAAAAGGATATCGCCATGGCCGCCTGGGCCCTTTTGATCGTCGGTTGGTTGTTGATTTGGCAGGATCACCCGGTTTTCGGCGTGCTGTGCATCGCGCTGTTTGCCGTGCTGCAATGGGCGAAGTACGCCGCTAAAAGCGCGCAAGACCCCGCAGAGGCGGCAGAATGGCGCAAGACCGACTGGCGCTCGCAGCCGATTGAGATGGCGCACGCCGGCGACAGCGATCGGCAGATTGGCGGCGTGGGGGAGCTGGGCATGGGCGGCCCCAATTTTTGGACGCTGCTGCTGCGTGACGGGGCGATTGTGCATAGCGCCTGTGCCGCGCCGCAGGACGTGGACGGCGGCAAGCTGCGCCTGATCCCGACCCGCAGCCGCGAGGGTGAGGGGCTGACGGTGTACGAGCCTGCCGCCCGAGTGGTGTACGCGCTGCCTGCATTGACCGATGGCGAGCAGGACGCGTTGGCCGCCGGTTCCGCTGAGGCGCTGGCGCGGCTGCGGGCGAGGTGTCGGCAGGCGGAGGCTACGCCGCTGCGTCAGCTGCGCGGTCTGTGGGTGCCTCAGTGGACTGAGGATCCGGCGGATCGTCTGGCGATCGCCTTATCCAGCGGGCGGGCGCTGGCGGCGCGCTCGATGTTGCCGACGGATTTGCGCCATGCGGACGATCCTACCGCGTTGCTGCATGCGCCGCCTTATGAGCTGTTGCTGGATCACAGGCCGACCAATCTCTTCGTGCGCGATCTCGATCGCGTGGCGGAATCCCCGGCGGGCGACGGCTTGAGCGTCGGCGGCTGCCAGTTCCACGGTGAGCATATCGTCGATGGTCTGTACCATCTGCACTTCGCCGGCGAGTGGTTCAGCTTGCTCTCTCACGCGCACAAACCGGCGGGCGGGCGCGGTTCGGACACCACTTTTTTCGTCGAGCGGGTCGAGCCGCAAGACGGCGGGGTGTTCGTGATTGAATGGGATGCCTACGGCGTGGGGCCCGACGGGCGTGCGCCGCGCGTAGCGGCGCCGCCGGTCTTGGTTATCGCGGTGAGCTGGCAGGAAGCGCCGCTGCAGCTGCCCACGGCCAATAACCGCGTGACCGTGCGCTTGCCCAACGCCACGGCGTAAGGCTTAGGGCAGCACCCTGACTTCGCCGTTGTGCAAGGTCAGTACGGCGATCGGGCTGCCGGAGAAGCACTCCCTAAAGGCCCAACTGCTGGGCCGAAACGCTGCCGCAGGCAGCCCGGCCTGCCACTCCTCCCATTGCGGAGCCGGCCGATCCGGCGGCAACAAGAAGGTGACCAGCAAACCGGCTTCGCAGCGCACCCTTTGGCCGCTCGGGCGGGTAAAGGTGTGCGCGCTCGCCAGCTCCATCACCGGCGGTAAAACCTCAAAGGCGATGATCGGCACGCCGGCCACGCTCTGCGGCTGAGGAAAACGCACGGCGGTCACGCCGTCCATCGTGATGGGGCTGTCTTCGGTGCCGGGCAGGCGTGGCTCCTGGCGATTTACCCAGCTTCCCTTCGGCAGCGTGATTTCACCAAACGGTTTTGCCTCGTCGAGCGTCAGGTAGCTGCGTTGATTCCAGCGTTCTTCCGCCCGCTGGCTCTTGATGTCCTGGATGGCCATGCCGATCAGCATCAGCGCGCACGCCACCGGGTAGACCGCCAGCGCCGAGGCCAGCAGATAGCCGCCCCAGGAGAGCGGCGGTCGCGGTCGGCCGCAGCGGGCGGCGATGTAGCGCCAGCCCCACCAGGTGAGCAGGATACCGGTGAGCAGCAGGGCCAACAACAGCGCCAGCAATCCTGCGGCGCCGGCGCCATAACCTAGCAGCATGGCAGGTTCCTCATGTTCACGGCGTGGTGGAACGATAGCGAACGAAGTAGGGCAGTGGCGGGGTCTTCCCGTCATCGCCATAGTGGCTTTCCGGTTCGATCACGGTCTGACGTGCGTCGTCGCGCCCGTTGTATCTATACTCCAACGGCTGGCGGTAGCGCACGTCGGATGAGCGCAGATCGAAAATCAGCGAAAGGCGCGCATCGCCGTTATCCGTTTGGGCGACCAGCGTTTTGTTGCCGGCCCACAGCTGATACAGCGACTTGTAACCGGTCTCCAGCATCACCTGTAGCCGGCCGTCGGACTGATAGCGCAGGATCTGATATAGCCCTCTGTCCAGCGTTTGCGCGATCAGGTAGATGCCGCCATCCGGAGCCTGCGCGCTTTCCTTGACGCGCACCGCGAGCCAATGCGGTTCGGCCACCTCGCCGGTTTTGCCGTTAACGGCGATGTGCAAGGCGCCGGAACCGAGCACCGGGTTCATCCAAAACAGCACGCGATCGCCATCAACGGCGGTAAAGATCTCGGGCATGGATTTGCGCTTACCGGAGGCGTTAGCCGTCGGTGAGTCCTCCTCGCCGCGCTCAAAGCCCAGCAGCTGCCGCGCTTCCAACTGTGCCGGCAGGTCCAGCGTTTGCCGCCAATGGGCGCCAAAGTCCGGGCTGTAGAATACGCCTTCGTTGCTGATGAAATACAGCGCGCGTTTCCCCGGCTGCGCCACCAGTTTGCCGCCGATAAAGGAAGGCAGGTTGTCGTCACCCTCCGGCCAGGGGATCAGTGGCCCGATGGTGCCCCGTTGCACATCGACCAGCCTGCGTCCCTTGGACAGAAAAAGCACGCACTCCTGCTCGACGCAAACCGCATCGTAGATCAACTCGTCGAGTTGCCCCAGCATCTGCAGCCCCTTCGGGCCGGTGAATAACACCTGGCTGAGGTAGTTGGCCGCCCAGCCGTAAAAGCTATTGTAAGCCCCGCGTTCGCTCCTTTTGCTGATGAGCAGCAGAGCGCCGTCCTGCGCCGGGTAGCTGTGGATGAGATCGTAACGGGCTATCGTCGGCAAGGCCTCGTCGCTCTGAGTCCATTGCCACTGCGCATAGCGTTGTTCAGGGGCGAGAAAATAGACGCCCAGCGCGCTGGCCAAAAACAGCGTCAGGATAATAAGGGGTCTTTTATAAAGCGCTAACGTCATCATTTCAGCTCCGTCACCTGCTCCTGCCGCCATAGCCTGCGGCGCAGATTGCGCAGGTATTTGAACGTCTTAAACGTGCGGTGCTGCTCAAAAGCGTAGAGGCGACAGATCTGGGCGAAGCCCTCGATCAGCAGCGCCAGGCCGCTGATCATCAGCATCAGCAGCAGCAGAATCGGCGGCAATTCACTGCCGAGGCGCTTCAGGGTCCAGGCATCCAGGTAAACGCCCGCTGGGGTATCGGCGTTATCCCACACGATCAGGCCGAGCATCAAACACATCATGATCGCGCCGAGGATGAAGACGACGCGCGCGCTCAGGTTAAGGCCGGCTTCGGTGAAGTAGCGGCTGCCGCCGATGAGATAGGTCTGGCGATCGCGGTGATTGATGATCCCACGCACCGTAGGCAGCTCGGGGACGGTGTCGTTCTCGCAATACAGCACCTGCAGCGAATCGCCTTTGGCGATGAAAAGCGGATGTTGCCGACGAAATACCGGATGCAGTTTGGTATTGGGGACGTTGAGCGCGCGGGTCGTCAACGCGAAGTGCGTCTCCTTCTGGCGCCACGCATAAGTGTCCAAATACTGCACCTGCCGCGGGATCTCATAGTGGAGGAGTTCGTAGCTCAGGGCGTTGACCGTCTCGATGCCGGAGGCCTCGACGCCGTCAGGGAGGGGGAACTCGGTTTGTTGCGTTGTGGGCACTGGCGTTGCGTCTGCACGGACGGCCCGGTATTTGATGCCGGAAATTTTCAGGCTGAGTGAGCCGGGCGGCGTGACGTCTTGCCCCAGCAGCACGCGATCCAGCGCCCTGAGCAGGCGCCTGCGGCCGCGGTGCGCGATCAGCAGGAGCTCCGAACCGACGAACAGCACCAGGCCGATGCCGATAAGGCCGGCGATGATGGCGATAAAGAACAGGACAATAGTCAGCCAGGAATCTTCCCGGTCCATGATGAAAAAGGCCGCCGGGAAACCGCCGGTGAGCGCCGCGCCCAGCACCAGCAGGGCGAAGTATTTCAGCTTGTATTTCAGCGTTCTGTCTGGCTCCAGCCGGCCTTTCGTGCCGTGCAGCAGCCAGTGCAGCCAATAGCTGCCGTCTTGCAGGCGGTGGGCGCCAATCTTCACCCGATCGCCGGCGGCGAGCCTGGCCAGCAGATTTTCGCTGTCGCTGAAGTCGTCACGGTAAAAAAAGAACGTCTGGCCGGAAGCGATGATCCTCACCAGGTTGTCGGGCGCCGTCTGTTGGCTAGCGCATTGCTCGACGGTCACATGAAAAAATTGGGTTTGCATGTCATTCCCTGTCAGCGGGCGTGGCCCGAAAATTCATCCCTGGCGCCGGGTAGTCAGCGCTTTTTCATCAGTGGCAGCATGCGCACCAGCGCATTGTCCTTGACGATATAGTGGTGGAACAGCGCGGCGGCAGCATGCAGGCCGATCAGCCAGTAGCCGAACGACGCCAGCGTTTTGTGCCAGCCGATAATCATCCGCGCCTGCGGCCGATCCGCCACGTCGGCGAACGGCATCGGCAGGCCGAACAGATACCACTCCTTGCCGCCCAGATAGCGCGAGTACACCCCCAGTACCGGCAGCGTTAGCAGCAGCAGGTAAATCAGGGTGTGCGTCAGGTGCGCCAGGCCGGTTTGCCACTTCGGCGGTTTGGGCACGATAGCGGGCGAAGGGTGGCGCCAGCGCAGGAACAGGCGGGCGATCATCAGCGCAAACACCGTTACGCCGCAGCTGAAGTGGGTGACAACCAGCACGTACCAGGGGGCGCTGCCCGGTTCGGCAAAGCCGCGCAGCTCGATGGTGACGCAGGTGATGACCAGCAGGATCGCCACCAGCCAGTGCAGGCGAATTTGCCACGGCATGTAGGTGTTCTGCACCGGGTTACCTTTTGATGTTAAAGGGTCTGTGTGCCGATGGTAACGAAATGTTACAGGCGAGGAAAGCGCCTGCGTGCAGTTTAAGCAAAATGCCAGGGATTACGCCGCTTATTAAGCTATGAACTTAGTGGATTAAATGCCTGGCGGCAGGGGAGGGAGCTGGCATCGTAAGTTGTGAAGTTAATGCGCGGTAGGTTCAGAGGCTGGCAGCTTATTAAGCGATGAGGCGGGTAGCGCCGCAGCTCTCGCCGCGGCGCCTGGGATCAGTTCAATTTGGCCTTGGCGAAGTCGCTGCCGTTCACGTCCACCACGTAGCCGCTCAGGTTGCTGCGGGTGGCGTAGAACACTTTGCCGGTGGCCAGCGGCAGCCACGGCGCCTGTTTGGCGAAGATCACCTGCGCCTGTTGATACAGCTTGGCGCGCGCCTGCGGCTGATTTTCCTGAATCGCCTGCTGGATCAGGCTGTCGTAATCCTTATCGCACCAGCGCGCCACGTTGGCGCCGCTCTGCACCCCGGCGCAGCCGAGCAGGGTGGCGAAGTTATCCGGATCGCCGTTGTCCGACACCCAACCGTACAGCGCGCTCTGCTGTTCGCCTTTGCGCAGCCCGGCCAGATACTGGCCCCACTCCCAGGTGACGATCTTGGCTTTCACGCCCACCTTCGCCCAGTCGCTCTGGATCATCTCGGCGATGCGCTTCGAGTTCGGGTTGTAGGGGCGCTGTACCGGCATCGACCAGATGTCGGTCTCAAAGCCCTGCTCCAGCCCGGCCTGCTTCAGCAGCTCGCGCGCCTTCTGCGGATCGTAGGCGTACTCCGGCAGTTTATCGTTGTAGCCCAGCATGCCCGGCGGCAGCAGCGAGTTGGCCGGCGTGCCGCTGTCTTTGAACACTGCGGCGACGATCGCTTTCTTGTCCACTGCATAGCTCAGCGCCTGGCGCACCAGCAGGTTGTCGAACGGTTTTTTCTGGGTGTTGAACGCCAGATAGCCGACGTTCAGCCCGGTGATGTCGTGCAGCTGCAGGTTGCCGTCGGCCTTGATGGCGGCGAACTGTTCCGGCAGCGGCGCGGGGATGATCTGGCATTCGTTGGTCTTCAGCTTGGCCAGCCGGGTTTGCGGATCCGGCGTAATCGAGAAGATCAGATGCTTGCTGGCCACTTCGCCCTGCCAGTAGTGCGGGTTGGCGATGTAGCGGATCAGCGAATCTTGCTTGTACTGCTGCAGCGCGAACGGCCCGGTGCCGATCGGCCAGTTGTCGACGTATTCCGGCGTGCCCTTTTTCAGCATGGCGTCGGCGTATTCGGCGGACAGGATTGAGGCGAAATCCATCGCCCAGTCGGCGACGAAGGCGGCGTTGGGCTGGCTCAGCGTGAAGCGTACGTGATGCTCGTCCACCGCTTCCACCTTGGCGATCAGTTTATCCAGGCCCATGTCGGTGAAGTATTCATAGTTGCCGCCGGAGACCTTGTGATACGGGTTAGCGGGATCCTTCTGCCGCATCACGGTGAACACCACATCTTCGGCGTTGAAGTCGCGCGTTGGGGTGAAATATTTGTTGCTGTTGAATTTTACGCCCTGGCGCAGGGTGAAGGTGTAGGTCTTGCCGTCCGGGCTGACGCTCCACTCGGTGGCCAGCGAAGGGGCGGGGGTTTTATCGCTTTCGCGCAGCGTTACCAAGCGGTTGTACAGCACCTGCGAGGTGGCGATAAAAGTCGGCCCGGAGCTGGAGAGCTGCGGGTTGAACGATTCCGGCGAGGCGACGGTGCAGTACACCAGCGCATCGGAAGCGGCCAGCGCGCTGCCCGCCGACAGCAGGCCGGCGCTTGCCAGCGCCAGCGCGGCGATAGGGTGTTTTGAAAACGTCAAGGCAAGATCCTCAGGTGGGGGGAGCCGTTAGCGGCGAATTGATTTAACTATAGATAACGGATGGCGCGACGGGAAACAAGCGCCTCAGCTGCGCATTCTGTGCGCCTTGCGTTGCCTGCCGCCACAGCGCAGATCTACACTGCTGGGCAATCAGTCACTCGCAAGGATTTCCCGATGAGCCACTTTCGCCCTGTCGCCCTCGAACACGCCAGCCGCCTGCTGAACCACGGCCCGACGGTATTGATCACCAGCCGCAGCCGCGACGGCGCCAAACGCAACGTGATGGCCGCCGCCTGGTCGATGCCGGTGGAGTTCAGCCCGCCGCGCATCGCCATCGTGGTGGACAAAGGGGCGCACAGCCGGCAAATGATCGAGGAGAGCGGCGTATTCGGCATTTGCGTACCGGCGGCCATGTTCATCGACGCCACCTACGCGGTCGGCAGCGTGTCCGGATTGGATGACGACAAGTTCGCCCGCTTCCACATCGCCGCGGTGCCGAGCGCCACCCTGCAGGTGCCGCTGATCGAACAGGGCTGCGTGGCGTGGCTGGAGTGCCGCTTATTGCCGGAAAGCGGCGCGCAGGAAAAATACGACACCTGCTTCGGCGAGGTGCTGAGCGCGGCGGCGGACGAGCGGGTGTTCCAGCAGGGGCGCTGGAACTTCACCGCCGCCAATGCGGATCTGCATACGATTCATCATCTGGGGGCCGGCAACTTCGTGCGCAGCGGCGAGACGCTGCGGGCCAAACCGCTTTAATCGGCCGCGCGCTTGCGGTCGGCATCATAGCGCTCGCGGGCGGCGTCCAGCTCGGGGAAATGGTATTCCGCCCATCGGTCCAGCGCCGTCAGCGTCTCGACCAGCGAGCAGGCGACGGCGCTGAGCCGGTATTCCACATGCGCCTGATTCTTTTCACTTAAATC
Organism: Serratia sp. A07; assembly: GCF_058725505.1. Taxonomy (NCBI): domain Bacteria; kingdom Pseudomonadati; phylum Pseudomonadota; class Gammaproteobacteria; order Enterobacterales; family Yersiniaceae; genus Serratia; species Serratia sp. A07. The sequence continues at coordinate 48,406 of NZ_JBZXDO010000003.1, forward strand.
CAGCCGTTCGAGCAGCCCGTTGCGTTCCAGCTGGCGCAGCGTTTGCGTCAGCACCTTCTGTGAAATGCCGTCGATGCGGCGCAGCAGCTCGCCGTTGCGCATCGGCCGCTGCGCCAGCGCGGGCAGGATCAGCATCACCCACTTGCCGGAAATCAGCGCCAGCGCATCGCGCGCGGAGCATTTACTCGAATAGACGTCGCCGGGATAGGCCATGGGGGGTTACCTTCAGGTGCGTAATTGCCAAGGATGCGATAAAGCCACAGCATAGCAGCACCACCTTACCGCGGGAGAAACAGGATGAACGTGCTGATTGTGCTGGCTCACCCCGAGCCACATTCTTTCAATGCCCATTTGGCCGAACAGGCGCGGCAGGCCTGGCTGGCGCAGGGGCACCAGGTGAAGACGGTCGATCTGTATCAGGAGGGGTTTGATCCGCGCGAAGGCGCCGGCCATTACCCCAGCAGAAAGCAGGCGGACAGGTTCGATGCTATGCAGGAGCAGCGCCATCACTGGACGATCCAGGCGCTGCCGGCGGAGATCCGGCGGCATATCGAGCTGCTGCGCTGGGCGGATACGCTGGTGCTGCAGTTCCCTTTCTGGTGGTTCGGCGCGCCGGCCATCCTCAAAGGCTGGATGGATCGGGTGTTCGTTTACGGCGGGGTGTACGACAGCCGCCACCGCCATGAGAACGGCGTGATGAGCGGCAAACGGGCGCTGCTGACCGTTACCGCCGGCGCTTCCGCTCAGGCCTGCGCGCCGGACGGGCGCGACGGCGATATGCGGCTGATGCTGTGGCCGATCATGCATGCGCTGCACTATATCGGCTTTAGCGTGCTGGAGCCGTTCCTGGTCTATGGCGTGCGCGGCGGATTGGCGGGCGAGGAGCTGCGGGCGCAGAACGCCGCTTTGGCGCAGGTGACGCAGGCGTATCGGGAAGGCTTAAGCGATCTTGCCGCTTGGCCGGCGGTACCGTTCAACCGCAATGACGATTTTGACGCCGATCTGGCGCTGAAGCCCGGCGCGCCGGTCTACAGCCCGTTCGTGCGGCACCGCGATCCGATTTAGAACCCGGCCTTCAGCAGTTCCTCGCGCAAGTCGTCGATAATCGCCGGTTCGATGTCGGGGAACTGTTGCTGGATATCGGCGATGGCGTCGGCCACGCTCGGGCCGGCGAAGGTGCCGGAGAAGGGCACCAGCGGCAGGTTGGCGTCGCTGTCCGGCAGTTCACCGCGGATAGTGCCGGTGATCATGCCCGCTTTTTTTTCCGCCGTGAGGTCGTACTCCCCCACGTTTTTGTCGATCGGTTTCATTGGCCGCCTCGCTGTCGGTGAGTGTTTACCCTGTCTGTTAAAGCATAGTGTTTCGGGCAATGAATACCAATCAATGTATATAATATTAATATAAAACAATATGATGCGATTTTTTTTGTCGTTTGACGTTCACCGGGGGCCGGCGCTATGCTCTTGGCGCTAAAGGACCTTCCTCACTGACAGGGACAGACGACATGAAAAAACTGAAAAGCGCGGCGCTGTTGTTGCCGCTGTTGGCGCTCAGCGCCTGCACCCACCACCTCAGCAGCGCCGAGCTGCACGCCAAGCATTACGTTTATCAAACGCGCGACGACTTCGATCCGCAATTCCGCACCGATGTGAACGGCAGCATTAAAAACGCCGTGCCGATGTTCGAACAGTTCTACCAGCAGGGGAAAAAGGATCGCGCGGCGGGCGTAGCGCGCAGCGAGGCGCAGAAAAAGGCCGACTATCTGGCCAGCCCGGAATTCCAGCAGAACATGGAACACAAGACCATTTTCATCAATCGCGCCTACAGCGGCTCCGACAATCCTAAGCGTCGCCAGGTGCTGTCGCAGGAAGCGGTAGGTGCCTATTGGGACGGCTACGAAGGGCGCTGACTGAATCCCACATAAACAGAAGGTAATAAAAACTGGCCTTCTGCCGGTTATTTGATTATAAAAACCGCCGCTAAGGACGATGTTCATAATCGAAACCAGGAGTGTTTATGTTGGCAAAAGTTAAACGTTCGTTCGCCGCCGCCGTCGTATTGATGTTGGCGTTGCCCGCGGTTCAGGCCGCGGATTACCGTGCGGGCGAGCAATACACCCGGCTGGATGAGCCGGTGGCCGCCGCGCCGGCGGTGGTGGAATTTTTCTCCTTCTACTGCGGCCCTTGCTATCAGTTCGCCGAAACCTACCGCGTAGGCAGTACCGTTGCTCAGGCGCTGCCCGCCGGTGAGAAAGTCACCAAATATCACGTCAGCCTGATGGGTAAACTGGGCAATGAGCTGACCGAAGCCTGGGCGGTGGCGACGGTGCTGGGCGTGGAAGACAAGATTGAAGGGGCGATGTTCGACGCGGTGCAGAAACAGCGCGCCGTCAACGGCGCCGAAGATATTCAGCGGGTGTTCACGGCTGCCGGCATCGATGCCGCTACCTATGAAAACGCGCGTCACAGCCTGCTGGTCAAAGGATTGATCGCCAAGCAGAACGAAGCGGTGAAAGCGTTCGAGGTGCGCGGCACCCCATCGTTCTACGTGGCAGGCAAATACAAGATAGACAATGCCGGCATGGCCAGCACCAGCGTCGAAGGCTACGCCAAAGAGTACGCGGCGGTGGTGCGTTACCTGTTGGACAAGCAGCCTTAAACCGGGCCGTCAGGGCCCGGTGTTAGCCGCCGGGCCTATTTTTTCGCAGGCAAATCCAGCGCCAGACGCAGCTCGTCGCGCGCCTGCCGGTACTGCTGCTGGAAATCCTGCTGCTGTGAAAGCTGCTGGCTGATCACGCTGCCGGCGATGCGGCCCATCTCGATATCGGAAGGGTAGTGGATCCCTGCCACCACTCGGTTGTCACCGTATTGCCAGGCGCGGGTCATAATGGCGGCGCGCTTTTCCGGCACCATATTGGCCAGGGTGATGCCCATCAGCGTGCCCAGCGTGGTGTGGCCGGAAGGCCAGGAGCCGGAGCTGGAGCGCTTGACGATCGGCTCGATGCGGCTGTCCAGCATATGCGGGCGTGGGCGCTTCCAGAAATCTTTCGCCGGATCCACCACCGCCGCTTCGGTGGCGACGATGCGATCGAAGAAGGCGCTCACGGCCGGCAACGCTTTGGCGTTGAACTTCGGCCCCATCACGTTGCTGTACACCCAGACGTTCTCTTCCGCATCCGCCTTGGCCTGGCTGGCCATTTCCGGCGTGCGTTTCTGCTGCATGTCGAGCACTTCCCGCAGTTCGCGCTGGGTCTGCGCCGAGTCGTTGGCCGGTGGCGGCGGCAGGATGTGGGTCAGATCCACCTGCTGCGCGGTGGTGAACGGTTGGGCTTCCTCTGCCGCCTGCGCGTGGAACGCGGCCAGGGCGCTGGTGGTAAACAAACACAGCGCTAAAACGGATTTCTGCAACGATTTCATCGGGTCATGTCCAGGGTGTCAAAGTGAAAGGGGAGCAGTCTGTATCTTTGGCGAGGCCTGTGACGATGAGATGACGGTTTCGTGGCGGATTGATGACGGGCGCCGGGTGAACTGTGATCGCGGCGCCAAATCCCCCGCTCGCCATTGATTGTGTGTTAACGGATTGTTATGGTGTTTTTCTGTTCAACGGCGCAGCACCGCTGCTGTTTGAAGGGAGAGATCATGACGGCATTGGCAACGCTCCGGGACGTCGGCTTCGAAGAGTGGCTGGGGAAAATCAACACCGCCTGCGGCCGATTCTGCGCGAAAACGCTGGGGCCGGGCTTCAGCGGGGCGATGCAGGAATTCCGCGCCCATGCGCTGCGCCTGAGCGTGGTCGACGTGTCTCAGGCCCGGCTGTACCGCACGTCGCGCGAGATCGCCCGCAGCGACGGCGCGCACTTTTTTACCGTCTTCCAGCTGCGCGGCAGCGCGTTGATGGAACAGGGCGAGAGCCAGACGGTGCTCTCTCCCGGCGACATCACGCTGATCGACGCCTCACGGCCCAGCAGCTTCACCTTCCAGCGCGATTCACGCCAAATCTCACTGCTGTTGCCGCGCGGCTGCCTGCCGGTGCCGCCGCCTTGTGCCCAGCGTCTCGGAGCAGAGCTCAGCGCGGTGCGCCTCAGCCGCCAGCTGGTGCTGAGCAGCATGCAGGATCCTCAGCTCGCCGCGGCGGAAAGCGAAGCGGTGCTGAATGCGCTGGCGGCGCTGCTGCGCCCGGCGCTGGCGCTCGAACAGGCGCGCCCGGAGGGGCAACAGCCGGTTTTCGACAAGGCGCTGGCGTTGATTGACAGGCATATTCAGTCGGCGCAGCTGCGCCCGGAATGGGTGGCGGCCGAGTTGGGGGTGTCGCTGCGCAGCCTGTATCGGCTGTTCGCCCGCCAGGGGCTGGTGGTGGCGCAGTACATCAGAAATCGCCGGCTGGATCTGTGCGCGCAGGCGCTGCGCAGTGCCGCCGGGCAGGAAAAGCTGGCCGGAGTCGGCCTCGACTGGGGTTTCGCCGATCACAGCCATTTCTCGACCGCTTTCAAGCAGCGTTTCGGCATGTCGCCGAGCGAGTACCGCCGGCAATATCAATAAGTCAGGGCGCGGGCCAGGCCCGCGCCGCCTCACTCAATAGCGGATGCAGACCGATTTGGTTTCGGTGTAGGCATCCAGCCAATCCGGGCCGAAGTCACGGCCGCTGCCCGACTGTTTGAACCCGCCGAACGGCATGTTCGGGTCGATCAGCGTATGGGTGTTGACCCACACGGTGCCGGCCTGGATGCGCGGCGTCAGCGCCATCGCTTTCTGCAGGCTGGTGGTCCACAGGCTGGCGGTCAGCCCGAAGTCGGTGTCGTTGGCCTTGCTCAATGCCTCTTCGGCGCTCGCTACCCGAATCAGGTTAACCACCGGGCCGAACACTTCCTCGCGCGTCAGGTTCAGCCTGTCGTCCGGATTGATCACCAGCGTTGGCGGGATGTAGAAGCCGTTGGCATCCGGCCCGGCCGCGCCGCCGATAAGCTCGGCGTTTTTCGCCCGGGCATCGTCCAGGTAGGCCGCCACCTTGTTGCGGTGCGCGAGCGACACCAGCGGGTTGATTTGCGCGCCGGTGTCCATGCCAGGCCCGACCGACAGCGATTTCACCGCCTGTTCGAAACCGGCCACCAGTTGGTCATAAATCGGCGCTTCGATATAAATCCGCGAACTGGCGGCGCACACCTGCCCCTGGTTGAGGAAGCTGCCGAGCATCAGGCCTTCGATCACCTGCTGCGGATCGGCGTCTTTCAGCACGATGGCCGGGTTTTTGCCGCCCATCTCCAGCGTCACCCGGGTCAGGCGATCCGCCGCCGCGCGCGCGATGCTTTTGCCCACCGGCGTGGAGCCGGTAAAGCTGACTTTGGCGATCAGCGGATGTTCGGTCAGCGCCTTGCCGCACAGGGTGCCGCGGCCAGTGACCACGTTGAACACGCCCGGCGGCACGCCGGCTTCGCTCGCCAGTTCGGCCATGCGCAGCAGGGTGAGCGGGGTGGTTTCCGACGGCTTGATGACGATGGAGCAGCCTGCCGCCAGCGCCGGCATCACTTTCCACATGCCGATCATCAGCGGGAAGTTCCAGGGCACGATGCCGGCGACCACGCCAATCGGCTCTTTACGGGTATAAACCTGATATTTGGCGCCCGGCGGCATCGGAATGGAGACGTCCAGCGTCTGGCCGGTGATTTTGGTCGCCAGACCGGCGGTGTAGCGCATCCAGTTCAGGGTGCTGCCGACTTCGAAGGCGCGGGCGATGTTGATGGACTTGCCCTGCTCCAGGGTTTCCAGCTGCGCCAGCTCCTCGGCGTGTTGCTCCACCAAATCGGCGTAGCGCAGCAGGATGCGTTCGCGCTCTACCGGCAGGCGCTGCGCCCAGACGCCTTCGCTGAAGGCTTTGTGGGCGGACTGCACCGCCAGCGCGACGTCGTGTTCGTTGGCGTCGGCGGTGGTGGCGATCTGCTGCCCATTGGCGGGGTTATACACCGCCAGGCGGCCTTCCGCGGCGGACGCGCGCCACTGGCCGTCGATGTACAGCCCATGCTGACGATCGAGAAAACGCGACACGCTATCCAGCACGGCTACGGTATTGTCAGACATACATCCTCCGATCAGGCTCATCAGGTTATCGTTAACCCTGCAAGTCTAGATCAGCGGGAAAGCGGCGGCTTTGGTCTGCCTGACATTCGGTTTGCCCTGCGTGTCATTTTGCCGTGACGAACGAGTAAACCGCGGCCGGCGGGCGCCGGCCGGGAGGGATCACGAACTCAGGGTTGCCAGACGGGTGGCGAAGCCGAGGAACAGCAGGCCGATCAGGCCGTTGCCGAGCTTCGCCAAGCCTTTCTTGTGATTGAAGAAATGCGCCAGCATCGCGCCGGAGAAGATCAGCGTGCTCATGTAGATAAAGCTGACGGCTTCGAGGATCAGCGCCAGAATGGTGAACGACAGCCCGGTGTGCGCGTAGTTGAAATCGATGAACTGCACGAAGAACGACACGTAAAACAGGATAGCTTTCGGGTTGGTCAGGCTCAGCGTCAGCGACTTGCGCAGAATGCTGTGGCCGCCTTCAATCTGCTGCTGTTGCGCCTGCGCCTTCTGCACGAAGGTGGCGTAGAGGATTTTTGCGCCGAGGAACAGCAGGTAAATCGCGCCGAGAAAACGCACCAGGGTAAACAGGAACGGCGTGGTGCGGATCAGCGAAGCCACGCCGATATAGGCGCAGAAGATCAGGATCGCATCGCCGATGAACACGCCGAGCGCTGCGGTGTAGCCGGCGCGCACGCCGCGCGATACGCCGGTTTTCAGTACGTACAGCGTATTCGGCCCCGGCAGAATGATAATAAAGACCACCCCGGCCAAATAGGTCCATAAATTCAGGACGCCAAAACTCTCTAACACAATAACCTCTCCATGCGCGCAACTAACAGGCAAAAACACTGGCCACGCCCGTGGCCGGCCGCGATCCTAACGCTGTGCAACCGGGTTGGCAACGTAATAAACTTCATGTTGTTGGTTAAAAATTGTCGAAACATTGTTGAAAACGTCGGCGCCGAATTAAAAAGCAAGAGTCGGCGTGTTTCGCCAACGGCCCGTCACTATGCTGGTTAACATCGAAACCGCAGTGAGGAACGGATGATGAAAAACGTAATCGACAGCGCCGATCCGCGCTGGCTGGCGATCGTCAGCCGCGACAAGCACGCCGACGGCCGCTTTATCTACGCGGTGAAAACCACCGGCGTGTATTGCTCACCTTCTTGCCCATCACGCCAGCCGAACCGGCAAAACGTGGAGCTGTTCGACGACGCCGAACAGGCGGAAGCGGCGGGTTATCGGCCCTGCAAACGCTGCCGCCAGGGGCTGACGCCGTTGACGGAGCAGCATGCGCGGCAGATAGCCGAGGCCTGCCGCTACATCGAACGGGCGGAGAAAGCGCCGTCGCTGCAGACGCTGGCGCGCCACGTCGGGTTGAGCCAATACCATTTCCACCGGCTGTTCAAAGCGATCACCGGCCTGACGCCGAAAGGCTATGCCGACGCGCAGCGCAGCCAACGGCTGCGCACCGGTCTTACGCAGCAGGAGACGGTGACCGACGCGATCTTCGACGCCGGTTATGGCGCCAACGGCCGCTTCTATCAGCAAGCCAACGCCGCACTGGGCATGACGCCGAAGGCCTACCGGTCGGGCGGCAAAGGCATGCGCATCCATTTCGCCGTCGGGCGCTGTTCGCTGGGTGAGATCCTGGCGGCGCAGAGCGAGGTGGGCATCTGCGCCATTCTGCTGGGGGACGATGCGCAGCGGTTGGTGCAGGATCTGCAGGACAAGTTCCCTAATGCCGAGCTGATCGGCGGCGATGCGCAGTATGAAGCGCTGATGGCGCAGGTGGTGGGGTTGATTGAAGCGCCGGAAAATGGGCTGGTGCTGCCGCTGGATATTCGCGGCACCGCGTTTCAACAGCGGGTTTGGCAGGCGCTGCGGGCGATACCGGTCGGCGAAACCGTCAGCTATGCCGATATCGCCCGGCGCATCGGCGCGCCCAAAGCGGTGCGCGCGGTGGCCGGCGCCTGCGCCGCCAACGTGCTGGCGGTGGCGATCCCCTGTCACCGGGTGGTGCGCAACGACGGCGCCCTGTCCGGCTATCGCTGGGGCGTCGAGCGCAAGCAAGCCTTGCTGGAAAAAGAGGCGCAGCGATGAGCGGCCCGCTGGCGGCGCGGCTGGCCGAATTGGACTGGGCGGCGATTGAACGCGAACTCGATGCGCAGGGCTGCGCGCGGTTGCCAGGCGTGCTCAGCCAAGACCTGTGCCGCGAGCTGGCGGCGCTCTACCCGCACGATGCGCACTTCCGCAGCCGCGTCGTGATGGCGCGGCACGGTTTTGGCCGCGGCGAGTACCGGTATTTCGCCTATCCGCTGCCGCCACCGGTGGCCGAGGTGCGCAGCCTGATGTATGCACGGCTGGCGCCGGTGGCCAACCGCTGGAATACCTTATTGGGCTTGACGGCGCGCTATCCCGCCGAACACGAGGCCTACCTGGCCGAATGCCACCGGGCCGGCCAACGGCGGCCGACGCCGCTGCTGTTGCGTTACGAAGCGGGGGATTACAACTGCCTGCATCAGGATCTGTACGGCGAGCGGGTGTTTCCGCTGCAGGTGGCGTTTTTACTCTCCGCCCCTGAACGGGACTTCACCGGCGGCGAATTCGTGTTGACCGAACAGCGGCCGCGGATGCAGAGCCGGCCTGAGGTGGTGCCGCTGCAGCAGGGCGACGCGGTAGTGTTCGCGGTGCATCACCGGCCGGTGGCGGGAGTGAAAGGCTACTATCGGGTCAATCTGCGCCACGGCGTCAGCCGGATACGCGCCGGCCAACGCCACACGCTGGGGGTGATCTTTCACGACGCGCTATAGCTTGCGCGCCAGCAGGGTGGCGAAGCGCAGCGAGATGCGGTTGCCGGCGGCGTCGGTCTTGTGCAGTTGGCCGACGTCTTCGTTGTATTTGAGGATCTCCCAGTCGCGATAATAATGCTTCAGCTCACCCGGGCTGAAGGTGAACGGGAACGGCAGCGGGCAGGGATAATCCTCGGTATCCATCGCCGCCACGATCAGGTTATGGCCGCCGCGCACGGTGCTGTCCTGCATGTTTTGCACGATAGACGGAATTTGCTGGCGTTCGAGGAACATCATCACCACGGTGGACAGGATGAAGTCGTATTCGCCGCTGAAGCGGTGGGTATTGAGATCTTGCACGCTGGCGCTCAGGCGGGTCAGCTGCTCGGCATCGATGATCTGATTGAGGCGGTCTATCGACGGCGCGTGCTTGTCCCAGGCGGTGACGTCGAAACCTTTCAGATTGAGATAGAGCGAATTGCGGCCGCCGCCGCAGCCCAGATCCAGCGCCTTGCCCGGCGCGATGCGCGCCGCCGCCTCGATCACTTCAGAGTGGGTGCGCGTCAGTTCGTATTTCTTGTGGTAGTAATCTTCCGGCGTGCAGTAAAACGCCAGCCGGCAGGTCATGTCGTCCGAGAAGGAAACGATGCGATGCCACTGCTGCGGTGCGATAAACGGCGGCTGGCTTTCGGGGCTGAACTGCCAGGTCTCGGTGGTGGCGCCGTCTTCGGTCATCATGGCGAACGTCAGGCTGCCGCTCAGGACGGTGAGCTTCGCCCAGGTGCCGCTCTGGGTGTTGTGGCGCTGGCGGAAGGCTTCCGGCAGCGTGTCGCTGTTCCATTCCGGCAGGGTTTTATAGCAAAGCAGCTGCTGCTCCATAAGGGGCTCCTCTGGCTGGGCAAGCAAAGTGATTTATATGATGTATATAAAATACATCTTTATGAGGCGTTTGAACATAGCGGCCTGACGGGAAGGCGCGGCGATATCTTTATACTGGATTGTGCGCGGCGGCTGGGCTAATTTCAGTGCTGTTCATGTCATCACGTTCAGGGAAAAGATGCCGATACCTCGTTTATTTCACCCGACGCCCTTCCGTTGGCTGAGCCTGGCCGCGCTGCTGGCGCTGGCGGGCTGTACCAGTAAAACCCCCACCACGGCGCCGGCGGCGCGCCCCGCCGACGTCAAAGCCCGACTGATGACGCTGATCCCGGCCAACGCCGGCGATCGTCAGGGCTGGGCTACCGATATTACCGCCGCCTTCGCCGCGCAGGGCATCGAGCCGAGCGATGAGAACCTGTGTTCGGTGCTGGCGGTGACCGAACAGGAGTCGACGTTCCAGGCCAACCCGCAGGTGCCGGGGCTGCCGAAGATCGCCTGGAAGGAGATCGATCGCCGTGCCGATCAGATGCACATCCCGAACTTTTTGGTGCACACCGCGTTGAAGATCTCGTCGTCGAACGGGAAGAGCTACAGCGAGCGGTTGGATAAGGTGCGTACCGAGAAGGATCTGAGCGATATCTTCGATGACATGATCGACCGCGTGCCGATGGGGCAGAAGCTGTTCGGGCATTTAAACCCGGTACATACCGGCGGCCCGATGCAGGTGAGCGTCGCCTTCGCCGAGGCGCACGCCAAAGGGTACCCTTATACGATCGACGGTTCGATTCGCCGCGAAGTCTTCAGCCGGCGCGGTGGCATGTACTTCGGCATTATGCATTTGCTGGGGTATCCGGTCGATTACAGCCGGCCGATTTATCGCTTTGCTGACTTCAACGCCGGCTGGTACGCCAGCCGCAACGCGGCGTTCCAAAACGCGGTCAGCCGGGCGAGCGCGATTCCGCTGGCGCTGGACGGCGACCTGATCGATTTCGGCAGCGACAAGCCCGGCTCGACCGAGCTGGCGGTGCGCACGCTCGGCAAGCGCCTGAACATGAGCGACAGCGCCATTCGCCGGGCGCTCGAGAAAGGCGACACGGCCGGCTTTGCCGACACCGACCTGTATAAGAAGGTCTACGCGTTGGCGGGCGGCAAGCTGCCGCGTGAGATGCTGCCGGGTATCCAGCTGGAGAGCCCGAAAATCACCCGCAAGCTGACCACCGCCTGGTTCGCCAAGCGGGTGGACGAACGCCGCCAGCGTTGCATGGCGCGCGCCGGCGGGTAACGACATAAAAAAATGCCGCCGGTGGCCTGAACCACCGGCGGCGCGGTAGCGCCTCAGGCGCTGCGGCGTGGGTTGGTCAGGCCGAAGTTAAAGCTGTTGCAGCGGTTGCAGAACTCTTTCATCACCGGCGGCGTGTCCATCATCGGCACTTTCACCTCGATAAACGCCAGCCGATCCTGCCGCGAGGCGCGTTCCAGGGCCATTTCCAGCTGCTGCGTGGTCTCCACCGCCACGCTGAACGGCTGCGCCTGAGTATTCAGCACCGCCGGCAGTTTGGCGTAGTCCCACGGGCCGATGTCGTTGTAGGACGAGTTTTCGCCGAGGATATACCGCTCGATGGTGTAGCCGTCGTTGTTGATCAGGAAGATGATCGGCTTTTGCTCGCAGCGCAGCAGGGTAGACACTTCCTGCGCGGTGAGCTGGAAGGAGCCGTCACCGATGAACAGCAGATGCCGGCGCTCCGGCGCCGCCATCAGGGTGCCGAGCAGCGCCGGTAGGGTATAGCCGATCGAACCCCAGATCGGTTGGTTGACCACCTTGACACCGCCGGGCATGCGCATGCCGCCGATGGCGGCGCCCGAGGTGCCGTTTTCCACCACCACCACGTCATCTGCCCGGATAAATCGCTGGATCCGTTGCCACAGATAGGCCTGGTCGATGGGGGTATCGCTCGGCGTCGCCAGTTTCTCTCGTGGATCGGGCAGCGGCGCCAGGGGCTGTACCGGCGCGTCTTCACTCAGATCCAGCAGCGCCTGCAGCAGATCCGCCGCCGCCACCGCCGGGTAGGAGGTGTTGTCCAGCTTCAGCGAGAACGGTTGGATATCCACCTGAGCGGCGGCGGGAATTTGCTGCGAGAAATAGCCGGTGGTGGAGTCCACCAGACGCACGCCGAAGCTCAGCACGCAGTCCGAGTGGGCCATGCGTTCATACAGTTCGGGGCGCGACAGGTTGCCGCTGTAGCCGCCCATCCAACCGGCGGTATCTTCCGGAATAATGCATTTGGCGGTCGGCATATTGGTCAGCGGAATGGCAAAGCGATGAGCGACCTCGATAACCCGCTGCTGCAGCTGATAGCGATCCACCATTTGGTCGATCAACATGATCGGGCGCTGTGCGCGTTTTATTTTGGTTAACAGCGCCATCGCCGCTAATTGCACATTGTATTTATCGCTGGCCGGCAACTGCGGCGCCGCTGCGGCTGCGGTGATTTCAATTTCGACGTCGCAAATATCGGAAGGCAGCTGTAAATAGACCGGTTTCTTCTCTATCCAGGCGCGGGAAATAACGCGTGGGATTTCCTGCGCGGCATTTTCCGGCGTAATCAAAGCTTGAGCGACGGTGAATTGTTTAAAACAGTTCATGACGTTGTCGAAATTGCCGTCGCCCAAGGTATGGTGCAATAGCTGATGATTCTTCATCGCATGCAGCGGCGGCGTGCCGGCGATGCAGACCACCGGTGAGGATTCGGCATAGGCTCCGGCTATGCCGGACAGCGCGGCCAGATCGCCAACGCCGTAGGTGACGATCAGCGCGCCGGCGCCTTTCATTCGGGCGTAGCCGTCGGCGGCGTAGGAGGCGTTCAATTCATTGCAGTTGCCGATAAACGCCAATCGGTCGTCGCTTTCCAGCAGTTCCAGCAGGCTGAGGTTATAGTCGCCGGGCACGCCGTAAATACGATCGACGTTCAGGGCGTGAAGCTGTTGCAGAATGAATGACCCGATAGTTATTTTCATTGATTGCTCCGGATTATTTATCTTTATTTTGTCAGGCGAAAATCAGCAAAAATAAATTGCTGGCGATGTTGTGTCGTTAGCTTTAACAGTTATTTAAAGCGTCGACTTGTTCAAGATAGGGTTGGCAGCCGGAAAATGGGCGGTTTGTATTCGGCGCTTTACGCGATTGAGTAATACATAAAAAGTAGGGGTATTGTGTATTGGAGTGCGGCGGTATTTTTCCTTGATGGAATATCAGCAGAGAAACGGCGCCGCGTTGGCATTTATCATGACGCAGGGGGAGTTTACCGGTACTTTTGATGCCGCGTTAAATCCTGCCTGGCGGTACCCGGCAGTTAGCCTGGAAAAGAAAAGCCGACGCTGACGTAAAGGGGAACTTTGGTGATCCGCCGCACGCTTATTTCAAGAAACTATCCCGTAACCAATTAAAAACAAAAAATTAACAGCGATCGTTTTTTATTCGTCGGTTTCCGTCAGCTTTGCTTTACGGGGGCGGCGGTGCGCGCCACGTCGGGCCGGCGTTAAAATGCGCCGCCACGGTCGCTAAGATAACGTGGTGGCCATCACATTCCGTGGGAAGTGATACGTAAACTTTTCTCTACGTGCGCGCAGATGGCGTATACCTACCAAAGAGGGCGGTGCCCCAGTGGCAATGACTGACGGGGGAAAGAGCGATGAAAAGCTATCGACACATTCTGGTACTGATTCACGATGAGCGCGATGGGCTGCCGTTACTGCGTCAAACGCTAGCGATGGTGGGCGGGCTGCCGATCGCCATCACCGTCGGCCACCTCAACGCCGACTATGCGGAGCTGGAGTACGGCAGCGATGCGCTGGTCAAAGATCGCCAGGCGCAGGAGGTGATCGCCGCCAAGGCGATGCTGAGCCGGCTGGTGAGCGCCGTCGAGGCGCCGGTTGCGGTCAAGGAAATCGTCACTATCCGGCGCTTTAAGGACGTCAACGATTTCATTCATCAGGCCGGTATCGATCTGGTGGTGGTCGGGCACCAGAATCGCCTGTTCGGTCTCTATTCCTCTTATTCCCTGGAGTTTGTGAACCGTCTCGATGTCGATGTGTTGGTCAAGCACCTTGCCCGCGAGTCGTGTGCGACAAAGCGGACTTTTCCCACGGCTTTGCCGCCCGAAAGGCGATAGCATACGCAGGCCGGCACAACCTGTTAAAAGTTACCGGGAATTTTCCGGTGCTAAACTTAACCAAAGCACAACGGGCGTTGGATAAATTAGATACAGCTTGATCTTGCCTGGGCTATCGGTAAGAATCTTCGGCCGTATTTTTACAGGAGCTTTACGATGTTTCTCAAACGGACTCTTTTGGCATGTTCTCTGGCGTTGATATTTCCTGCACTGCCTTCTTACGCTGAGGTTGGTACAGAAAGTGGCAATACCGCGCAGGCTGAAAAACCGGGTCTATGGCAGCGTTTTACCGATAACGTGGCGGAGACCTGGAACAACTCGCCTAACCACGATCTCTATATTCCGGCCATCACCTGGCACAACCGTTGGACTTACGATGATGAACATATCGATAAGTACAACGAGCGCCCGTGGGGGGCCGGTTACGGTATCTCCCGCTACGACAGCGACGGTGACTGGCACGGTATCTACATCATGGCGTTCAAGGATTCCTTCAACAAGTGGGAGCCGATCGGCGGCTACGCCTACGAGAAGATCTGGCGCCCGCTGGATGACAAGGATTTCCGCCTGGGGCTGGGCTTCACCGCCAGCGTCACCGCGCGTGACAACTGGAAATACATTCCTATCCCGGCACCGCTGCCGCTGGCCTCTATCGGCTATCAGCGGCTGACGTTCCAGGCGACCTACATTCCCGGCACCTATAACAACGGCAACGTGTTCTTCGCCTGGCTGCGCTGGCAGTTCTAAATTTCCTGAATTCCGAAAAACGGCGCGGCGGCGAGATAAAAGGAACTTGTCGCCGCCGGCGGCGTCGGAAGGGTATCCCGGCGCGCTGCGCCGATCGCATGCCGTTATTACAGGAGTTTTACCACTATGATCACCAAACATCGTTTACTGCTGGCCTTGGCGCTGTCCGCTACCCTGGCTAGCGGCGCCACTCAGGCTGCCGGGCTGATGGATTCCCTCAGCAGCGCGGCGGGCGAACTGAGCAAGTCGGGCGGCGACAGCAGCGGCGGCATGTCGCTCTCCTCGCTGACCGGCCTGTTGAACGGTGGCGACACGGCGTTGAGCTCCAGCAGCATGACCAATGCCGCCGGTATCCTGCAGTACTGTGTGAAAAACAACGTGCTGTCGGCTAACGGTGCCGAAGGGGTGAAAGATCAGCTGCTCAGCAAGCTGGGCATCACCAGCACCGAAAACGCCAAGAGCCAGGATTATCAGCAGGGCCTGGGCGGCTTGCTGCAGACCGGCGAAGGCAAGAGCCTGGATCTGAACAGCCTGGGTACCTCGCAGATCACCGAGAAGGTGAAGCAAAAAGCCTGCGATCTGGTGCTGAAACAGGGCAAATCCTTTATTTCATGATGAACGAACGGCGGAGCGCTCCGCCGTTCTTTTTTGCATAAGCTGGAAAAATGAAAAAAACGTTGATGCTTTCCCTGTTGGCGGGGATGACGATGTTGCAGGGGTGTTCCGTGAAATCCAACGATGCGCCGCCACCGCCGCAGGTGAAACCGATCGGCATGGCGAACCCGGCCGACGTGTATTGCACCCAAATCGGCGGCAAGCTGAATGCCAAAGAGAACGCGGCAGGCCAGTATTCCACCTGCACCTTGCCGAGTGGGCAGGAAATTGAAAGCTGGGAACTGTTCCGCCGCGATCACCCGGTGAAAAAGTAACCCTCGCGGCGCCGGCGCTTCCGCCCGGCGCCCGATCAGAATTGGCGATCCCCTATCGACTGCAGCTGCAGGCTGCCGTCTTTTTGTAGCGTCAGCGGCATGCGCCAATCGCTCTGTTTATCCAGGTTGAACGGCCGGGAGCGGAACATGCAGCCGGTCTTGATGTTCTTGATTTTCATGACGTGTTCCGCGTCCGCATTGATTTTCACCTCGAAGCTGCCGGCGGGCGGAATAAAGACTTCAGCCAGCTGCTGCGGTGCCGTCGGCGTTTCCAGCTTGACCAGCACCGCGAAATCGTTGCCCTGATTATCCAGCGTCAGCCGATGCAGACCGGTCGCGGGCAGCCGCGTCGGCTGGTGCAGATAACCGGCTGAGGCGGGCCACGGCTGCCCGGCATTGTCGTGCAGCGGCCCCCCGCACTGTTCACGCGCCTCGCGCAGCGGCATTTCGCGCTTTATCGCGCGGTTGTAATCGGTGGGGGCGGCGAGGCTGAACTCGTCGTCATATTGATGAGCGCGCAGATAGCGCTTGGCGCCGAGCACCGCGATGGCGACCAGCATAAAGAACAAAAATATCCTCAGGCGATTTTTAAAAATCAGCCCGAACAGCTTCCCGGGGAGTTGAAACAGCCACCTTGCGATCGTCAATAACATCGTTTTCCCTTTACGCCCAAGCCGTTACGTCTACGGTAACTTCGCCTGCCTCAGTATAGCCAAAGCGTTGCCTCCGGGCGGCATGCGCCATGAAATTCCTGTTTTTTTACCCCAAACCTTCCTCTAACAGCAACAGCAGCAGGAAGCCGGCAAAGAACATCGCGGTGGCGAACGGTGTCTCTTTTCCGCCTTCATGCGCTTCGACCAGCAGCTCCTCGGTGACCAGGTAGAGCAGGGCGATCAGGCCAAAGGCCAAAAAGGCGGTCAGCCAAAATGCGCCCAGCATGGCCACCGGCGCCCCCAGCAGGCCACCGATGGGCAGCAGCAGCGCCAGGCCGACTATCGCCGCCATGGCCCGCAGCCGCCTGCCGAGAAAGTCTTTCAAATCGCCGACGATCGACAACCCCAGGAACAGCACTTCCAGCGTCAACGCCAGCGTCAACAGCAGACCGGCCTTGGCACCGGCCGCGAAGGCAATACCCAGCACCAGCCCATCGATAAAGATATCGACGCCGACCGCGGCGATAAAACCGACCGGCCCCTGCGCTTTTTCACCCAGTTGCCTAACCAACAGCATTAACAGCACCCCCGCAGCGCCGCCCAGCAACACGGCCAAAGGCGACTGCTGCTTGAGATCGGGCAGGATTTCGGTGGCGGCGGCGGCAAAAACGATGCCGGCGGTAAAGTGATGGATGACGCGCATCGTGGCGGCACCGGGGCGGCGATAGAGTGCCACCGCAGCGCCGATGACGGTGGCTGCGGCGGGAAACAGCGTATAAAGCACGGCGGAGGTCATCGCGTCATAATCCCTTATCGGTGATGTCACTCTCAGTCTAGACGAGCGCCGCCGCTTCAGCGTGGCGAAAAAAATGATTGTTCGATTTTGTACGTTTGTGTACATTTGTGATCACTTTAGCGTCACCGGATTTACGCGATGTCCAAACTGTTACCGAATGAACGCCACCAGGCCATTCTCGACGCGCTTCGCCAACAGGGGCGGGTGCTGGCCCTGGAGATGGCGCAGCGGTTGAATACCACCGAAGCCACCATCCGCCGCGATCTGCGCCAGCTGGCGGCGCAGAACCTGTGTAAACGTATCTATGGCGGCGCGCTGGCGCCGACGCCGGCCGAAGGCCCCGTTGCGGCGCGCATGGCGCTCAGCGGCGATGAGAAGCTGACGCTGGCGCAGACCGCGCTGGGGTTGATCGGTGAAGAGCAGCTGATCTTCCTCGATGCCGGCAGCACCCACCTGTATCTGGCGGATCTGTTGCCGCGCGATCGGCGTTTGACGGTGGTGACCAATGCATTGAGCATCGCCGGCAAAATGCTGGAACGGCCGGGGATCCGCACCATCCTGATCGGCGGTGAGCTGGATGCGCAGGTTGGCGGCTGCGTGGACGCCAAGGCGGCGGAAGAGATAGATGGTTTCCATTTCGATCTGGTGTTCACCGGCATCTGCGCCTACGACCCGGACGGCGGCTTCTCCGCGCTGAGCTACCAGGACGCCACCTTCAAAAAGCGGCTGCTGACGCGCGCCGGCAGCGTGGCGGTGCTGTGTACCCGCGACAAGCTCAATACCTACGCCCCTTACCCCTTCCTGCCCGCCGGGCGGGTGGATCATCTGGTGACGGCGCGCGGCGCGCACCCGCAGCTCGAGCTGCAGGTGGCGCAGGGCGGCGGCCAGGTTTGGCACAGCGATTTACCGACCGGAGAATGATGATGAAAATAGCCCATGTTGCCCTGTGGACCCGTGATATCGACGCGCAGCTGGCGTTTTGGCAGCGCTATTTCAACGGTGAGGCGGGTGAGGAGTACGTCAGCCGCAACCGGCAGGGGTTTGTTTCCCGTTTTGTCAGCCTGGCGGCCGGGCCGACGCTGGAGATCATGCGCGTGCCGACGCTGTTGCCGGCGCTGGCCCAGGAAGAACGGGTGGGCTGGGCGCACATCGCGCTGTCGCTGGGGGATGAACGGCAGGTCGACCGGTTGGCGCAGCGCGCGCAGCAGGAGGGTATCCTGCAGTCCGCGCCGCGCTGGACCGGCGACGGCTTCTATGAGGCCGTCATCCGCGATCCGGACGGCAACGCGATCGAAATTACCGCCTAATCACTCCTCTTCGATGCTGGCGAACTGCTCGCCCAGATAATCGAGCAGCAGCCGCACCGCCGGCAATAAACCGCGGCGCGACGGGTAGACCGCATGCACCACGCCGCCCTGCGGCTGCCAGCCGGGCAGCAGCTGGACCAGTTCGCCGCGCAGCATGTCGTCACGCATCATCATCGCCGGCAGCTGAACGATGCCGGCGCCGGCGATGGCGGCGGTGCGCAGCATCAGCATGTCGTCGGTGACCAGCCGCGGCGTGTGTTCCCACTCGACCCGTTCACCCTGCGGGCCGGTCAGCCGCCATTGGTGCTGAGCGCGCGCCGGGCCGAGATCGAGCGTCGGGTATTTACGCAGGTCTTCCGGCGTGTGCGCCGGCCCGAGGGTGCGCACCAGCGCCGGGCTGGCGGCGACGCACCAGGTGCGCTGCGCCAGGATCTTCAGCACCAGATCGCTGTCTTCCAGCGGCGGCGGCCGCACGCGGATCGCCAGATCCAACCCTTCCCCCACCACGTCCACCCGGCGGTTGGTGGCCTCCAGATGCACCATCACCTTCGGATAGTCGGCCATAAAGGCCGCCACCATGCTGCCGACGCGGGTGTGCAGGATCGCCACCGGGCACGACATGCGCACCGTGCCGCAGGGCTCGGCGCGCGTCTGTTCGATCGCCTGCTGCGCCGCTTCCGCTTCCACCAGCATCGCCTTGCAGTGTGCGTAATAGTTTTGGCCGACCTCGGTCACCGAGAAACGCCGCGTCGAGCGCTGGATCAGGCGCACGCCCAGCCGCTCTTCCAGCAGCGCCACGCGGCGGCTGAGCTTGGATTTGGGAATGCCCAGCGCCCGGCCGGCGGGAGCAAATCCCTGGTGATCGACCACGCTGGCGAAGAAAAACAGATCGTTCAGATCGGTCAGCATCGTATCCCTTATCGTTCTACCAGTAGAACGCTGAGTGTACATCTTGCCTACTACTGCAGCAAACCCCGACAGATTAAACTTCTGCCATCAACTTAAGGCCGTGAGGTCTGAAACGGGAGTTCAAGATGAAAAAAATCCTCGGTATTCACAACAGCCCAGAAGCGCATTGGGTCGGTAACGGTTTCCTGGTGAATTCGCTGTTCTCTTATAACGATTTGGGGGCGGAAATGAGCCCGTTCCTGCTGCTGGATCACGCGGCGCCCACCAAATTCCGCTCTGCCTCCGGCACCCGCGGCGTGGGTCAGCATCCGCATCGCGGGTTTGAAACGGTGACCATCGTCTATCAGGGCGAAGTGGAACACCGCGACTCGACCGGCAGCGGCGGGGTGATTGGCCCCGGCGACGTCCAGTGGATGACCGCCGCCTCCGGCATTCTGCACGAAGAGTTCCATTCGCGGGACTTCTCGCGCAAGGGCGGCACCATGGAAATGGTGCAGCTGTGGGTCAACCTGCCGGCCAAGGACAAAATGGCCGAGCCCGGTTACCAGACGCTGCTGAACGCCGATATTCCGGTGGTTCCGCTGGCAGACGGCGCAGGGCAGGTGCGGGTGATCGCCGGTGACTTTGGCGGCCACGCCGGCCCGGCACGCACTTTCAGCCCGCTCAACGTGTGGGATATGAAGCTGAATGCCGGCCACACCACCACGCTGACGGTGAAAGAAGGCCATACGCTGGCGCTGGTGATGCTGCACGGCGCGATCCTGGTCAACGGCGAAGAGGTGGTGCGCGAAACCCAAATGGTGCGTTTCGACCGGGCGGGGGATTCGATCACGATTGAAGCCAACAACGACGTCGCGCTGCTGGTGCTGAGCGGCGAACCGATCGATGAGCCTATCGTCGGCTACGGCCCGTTCGTCATGAACAGCGACGCGGAAATCCAGCAGGCGTTCCGCGACTTCAACAGCGGCAAGTTCGGTAGCATGAACGCCGAAGCGAGCGCCGGCTGACCTTGGTGCCTGGGGTGGGACGTGTTCCCCGGCCCAGGCGCTACACTTAAACCTCAACGCCCCGTCCCAGCGGCGGGGCGTTTCATCCGCAACATCAACCCCCACAGGAGTAAAACCATGACTGCAAATTACAAGCGCCTCGACAAGGACCAGGCCGCCGTATTGCTGGTGGATCATCAGGCAGGGCTGCTTTCGCTGGTGCGCGATATCGATCCCGATCGGTTTAAAAACAACGTGCTGGCGCTGGGTGATTTAGCGAAGTACTTCAATCTGCCGACCATTCTGACCACCAGTTTCGAAAACGGCCCCAACGGCCCGCTGGTGCCGGAGCTGAAGGCCCAATTCCCCGATGCCCCTTTTATTCCTCGCCCCGGCCAAATCAACGCCTGGGACAACGACGACTTCGTCAAGGCGGTAAAAGCCACCGGCCGTAAACAGCTGATCATCGCCGGTGTAGTGACCGAAGTGTGCGTGGCATTCCCGGCGCTGTCGGCGCTCAATGAAGGCTTTGAGGTCTTTGTGGTGACCGACGCCTCCGGCACCTTCAATGAGCTGACGCGTCAGTCGGCCTGGAGCCGCATGGAAGCCGCCGGCGCGCAGCTGATGACCTGGTTCGGCGTCGCCTGCGAGCTGCACCGCGACTGGCGCAACGACATCGAAGGCCTGGGCACGCTGTTCTCCAACCATATCCCGGACTACCGCAATCTGATGACCAGCTATAACACGCTGGCCGGCGGTAAGTAACACGGCGGCCCTTTACCCCACCTTTCGCCTTTCATCACGTTAGATGCGGGATGTAAGCAAAACGTAGCGGGGCGAAAAGGTAGCGAAAAGCGGCTTTCTCATTGGCCGGGGGCGGGGTAGCGTAATCCCGAACCCGGCAAATGAGGCTAATTCAATGAAACAAGCAATCAAGATCCTGGCGCTGCCCTGCATGGGCATGGCGCTGTTGTTCAGCGCGAGCGCGATGTCGGCCCCTGAGGCGCCTGCGGCCAAAGCGTTGCCGCCTGTGGCGGATGAACCGATGCGCATGCCGCCTTTCCCGGGCGGGCACCCGCCCAAACCGGGGTTCTGCCACGGCGGCGAACTGTTCTGCGCCACCTCGGCCAGCGACAATCCGGTGGAAACCATCAACAAACTGACGGCGGTGATCCCGGCGGGCAGCGCCAAGCATTACGAGGTGCGCGTCGCGGTGGTGGCCGTGCCTGACGCCCCGCCTGCGCCTTAACGGGCCCTGTCATCCCGCTCTGGTTCGCACGCTCAAGGCGCGTTAGGCTAAGGCGAGCGTTTATCGGGAGGCGGGATGACCCTTTTAGCACAACTGCCCTATCTCCAGTCCGGCGAGTGCGCGCTGTTGTTCGACGGCGAATGCAATCTGTGTCACGGGCTGGTGAGGTATCTTATTCGCGCCGATCGGCAGCGGCGCATTCTGTTGGCGACGGTGCAATCCGTCGAAGGGCAGGCGATCCTGCAGGCGCTGGGATTGCCGACCGATCGTTTCGATTCCGTGGTCTATGTTGAGCAGGGGCGTTATTGGCTGCGTTCGGCGGCGCTGTTCCAGGCGTTGCGCCAATTGGGGTGGCCGTACCGCGCGCTGGCGCTGGCGCGTTACCTGCCGCCGCGGCTGGCGGACAAGGTCTACGATGCGGTCGCCGGCAATCGCTACCGGCTGTTTGGCCGCAACGACGGCACCGGTTTGCCGGGCGCCGACCAGCCCGGGCGCTATCTGCCCCGGCGTCGGGAACCTCCGGCCTGAGCTTTACGCTTCTTTACCATCCAACCGCTTGAAATATCAGCACTCCAGCTCCATATAATGGAACGTTTAGCCAACAAGGAGCGCGTATGGGAATCAGTGAAGAAGAGCACATCCGCCGTTTGACCCAGGAGAAGAACGACATGGGCAATACGGCGAAATGGGTGGCGATCGTTTCCGCCGTGTACTTTGCCTTGATGGTGTTTTACGGCCACCCGACCGGCGTATTGGCGATGTCGGGCGCGGTGTTCATCGTTTCTACCGCCACCTGGCTGAAAAAGCGTCAGAAGGTCAAATCTTACCGCATGGCGTTGGCCAAAATCAGCGACGATCAGCCCTGATAGTCGCCGCGCTTTAGCGTATACACCAGGCTCGGCGCTGCGCCGGGCACGTCATCCAGCGTATCCACCCGCTGCATGCCAATCTTTTCCAGCACCCGCCACGAAGCCTGATTCTCCACGCGCACAATGGCAGAAATCTCACCCACCTCCAGACCGACAAACCCGTATTGCAGTGAAGCCCGCGCCATCTCGGTGGCCAGCCCCATGCCCCACACCCGGGTGTCGAAGCGATAGCCGAGGTTAACGGTGCGCTGCGCGCCGAGCGGTTTCCAGGACAAGCCGCCAAAACCGATAACCCAATCCGGCCGTTCGCGCAGGGCGAGCGCCCAGGAGCCGTAACCGTGTTGCCGCCAGACGGCGAGCCGCTCCTGCAGCGCCGAAGCGGCCTGCGCTTCGCTGGTGAGCGGGCCGGCGGGGTTGAAGCGTTGGGTTTGCGGATCGCCAAAGATGGCGTAGAAACGTTCGAGGTCTGTCATCACCGGCGGCCGCATCTGCAGGCGCTCGCTGAAGTACGGGGCTGAAGGATTAAAGCTCGGCATCGTTTCTCCCGGCCGGATCAATGAACAGCGTTCACTGTAGTCCAGATCGGCGAAACGGGAAATCCCCCTCTGCGGGTGAGAGGGGGAGAGGAGTATTACAGGAAGGAATCGTCGTCGTCGCTGTAATCGTCGTCGGCGTAGTCCGTGTCATCCTGATAGTTGGCGTTCTGGAAGCCGTTGTCCTGATTCAGGAAGCTGCCGCCGTCGCCGTTGTTGAAGGTATCAAGGTTGTTGGAGGCGTCGAAATTGCGCATCGCGCTGTCGTCCAGCGGTGCCGGGTTTTCTTCGATAATATTCACGATTTCCTGCGGCTGCGAATGGCGGAACATGCCGGTCAGCATGTCGGCCAATACCACGCCGCCGGCGACGCCCGCCGCGGTTTGCAAAGCCCCACCCAGGAAGCCGCCGGCGCGCGAAGGCGCCGCCTGCTGCGGTTGGGCATAGGCTGGCTGCTGCGGCTGTGAGTAGCCCCCTTGCTGCGCGTTGTTCCAGGCCGCCGTATTTTGCTGCTGCGCCTGATACTGTTCACGCGGGCTTGGCGTACTGCGGCTGCCGCCGCCGAACAGGCCGGCCAGGAAGCCGCCGCTGCTCTGTTGGCCGCTGGCGGTTTGCTGCAGCTGCGCGACCTGGGCTTCCAGCTCTTTGACCCGCTGGTCCATCTGTTTGAGCGCCGCTTCCTGAATGATCATTGCCTGCGCCATGTAATAAGGGGCGGAAGGCTGCTCGCGAATATGCTGATTAATTTGCTGTTCTGCCTGGAGATCCCGTGGGCCCGTCTTGGTCTCGGCTTCTTTCAGGCGGCCAAACAGACCATCGATAAGGCGTTGTTCTTCGGATTGCATAGGCGTACCTCGGGAGATAAATAACGGTGCTGGATGATCGTTGTCATCGGTAACAATCACCCTAGCGCGTTTGCATGAACCAATAAATAAATGGCGGGTAAACCTGTCTATGAATTTGTTACCAATTACGGCAGCGGGATCAGCATTACCAGCTTCAGACCGCCGTGCTCCGCCGGATGGAAGGTGAGCTGGCGATAGCGCAGCGCACCTTGCTGAGGGTGCTCGAACGCGCGCTCGCCGCCTTCGCGCGCCATCACGTCATGCTGTTTCCACCAGTGATTAAAGTCCGCGCTGTTGTGCGTCATGTTGCGCACGAAGGCGCGCATCTCTTCGGTGTTTTGGTGATGGCTGGTCTCGGCGCGAAACTCGGCCACCACGCGGCGGGCACGTTCTTCCCAATCGCTGACCAGCGTTTTCGCCAATGGGTGGAAGAACATGAAGTGCAGCAGGTTGGGGCTGTTGGCCACATCCAGCCAGCCGCTGAACAGCGCCGCCGCCTGCGGGTTCCAGGCGACGACGTTCCAGGTCACGTCCAGCAGGTAGCAGGGCACCGTCATTTGGTGCACGCTTTGCAGCACCGCGTCGTTGGCGGTTTCGCGGTGCGTTTCCTGCTCGGGATCGGCGACGCGCGCCAGGGTAAACAGGTAGTGGCGTTCGGCGGGGCCGAGCCGCAGCGCCTTGGCGATGCGTGCCAGCGTATAGGGGGAAATGGACACCTCGCGCCCCTGTTCGATCCAGGTATACCAGGTGGCGCTGATGCCGCTGATTTGCGCCAGCTCTTCGCGCCGTAGGCCGCTGGTGCGGCGGCGCGAGGAGCTGGGCAGGCCGAGCATTTCCGGCGTGATGCGCTCGCGGTGCGCGCGCAGGAATGCGCCGAGGGCCTTTGGCCCGGATAAGGCTTCTGATGACATAGCGTGGTACCTATTTATACCAGGATAACTGCTCATATTGTACCCGTATAGTAGCCTGATTATAGTAGCCGAAAGCCTTCAGGCACAGGCGCAAGCCGGATAATAACGGGAGCAAACATGAGCATCAGCAACAGCCATAAAAACGCGGTAGACCGGCAGTTCGGCGAGCAGGCCAACGCTTACTTAACCAGCGCGGTGCACGCGCAGGGCAAGGATTTACAACGCCTTGCACAGTTACTGGAACCGCACGCCGGCGCGCGTTTGCTCGATCTGGGCTGCGGCGCCGGGCACGCCAGCTTCACGGCGGCGGCCAGGGTGGCGCAGGTGGTGGCCTACGATCTGTCGGCGCAAATGTTGGCGGTGGTGGAGCAGGCGGCAGCGGAAAAAGGCTTGAGTAACATTCAGCTGCAGCAGGGCGTGGCGGAGTCTTTACCGTTTGAGGACGCCAGCTTCGATCTGGTCATCAGCCGCTATTCGGCGCACCACTGGCACGACGTTGGCCAGGCGCTGCGTGAGGTCAAGCGGGTACTCAAGCCGGGCGGCAGAGCGATCTTCATGGACGTGGTCTCGCCGGGGCATCCGCTGCTGGATATCTATCTGCAAACCGTGGAAGTGCTGCGCGACACCTCACACGTGCGCAACTATGCGCCGGGCGAGTGGCTGGCGTTATTGACCGAGGCTGGGTTGGTGGTGCGCGAGGTAACGTCGGATCGGTTGATGCTGGAGTTCGGCAGCTGGGTGGCGCGCATGCGCACGCCGGCGCATTTCGTTACCGCGATCCGTGCGCTGCAGCAAAGCGTGTCGCAGGAGGTCGCGGCGCACTTCGCCATTCAGCCGGACGGCTCCTTTACCAGCGATATCATGATGTTTGACGTGACGAAGGGCTGAAAGCAACGGGCCAGCCGATGAAGGCTGCCCCGTGAAACGCTATCGGCTGCGATGCGCTTATTTTTTATCTTCCAGCAGGCAGCGGTAGATCAGGCCGCCGATAATGCCGCCGACCAGCGGCACCAGCCAGAAGACCCACAGCTGCTGCAGCGCCCAGGTGCCCTGGAAGATCGCTACACCGGTGCTGCGCGCCGGGTTGACGGAGGTGTTGGTCACCGGGATGCTGATCAGGTGGATCAGGGTCAGCGTCAGGCCGATCGCCAGCGGGGCGAAGCCTGCCGGCGCGCGTTTGTCGGTCACGCCATGAATAACGATCAGGAAGAAGGCGGTCAGCACCAGCTCAATCACGATCGCGGCCTGCAGAGAATAACCGCCCGGTGAGTGTTCGCCGTAACCGTTGGAGGCGAAACCGCCTGCGGTGGCGTCGAAACCGGCTTTGCCGCTGGCGATCAAATACAGCACCGCCGCTGCGGCGATACCGCCGATCACCTGTGCGATAACGTAAGGGATCACGTCTTTCGCCGCGAAACGGCCGCCGGCGAATAAGCCAACGGTGATCGCCGGGTTAAAGTGCCCGCCGGAAATATGGCCGACGGCATAGGCCATCGTCACCACGGTCAGACCGAAAGCGAGCGCGACGCCGAGGAAACCAATACCCAGCTGTGGGAATGCCGCGGCTAATACTGCGCTACCACAACCACCAAACACCAACCAAAATGTGCCAAAAAATTCAGCAAAAAGTCGCTTTGACATAGATTCCATCCTGCGGAATTGACTAACGGGCGTTAGCACTAAAAACTATAGAACAGCTTTTTCAGTTCATGCAGATATTCTATAGAATTTTCTTAATGCACCTTGAATAACGGCGGTATTAAATCCCCGGTATTTTATTTTGTCTATGAGAAAAACGCCGTTTTTCGCCGTGCCTGCGCGCGTTTGCCGATTTTTTTATCTTTGATATAAGAATTTACCCTAAGCGAAATGACGGGTTATTTTCAGGCGCTTTTTTCCAGCGGTTTTCTCCATTCAATATCCCCAGGTTAATTGCTAATTTCTATTTGCCAGTCAACCTTCATTGTCTATTGCACATTTGACGAAGCGCCTGTTGTCATCTCAGTGTCATGCTAAATTAATATCTTCTTCTGCCTGATAACGCTTCGTTCAACCTCGGGTAAAAACCATGAAAATAAAATCGCTCTCCCTGCTGTTGGCTTCACTGTTTCCTGTATTCACCTACGCTGCAGATATTGAGGTAGCGCGTTATGTGGTCGGCTTCCCCGGCGGGGAACGCGTCGCCTATCAGGGGGCGTTCGCCAAGAATTTCCCGCAGGGGCTGCCGGTGGGGATCGGCTCCGGGCTGACGTTCAATCGCAAGCAGGGCGACGATCTGGTGCTGACGACGCTGACCGATCGCGGCCCGAATGCCGATGCCCCGGCGGTGGGCAAGCAAGAAGCCAAAATTTTCGCCAACCCGCGATTCGTGCCCCTGTTGATGGACATTCGCATCGGCGGCGGCAAGGCCGTGGCCGAGAATGCACGGCCCTTGCATGACGAAAAAGGGCCGATTAGCGGGCTGCCGCTGCCGAGCGAGCTGATTGGTTCCACGAACGAAGTGGCGTTGAACGACGCGTTGCAGCCGCTGTCCGGCGATCGCCGCGGGTTGGATACCGAAGGCATTACCGGTGACGGCAACGGTGGTTATTGGCTGTGTGATGAGTACGGTCCGTTTCTGATCCATGTCGACGGCAAAGGTAAAATTCTCGCCAAATACGGCCCAACGCCGCAGGCCGGCGAGCAGGCGGTCGCGGGCGGTTTGCCGAACATCCTGAAGTGGCGCCAGCCCAACCGTGGTTTTGAGGGGCTGACCCGGATGCCGGATGGGCGCATTCTGGCGGCGGTGCAGAGCACGCTGGATGTCGATGGCAAAAGCAAAAACAAGGCGCAGTTTACCCGGCTGGTGAGCTTCGATCCGCGCAGTGGCAAAACCGCCATGTACGGCTATCCCATCGATATCGACAGCTATAAAAAAGCCAAAGACGCCAAGATTGGCGATGTGGTGGCGTTGGACAACCAGCGTATCCTGTTGATTGAACAAGGAACCGGTAAAGATAAGACGATGATCAACAAGATCTATCTGGTGGATCTCGCGCAGGCCAGCGATCTGAGCGCGTTTGACGGCCAGGGGAAAGCGCTGGAGTTCGACGATGCGAAAGATCTCGCCAAACGCGGCGTGAAGCTGGCGCAGAAACAGGAAGTGGCGGACCTGCGCCAGTTGGGCTGGCGCCAGGAGAAAGCGGAAGGGTTGGCGCTGATCGACGATCGCACGCTGGCGGTGATTAATGACAACGATTTCGGCCTGCAGGCCAAGCTGGTGGACGCATCGCCAAAGAGCAAGAAAATCGGCGATTATCAGCTGGAGAAAGAAGGGCGGCTGAGCCTCGATGGCGACAAGACCGACGCCCGTATCGAATTGCGCCCGCTAGAGCAGCCGGAGTCGCTGAGCGAGCTCTGGGTGCTCACCTTGCCGCATCCCTTGAAGTGAGACAGCGGGGGCGATAGCGCCCCCGTCAGACCGTTGGCAAAGGAGGAAAAAACGTGGTTTTTCCTCCTTTGTGGCCATCAGCCGAAAATCAATAAATTGATTTTCCTTATTTTTTATCCGCTGCTCTCTGCAAACCCGGCAATGGCATGAGGTTTGTCATCAATCTCACAGCGGAGGCGGTGACGCCCCCGTTTGCTTCAGGCTTCCGCGTGCCGCTGCGGCGCTCTGCCGCGCGAGATGCTCTCCCACACCGCCACCACCACCATGATCAGCGTCGTCAGGCCATTGACCATCAGCAGATCGGTTAAATAGGCGATGGGGGCCAATACCGCCAGCGCCAGCAGCCCCACCAGGTGCGACAGCGATAAGCGATGATACACCAGCCGTTTATACAGCGCGTTGGCGAACAGGTAGAGTGCCGGGCCGAGCAGCAACACCGCCGCCGTGGCGTTTTGGATGCGGCCGTCGGGATGGGCGATCACCAGCTCGTTGGCCACGGCGCAGACGATGATCGCCCCCACCAGCGCGACGTGCACGTAATGGAAGTAAGCGCCCAGCTGGCCGGGGTTTTCCGCCTGGCTGATGGCATGGCTGCCGGCTTTGCTGCTGGTGTCGAAGTAGACCCACCACATCGCCAGGCTGCCGAGAAAGGCCACCAGCGAGGCGATGAGCACCGGCAGGCTCCAGCTTTCCATCTCGCTCAGGGTGGCGCCGGTGATCAGAATGGTTTCCCCCAGCGCCACGATCACGAACAGCTGGCAGCGTTCCGCCAGATGGTGACCCTCGATGGTCCATTCGCTGCTGCTGTCCGAGCGCCCCAGCACCGGCAGCCGGAAGCCGAACATCGGCGAGACGTATTCGCACAAGACCGCGACCGCCCACAGCGCCAGGCGGGCGTTGCCTTCCGCCAGCCCACCGGCGATCCAGAAGACGGCGGAGATGCACAGCCAGCCGAGGATGCGGTGAAAGTTTCGTTTTAACGGATGACCGGGCGCCAGCAGGCGCAGTACCGTGACGGAGCGCCCGACCTGAATGGCGACATAGAACAGCGCGAAGATCAGGCCGCGCTCGCCAAACGCCTGCGGCAGCGCGGCGGCGGCGAACAGCCCCAGCAGCATGATAGCGAACAGCAGCAGGCGGATCTGACGGGTATCCGGATTGAACCAGTTGGTGACCCAGGCGGTGTATTGCCAGGCCAGCCAGACGGCGAACCACAGCAACAGGGTTTCCAGCGCGCCAGTCAGCGTCAGGTGATGCAACAGATAGTGGGAAAGTTGGGTCACGGCGAAAACGTAGATCAGATCGAACAGCAGCTCGGAAAACGAGACTGAAGCGCCCTGACCGTCACGCACGCGCAGCAGGTTTTGCGACATAAGCGTTCTTCCTTAAAAGGGTAAGCCACAAAATCAGCGTAGCTCAGCGCGCCCCGGCGGGTAAAAAATCTTAAATAGCGGCGGCGCGCGTTCTTTCTTTCTCCCCGTCTTTAATTGTTCATCAAATAAGGGTAAGGTGAACCCTATAAAGTCATTTCCGCCTTAAAATACACACTCGCTCTCACTTCCTCCTTATTCTCCTCACAATGATTGATGTTCTTTACGTTGCATGACGTCCGTTTTCATTGGCTAGCGGATAATTAACATCACTGACAACGAGCTAATAAACAAGAACACCTGGAGTCAATCATGAAACTTATCCCAAGCATCGCAGCAGTATTGATCGCCGCCGCTTCCTTCTCCACTTTCGCCGCGCCGCTGTCGTCGGTGAAACAGGTCAACAGCGAACAGGCCGCCAATCTGCAAAGCCTCGGCGTGGTGTCGGTTTCCGGCATTAGCGGCTCACCGCATGACGCCATTCACGCCCTGAAAGAAAAAGCCGCGGCGGACGGCGCCGGCCATTACCGCATTATCGGTCTGGACACCCCCGGGGATTCCAGCAACTGGCGCGGCAATGCGGAAATTTATCGCTAAGCGTTGGTTTTTTACCCTCTGGCCACGGCAACGTGGCCAATAAAATAAACGGTCGTAATAATTATCTGATAGGGCGCGCGTGGGCGGCTTATTTTCAGGTCATTATTACGACCGTTTTTCATTTTTCCGCTGCGGCTGAGGTTGCATTTTATTACAACTGTGTCCGCCGCTTTCGGAATCATGTTAATGAATACTTAAGAAATTCGGCTCACATTGAGGACTTAACCCAAGGAGGCCTCAATGTTAAATGCGACCCGGCTGCAACTGATGAATCACTTCGCTTACCTGCAGCAATTTATGGCTTCACCGCGCACCGTCGGTACGCTGGCGCCTTCTTCCCCGTGGCTGTGCCAGGCGATGCTGAACCAGGTTGAATGGACCCGGGCGCTGTCGATCGCGGAGCTGGGGGCGGCGGACGGCGTATTGACCAAACGCATTCTGGGGCGGATGCGCGCCGATGCGGCGCTGGAGGCTTTCGAGATCCAACCGCATTTCGTGCATCGGCTGCGGGGGATAGACGATCGGCGGCTGCAGGTGATGGCCCATTCGGCGACACAAATGGCCACGGATTATGACGTGGTGTTTTCCTGCCTGCCGCTGCTGTCGATCCCGGTCAGGATCAGCGTGCGCATCCTTCAGCAGGCCCGGCAGCGGCTGCTGGCGCGCAACGGCACGCTGGTGCTGTTCCAATACAGCCACCTGTCGGAAAAATTGCTGTCCCGCTATTTTCACTGGAAGCGCCTGCGGGTGGTGCGCAATTTCCCGCCGGCGCTGGTGTATGTCTGTACGCCGCGTTAACTACAGCGTTTTCACCATCACCACCACGTCTTCGTCATACTGCCGCCGGCGCTCCAGAGGTTGCCAACCCCAGCCGGCGTACAGCGCTTCCGATTTGTCGGTGATGAGATGCAAAATCGAATGATGGCGCTGCCGCGCCGCTTCGACGATCGCCATCTCCAGGCGGTGGGCAATGCCCTTGCGGCGGTGATCGGGATGCACGAAGACGCCGGCCAGCCACGGGGTGAGATCCTGGCGCTGATGATCGTCGCTGGGCCACAGGCTGGCCATGCCCACCGGGCGATCGCCGTCGATCATCATCAGCGTCAGGTGATCGTCGCTTGGCCGGCTGCATTGGGCGAAGCGCAGCTGGGTGCGCTCCAGCGTGCCGCCGCGTTGTGAACCCCACTGGCCGAAGGCCCAGGCGGCGCACACATCGGCAAACTGCGGGCACTCCGACAGCGGAATAATGCGTTGATCCATGGATGTCTCCCTATTTTGGTGGTTTCCGCTCTATTTAACCGATTTCCCCGCCATTTTTTTAACTTTTTAAAGCCGCTCTTTTAGCGGTTTCGCCATGTTTCGCCGCGCGCCCGGCGCCGTTTCCCGGATTTCTTTTGGCAATCGCCGTGCAGGATTGCAAGTGCTAATGAGAGTGATTATCATGCGCACACTATTTCCCCCGTGTCGGCTTAATCATGCGCAATTCCCTCATTTTACTGCTGCTTTCCCTGTGCTTCGGCGTGTTCTCCGCTCAGGCGAAGACGGTGACCGATATCACCGGCCGCCAGGTCGTGGTGCCGGACAACCCGCAGCGCATCGTGGTGGGGGAAAGCCGCATGCTGTATACGCTGGCGCTGCTGGAGCCGGGCAACCCGGCGCAGCGCATCGTCGGCTGGCCGGCGGATCTGGCGCGGTTCGATGCGCAAAGCTGGCAGCTCTATACGCAGAAGTTCCCGCAGATCGCCGCGATCCCCATTATCAGCGGCAATAATTTCCGCCAGGTCAATATTGAAAGCCTGCTGCAGCTGAAGCCGGATCTGGTGATCCTGGCGCGCTACGCGCGTGAAGACGGCGATAACGATCTGCTGGTTTCCGCGCTGAACAAGGCCGGCGTGGCGGTAATCTACGTCGATCTGCGCATCGATCTGCTGAACAACACCGTGCCGAGCGTACGGCTGCTGGGCGAAGTGCTCAATCGCCAGCAGCGCGCTGAGCAGTTCATCGCGTTTTATCAGCAGCATATGGCTGTGATTCAGCAGCGGCTGGCGGGCTATCAGGGGCCGAAGCCCAAAGTGATGCTGCACCTGCATCTGGGGCGGCGCGACACCTGCTGCACCACCGCCGCGCATGGCAACCTTGGCGATCTGCTGACCTTCGCCGGCGGCGACAACATCGCCAACGCCAGCGTCAAAGGGGTGTACGGTGAGCTGAACCCGGAAACCATCCTGAGCGCCAATCCCGACGTTTACCTCGCCACCGGCATGGCCGGGCCGCAGGGCAAGCGGCTGTCCGATCTGCGCCTCGGGCCGCAGGTCAGCCAACAGGACGCCGCCGACAGCTTCCGCCGGCTGATCGCCACACAGCCGATGCTGGCCAGCCTGCAGGCGGTGAAGCATCACCGCGCCTGGAGCGTCTGGCACAACTTTTACCTCAGCCCGTACCACGTGGTGCTGGTCGAGATGTTCGCCAAAGCGTTTTACCCGGATCTGTTCGCCGACATTAACCCGCAGCAGACCTTCCAACAGCTGTATCAGCAGTTTTTGCCGTTACCTTTTTCAGGGACCTATTGGAGTCAGTTAGATAATGAATAACAACAAGCGCGGCTGGTGGTGCGCATTGCCTTTGGCGGCCTGCGCGACATCGCCGACGTGGGCGGCGGAGAAAGTCGCGCCGCAGGAAGAGAGCCTGGTTGTGGTCGGTCGCAAAGATGCCGACGGCGTGCAGAGCTATCAGCCGTTGACCAGCGTCACCGGCACCCGCAGCGAAACCAACCTGCTGAACGTGCCGCAGGCGATCGACGTGGTGCCGCAGCAGGTGATTACCGATCAGGCGGTCAGCAGCCTGGACGAAGCGCTGTACAACGTCAGCGGCATTACCCAGGCCAACACGCTGGGCGGCACCCAGGACGCGGTCATGAAACGCGGCTTCGGCGACAACCGCGACGGCTCCATTCTGCGCGACGGCGTGCGCTCGGTGCAGGCGCGCAACTTTACGCCGACCACCGAGCGGGTGGAGGTGCTCAAGGGGCCGGCCTCGATGCTGTACGGCATGGGCGAGCCGGGCGGGATGATCAACATGATCACCAAAAAGCCCCAGTTGCAGCAGCATACCCACGTGGAAGGCTGGGGCAGCAGCTTCAACGGCGGCGGCGGCCAGCTCGACGTTACCGGGCCGCTCGGCACGTCGGGGTTTGCCTATCGCATGATCGTCGATCACGATGAAACCGATTACTGGCGCAACTTTGGCCGCAATCGCCAGACGGTGATCGCGCCGTCGTTGATGTGGTACGGCGAGAACACCACCGTGCGCTTGGCCTATGAACATATGGAATATCTGGTGCCGTTCGATCGCGGCACCATTATCGATTCGCGCACCGGCAAACCGGTGAATACGCCGCGCGATCGCCGTTTCGACGAAGCCTATAATGCCACCCGCGGCGATCAGGACAGCATTACCCTGCAGATCGATCAAACGCTCAACGAGCGCTGGAAAAGCTCACTGACCTACGCCTACAGCCGCAACAGCTACAGCGACAACCAGGCGCGCGCCACGGCGCTGAACCCGGTGACCGGCGTGTTGAGCCGCCAGGCCGACTCGACTGCCAACGCCGTCAGCCACGCCAACGCGGTGCAGCTGACGCTCAATGGCGACGTGGACTGGGGCAGCATCAACCACCAGATGCTGTTCGGCTTCGATTTTGAAGATAACCGTACCTTCCGCGGCGACATGATCCGCGGCAAAAAGAACAGCGATTTCAATATCTATCATCCGGTATACGGCCTGATGCCGCCGTCGACGGCGGTCAGCGCCAAAGACAGCGACCAGCGGGAAAACCTCACCAGCTACGGTTGGTTTATGCAGGACTCCATCCAGCTAACCGATAAATGGCTGGTGATGGGCGGCCTGCGTTACGACGCTTTCGACGTCTATGCCGGCAAGGGGCGGCCGTTCCAGGCCAATACCGACAGCTCGGACAGCAAGCTGGTGCCGCGCGCCGGGGTGGTGTACAAGCTGACGCCTTATGTGTCGCTGTACAGCAGCTATACCGAGTCGTTCAAGCCGAACTCTTCCATCGCCACCCAAATTGGTTCGCTGCCGCCGGAGCAGGGCAAGTCGTGGGAAGTCGGCGGCAAGCTGGCGTTGCCGAACGGCGTCACCGGCACGCTGGCGCTGTTCGACATCACCAAGCGCAACGTGATGGTCAATGAGCTGGTGGAGGGCGAAACCGTGACGCGTACCGCCGGGCGCGTACGTTCGCAGGGCGTGGAGCTGGACGTAGCCGGTAACCTCACCGATTCGCTGAGCCTGATCGGCTCCTATGCGTATACCGACGCGCGGGTGGTGGACGATCCGGACAACAAGGGGAAAGAGATGACCAACGTGGCGCGCCACACCGCCTCGCTGTTCCTGACCCAGAACCTGGGCAGCCCGGGCTTCTACAGCGGCGATGAGGTGCGCATTGGCGCCGGTGCGCGCTACGTAGGACGCCGCCCGGGTGACGCTGCCAACAGCTTCTCCCTGGATATTTACACCGTTGCCGATGCGTTCGCCGCTTACACCATGCCGATCAACGGCTATCGGGTGAAATGGCAGCTGAACGTGAAGAACCTGTTCGATAAAACTTACTACCCGTCCAGCGGCGGTAATTTGCGCGTGGCGGTGGGGGAACCGCGTGAGGTGGTGCTGCGCGGCAGTATCGATTTCTAAGCTACGGGCGGTGAAATTTGCTTAAATAACCGCCCCAACGTTAAGGAGAACCCATGAGCCTGCAGATTCGTTTGGCGCAGCAGCGGGATATCGTGCATCTGATGGCGGTTGAACGTTCGGCGGCGCAGCTGTTTCGCCAGCAGCCGGAATGGCGCTTTATCGCCGAAGGCGAGGTGATGGCCCCGCAGCAGCATGCCGCGTTTATTGCCGAACGCCGTGAATGGCTGGCGGAAAGCGACAACGGCGAGTGCGCCGGTTTTATCGCCGTGCAGGCTCAGGGGGAAGATTGGCACATCGCCGAATTGTCGGTCGCCGGCACCTGGCAGCGGCAGGGCGTCGGCCGTCGCCTGATCGGCGCGGTGGCGGAAGAGGCCAAACGGCAGGGCGCCGGCCGCCTGACGCTCACTACCTTCATTGAGGTGCCGTGGAATGCGCCTTACTACCGGCGGCTGGGATTCCGGCCGCTCGACGACGCGCGCCTCACGGCTGCCCTGCGGCGGCATCTGGATGAGGATCTGGCGCACGGCTTTGCCGCAGGCAGTCGCTGTGCCATGGAATTTACACTGTCGTAAATATTGAAATACAGAGCGGGCAGGGTATGATGCTGCCACCACGCCATCGCACCCGCTCGGTATTTTGGTATGCAATGCACTCAAGTCACCGCATAAGGGACAACCCGTAATGACACAAACCCTGTTCATGATAGGCGCTCGCGGAGCCGGCAAGACCACGGTAGGCAGCGCATTGGCGCTGGCGTTGGGCTATCAGTTCGTCGATACCGATCTGTTTATGCAGCAGGCGGCGCAGATGAGCGTGGCGGAAATGGTCGAGCGCGAGGGCTGGCTGGGGTTCCGCCGCCGCGAGACCATCGCGTTGCAAACCGTGACCAAGCCGTCAACTATAGTTGCCACCGGCGGCGGGGCGATCCTGGCGGAGGAGAACCGTCAGTTTATGCGTCAGCATGGCACCGTTATCTACCTGCGCGCGCCTGCCAGCGTGTTGGCGCAGCGGCTGGAAGAGTACCCGGAAGATGCGCAGCGCCCGACGCTCACCGGCAGGCCGATCGCCGAAGAGATGCTCGAGGTGCTGGCGGCGCGCGAAGCGCTGTATCAGGACGCCGCGCATTACGTGATAGACGGCGCCGCCGATCCGCAGCGGGTGGTGGAACAAATCCTCGCGGTGCTGCCGCGTGAGACGGTGAAGTAACCCTTTCTTCTCTTCGGGCGCTGGGCGCCCGTTTTCTTATTCCGTTTGCCGAGCCGGCGCAAAGTACGCCCCGGGCGTGACGCCGAAGCGGCGGCGAAAGGCGGCGATATAGGCGCTGACGTTGTCATAGCCACAGGCGTCGGCCACCTCGCTGACCGCTTCGCCGCGTGATAATCCCTCCAGTGAACGCAATACCCGCGCCTGCTGGCGCCACAGCGCGAAGCTGATGCCGGTTTCCTGCAGAAAACGGCGGCTCAGGGTGCGCGGGCTGAGCCCGGCCCAGGTGGCCCAGTCGCACTGGCTGCGCAGGCTGGCGGGATCGTTCAGCAGCGCCCGGGCGATGTTCAGCAACCGTGCGTCCTGCGGCAGCGGCAATTGCAAAGGGGCGCGGCTTGCCGCGTGCATTTCGTCCAGCAGCACCTGCAGCAGCCGCTGTTGCGGCGCACTCAGCGGGCCGGCGGGGAACTGCGCGATGCGCTCCACCAGGGCTTGCAACAGCGCAGAGGCCGTGAACAGCTGCGGCTGCGGCGGCATCTCCGGCAGGCTTTCCACCGGCAGATACAGACTCCAGCCCGCCACGTCGCCGCAGGCCAGCGCCTGATGGGCGTATCCCGGCGGCAGCCAGCCCAGCGTACCGCCGGTGATCGCCCATTGCCGGCCTGGGAGTTCCATGGCCAGCATGCCGCGCGTCAAGAGATAGATCTGGCCGCCTTCGTGCCGGTGCCAGGGCGTCAGGTGTTTTTTTTCATGCTGAAGGCGTTGGCTGCGGATCTGCGTCATGTTGGCCGTTTAACGTTATTAAAAGTCTTGATGTGGTTATTATGCCATCGCTTGAGCGGGATAGGATCGTCGTTCACCCTATTTCGGAGAAACATGATGACTCAACTTACCCCACTGGATCTGGTACTCGATACGCTGCAGCAGGTCGTCGCCAGCCCGGAGCACCGGCCGACGCAGCTCGCCGCCCGTTTCAGCGCAGACTACCGCCAGCAGGTGGATGGCAAGGTGCTGAACTTCGAGCAGTTTGAGCAACACATGGCGCTGCTGAAGCGGCAAACCCGCCGCATGACGCTGAGCGTGATCGCGGCGGCGGAGCAGGGCGAGGCGGTGCTGACCCACCATCTGGTCGAGCTGGAAAAGTGCGATGGTTCTTGCAGCCGCGTGCGGGTGCTGGCGCACTTCACCGTGCGTGAGGGCCGCATTTGCGCCTGTGACGAACTGACCGAGCTGTTGGCGGGCTCCCCCGGCGATCGCGATCTTGGCTCGCGCGTGTCGGAATGAGGGCGGCTGCTATACTTGCTACTGTGTGAAACACACGGGAGAACGGCATGCGCGAAAATGATCAACCTGCTTATCCACGGAGCGCCCGCGTCGTAGAGGTGTTTCGGGGCGACCCGAGCCTGCATCTGCGCCGTTTTGAAGTGCGCACCGACGACATTGAGCCGAATACGCTGCTCAGTGAACATGAAACCGAGCAGGAAGCGCTCGACGCCAAGCATCGCTATGAGGACGAGGCGTTAGAGCTCTGACCTGCAGCCCAGCGGAAACCGGCGTCAGGCCGGTTTCCTGTTTATCCCCGCCTTAGCACATATTTCCCAGAACAATATTGATAATGATAATCATTTGTGTGATTTTTATCGCCCCTATTGGGTGTTTCACTTCTGGGAAAAGAGATGTCCAATTCCGAGTTGCAGGCGCTGTTTCTGCGCCACATGCGGCCGCTGCAAACTTATTTGAACGCCAAACTGCGCGACCCTCAGCTGGCCGCGGATTTGGCGCAGGAAAGTTTTACCCGCCTTACCGAGCAATATCCGCAGGGTAACATTCTCGATATTGAGGCCTACCTGTATAAAACCGCCAAAAACCTGATGCTCGACCATCTGCGCCAGCAGCAGCGGCGGCAGACCGAAGCGGTAGAAGACGACATTCTGGCGCAGTATCCCTCCGGCGAACCGGCGCTTGAACAACTGGCGATCGATAGCCAACTGCTGCAGCTGTTGCAACAGGCGTTGGCGGGCATGCCGTCGCGCACGCAGCAGATTTTCCGCCTTAACCGGCTCGATGGCCTGACCCAGGCGCAGGTGGCGGCGCAGCTGGGCGTGTCGCTCAGCACGGTGGAAAAACACCTGGCCAGCGCGCTCGAGCGGCTGATGGCGCGTATGGAAGAACAATAATGGCAATTTTTTTACCGGTTTATCCGCCCTCAGACGTCTTAACCTATAACCAGAAAAAACAGGGGGCTACGTCATCATGAAACCGCTAACCGCGCAGGCGCGACAGCAGGCGGCCGCCTGGGCCGTACGCCTGGCCGAAGGGGCGCTGCCCGCCGAACGGCGGCAAGCGCTGGACGCCTGGCTGGCCGATGATCCGCAGCATCCGGCGGCGCTGCGTCAGGCGCGCCAGCTTTGGACGACGCTGGGGCAGTTGCCGCCAGAGCAGCGGCAGGCCTTACAGCCGCAGGTGGCGGCGCTGAAAACGCCCTCTCGCCATCGATGGCCACGCTGGGCGGTGGCGGCGGCTGTGGCGATCGCCGTTTCCTTCGGCGTTTATCGCGGGCCGGATCTGTGGATCGGCATGCAGGCGGATTATCAAACCGTTCGCGGCGAGGTGCGCGAAGTTGCGTTGCCGGACGGCAGCCGGGTGGCGCTGGACAGCGGCAGCGCGATCGCGCTGGCGTATTCTGCAGACGAGCGCAAGGTGCGATTGCTGCGCGGCACCGCCTATTTTATCGTCGCGCCGCTGGGCGGGGCGGAACGTCGCCCGTTCAGGGTGGAGGCGGAAAATGGCGTCACGCAGGCGCTGGGCACCGAGTTCAGCGTAGCGCGCACCGAGCAGGGCGTGGATGTCAGCGTGCATCAGCACAGTGTGCGGGTGACGCTCGAGCGCGGCGAGCGCTCGCTGGTGGTCGCGCAACGTCAGGCGGCGCATTACCGCAGCGGCCTGCTGTGGCTGACGCGGCAAGCGGCCGGTGATGACGCCTGGCGGCGCGGCTGGCTGGTGATCGACCGCCAACCGCTGGCGCAGGCGCTCGCGCAGCTCAATCGCTATCGCGAAACCCGCATCGTGGCGGTCAACCCCGCGCTAAGAGCACGCACGGTGAGCGGCGTGTTCGCGCTCAATAAACTCGATGACGGCGTCGGCGCCATTCGTCAGGAACTCTCCGCCCGTCAGCTGAATCTCCCCGGCATCACGCTGCTGTACTGAGCGGCAAAGGCGGGCCGGGATGCCCGTTTCGCCGCTATTTTCACTTTCTGTAAAAAATCTTTACGGGTTTTTGCCTCCCGGAACGTCCTTATGTTTAAACGAGATTGATTTCCATTATCACTTGGTTTGGCATTCTTTCGGGTGGAACACACACGCATGTTTATTCACAAGGGAACCACGCCGGCCGGCCGATTGGCCACGGCGGTACGCGCTGCGCTGGCGGCGATGATGCTGACTCAGCCGGCGGTGGCGCTCGCCGCCCAGGCTGACGCGAGCAGCGCGCAGGCCGCACAGCAAAAGCATTTCAACATTGCGGCGCAGCCGCTGCAGAGCGCCATGTTGCGCTTCGCCGAGCAGGCCGATATGCAGGTATTTTTCGACGAGGTGAAGCTCGACGGCATGCAGGCGGCGGCGCTGAACGGCAGCATGAGCGTTGAACAGGGCCTGCGGCGCTTGATTGGCGACAATCCGGTGGCTTTCCGCCTGCAGCCGCAGGGGCAGATCGTATTGAGCCGGCTGCCGACGGCAAACGGCGACGGCGGTGCGCTGGCGCTGGATAGCCTGACGGTGCTGGGCGCCGGCGGCATCAACGCCAACGATTGGGTTTACGACGAACCGCGCTCGGTCAGCGTCATCAGCCGCGAACAGATGGATAACCGCCCGGCGCGACACGCGGCCGATATTCTGGAGCAGACGACGGGGGCCTATTCCAGCGTCAGCCAGCAAGATCCGGCGCTGTCGGTCAACATCCGCGGCATACAAGACTATGGCCGGGTGAACATGAATATCGACGGCATGCGGCAGAATTTTCAAAAGAGCGGCCATGGCCAGCGTAATGGCACCATGTACATCGATTCCGAACTGCTGTCCGGCGTGACCATCGACAAGGGCACCTCCGGCGGCATGGGCAGCGCCGGTACGCTCGGCGGTATCGCCACCTTCAATACCGTCAGCGCGAGCGATTTCCTGGCGCCGGGCAAAGAACTGGGCGGCAAGCTGCACGCCAGCACCGGCGATAACGGCACCCACTTCATCGGCAGCGGCATACTGGCATTGGGCAACGAAACCGGCGATATCCTGCTGGCCGCCAGCGAACGCCACCTCGGCGACTATTGGCCCGGCAACAAGGGCGATATCGGCAACATTAGTATCAATAATGACACCGGCAATTACGATCGCTACGCCGAGAGCATCAAGAACAACAAAATCCCCGACACAAACTACCGCATGCACTCGCGGCTGGCCAAGGTGGGCTGGAATCTGCCCGCCAACCAGCGCCTGCAGCTGAGCTATCTGCAGACCCAGACCGCGTCGCCGATCGCCGGCACCTTGACCAACCTGGGCAGCCGGCCGCCCTATGAACTGGGCTGGAAGCGCACCGGTTACAGCGACGTGATGGCGCGCAACGCGGCGTTTGACTACAGCCTGGCGCCGGAAGGCGTCGACTGGCTCGATTTTCAGGCCAAGCTGTATTACGTCGATACTCAGGACGACAGCGACACCTACAGCACCAGCTCGCTGCTGGACAACGGCTACGCGACGCGCACTCGTCTGCGTACCTATGGCGCGCAGGCGCAAAACACCTCGCGCTTCAGCCTGGCGCCGGGGCACGACTTCCGCGCCAACTACGGGCTGGAGTTCTATTACGACAAAGCGACCAGCGACTCTTCCCGTCAGGGCATGGAAGGGGTGACGCCGGCCGGCAACCGTTCGGTAGCCAGCCTGTTCGCCAACCTGACCTACGACTACGACGGCTGGCTGACACTGGAGGGCGGGCTGCGTTACGACCGCTATCGCCTGCGCGGCCAGACCGGCCTGAGCTATCCGGATTTGGCTAAGGATGGTCAACGCTACACGATTGACAATCCTTGCAAAGCGCTGCGTCTGACCGGCTGTTCAACCACCACCCGCGAGGATTGGGCGGTTGACCGCGATCAGGGCAAACTGTCGCCGACGCTGGCGGTGGCGGTGCGCCCCGGCGTGGAGTGGCTGGAGCTGTATTCCACCTACGGTAAATCCTGGCGGCCGCCGGCGATCACCGAAACGCTGACCAACGGCAGCGCGCACAGTTCTTCCACGCAATACCCCAACCCGTTCCTGCAGGCCGAACGCTCGCGCGCCTGGGAAGTCGGGTTCAACGTGCAGCAGCCGGATCTGTGGTTTGAGGGCGATCGGCTGGTGGCCAAGGTGGCCTACTTCGACACCAAAGTGGACAACTACATCAACCTGGCGATAGACCGCAATAAACCGGGGCTGGTGCAGCCGAGCATCGGCAATGCCGCTTACGTCAACAACCTGTCGAAAACCCGCTTCCGCGGGCTGGAGTATCAGCTCAACTATGACGCCGGGGTGTTCTACGCCGACCTGACCTACACCCATATGATCGGCAAAAACGAGTTCTGCTCGAACAAAGCCTGGCTGGGAGGGCGTCTGCGCTACGGCGACGGTTCGCGCCGCGGCAACTTCTATGTTGAACCGGATGCCGCGTCCAATGATGCCGTCACGTGCGACGGGGGCTCGCAGTTCGGCACGGCCGCCTATCTGCCGGGCGATCGCGGCTCGGTGACGCTGGGCGGCCGCGCTTTCGATCGCAAGCTGGACGCCGGGGTGACCGTGCGCTTCGCGCCGGGCTATCAGGACAGCTCGGTGCCGTCCAACTACCCGTACCTGGCCGACTGGCCGAAGTATACCCTGTTCGATCTGTACGCCAGCTACAAGCTGACCGACAGCCTGACGCTGCGCGGCTCGGTGGAGAACCTGACCAACCGCGCCTACGTCGTCAGCTACGGCGAGACGCTGGCCAACACGCTGGGGCGTGGCCGCACCGTGCAGGGCGGGGTGGAATACCGTTTTTAAGCAGTAAAAGGGCGTTGCTCATTCTTGAGCACAAGGGCGGCCTCGCAAGGGGCGCCATTCATCAATGGAGATAGAGAAATGGCATTTTCAGTCAACTATGACAGCAGCTTCGGCAGCTACAGCATCCATAACTATCTGAACGAGTGGGCGTCGTCATTTGGCGATATCAACCACACCAACGGTAACGTCACCGACTCCAACAGCGGCGGCTTCTATGGCGGCAGCCTGTCCGGCAGCCAATACGCCGTGACCAGCACCGCCAACAACGTTACCTCGTTCGTGGCGGGCGGCAACCTGACCTACACCTTGTTCAATGCCCCGGCGCACACCCTGTACGGCCAGCTGGATTCGCTGTCGTTCGGCGACGGCCTGAACGGCGGCGGCTCCACGCCGTACAACATCCAGGTGCCTGACGTCAGCTTCGGCGGCCTGAACCTCAGCAGCCTGCAGGCGCAGGGTCACGATGGCGTGGTGCACCAGGTGGTGTACGGCCTGATGTCCGGCGATACCGGCGCGCTGGAAACCGCGCTGAACGGCATCCTCGACGACTACGGCCTGAGCGTCAATTCCACCTTCGATCAGGTGGCGGCAGCGACGGCGGTGGGCGTGCAGCATGCCGACAGCCCGGAACTGCTGGCGGCCTGATCGCGGCCGTTTGCCCGCCGGTGCCGCGCGCCCCGGCGGGCATTTTCTCGTTTTTAGCCGATGGAAAACGCCATGAAAAACGCCGTCAGGCGCGGAGAAGTGATGAACGTGCTGGCCGCATACCGGCGCGGATTTTGGGGCATCGCGCTGTTTACCGCGGTGATCAACCTGCTGATGCTGGCCCCGGCGCTGTACATGCTGCAGGTCTACGATCGCGTGTTGCCGTCGGGCAACCGCATGACGCTGGCGATGCTGACCCTGATGGTGGTCGGCCTTTACCTGTTTATGGGGCTGCTGGAGTGGGTGCGCAGCCAGGTGGTGATCCGCCTCGGCGCCCAGATGGATATGCGCCTGAATCAGCGGGTCTACGACGCCGCCTTCGAAACCAATCTGAAAACCGGCAACCCGCTGGCGGGGCAGGCGCTGAACGATCTGACCAACCTGCGCCAGTTCGCCACCGGCAATGCGCTGTTCGCCTTTTTCGATGCCCCCTGGTTCCCGGTTTATCTGCTGGTGGTTTTTCTGCTCCACCCCTGGCTTGGCGCGTTGGCCAGCGCCGGAGTGATCGTGCTGGTGCTGCTGGCCTGGCTCAACCAGCGGGTGTCGCAGGCGCCGCTCGCGGAGGCCGGCCGGGTCGCGCTGAGCGCCACGCAGCAGGCCAACGGCAACCTGCGCAATGCGGAGGCCATCGCCGCCATGGGGATGCTGACCGACTTGCGCCTGCGCTGGCTACGGCAGCATCAGCAGTTCCTGCTGTTGCAGAACCGCGCCAGCGAGAAAATCGCCGCCGTCACCGCCTGGTCGAAAACCGTGCGGCTGGCGCTGCAGTCGCTGATGTTGGGCTGCGGGGCGCTGCTGGCGGTCAACGGCGACATTACGCCGGGCATGATGATCGCCGGATCGATCCTGATTGGCAGGGTGCTGGGGCCGATCGATCAGCTGATCGGCGCCTGGAAGCAGTGGTCGTCGGCGCGCCAGTCCCTGTAGCGGCTGGAGGTGATGCTGGCCGCCAACCCGCCGCAGGCGGCGAGCCTGCCGCTGCCGGCGCCCAGCGGCGCATTGGCCGTGAATCAGCTGACCGCCGCTGCGCCCGGGGGGAGCGTACCGGTGTTGCACTGCGTCAGTTTTCGTCTGGAGGCCGGCGAGGTGCTGGGCGTCATTGGCGCATCCGGCTCCGGCAAAACGCTGCTGATGCGCCAACTGGTCGGCGCGCTGACGCCGCTCAGCGGCGACGTGCGGCTGGACGGCGCGGATCTCCTGCAGTGGGACAAACAGCAGCTGGGGCCGCATATCGGCTATCTGCCGCAGGATATCCAGCTGTTCGCCGGTACGCTGACGGAAAACATCGCCCGCTTTGGCCTGGTTGACGCCGAGAAGGTGGTGGCCGCCGCCGCGCTGGCCGGCGTGCACCAATTGATCCTGCATTTGCCCAAAGGGTATGAAACCGAGCTGGGCGAGAGCGGCAGCGGCCTGTCCGGCGGCCAGCGTCAGCGGGTGGCGCTGGCGCGCGCGCTGTATGGCTCTCCGGCGTTGGTGGTGCTGGATGAACCGAATGCCAACCTCGATCGTGAAGGGGAAGAGGCGCTGCAGCGGGCGATCGAAGCGCTGAAGGCGCGCGGCACCACCATCGTGTTGGTGACTCATAAACCGGCGATCCTGGCGACGACCGACAAATTGCTGGTGCTGGCTGCCGGTCAGGTGCAGCACTTCGGCCCCAGCGACGCCATCCTGAAGAAACTGCCTGGTTTTACGCCCGCTGCCGTACCGGCCAATGCCGGCCGCAGCAGCGGCGGTTTCAACGTCAACTACGCCAACTTTGCCAAAACGGCCAGCGGTGAACGAAAAGTATGAGCAATCAGAGTGTGATCCCCGGCGATATCGACGCCCTTTCCCGACAGTTCGACGAAGGGCGTCATCTGCGGCTCGGCAGCTGGCTGGTGCTGCTGGGATTTGGCGGCTTCCTGCTG
Source organism: Serratia sp. A07 (assembly GCF_058725505.1). Classification (NCBI taxonomy): domain Bacteria; kingdom Pseudomonadati; phylum Pseudomonadota; class Gammaproteobacteria; order Enterobacterales; family Yersiniaceae; genus Serratia; species Serratia sp. A07. Next base: position 93,021 of record NZ_JBZXDO010000003.1, read on the forward strand.
TGGGGGCTGTTGGCACCGTTGGATAAGGGCGTGCCGGTTTCCGGCAGCGTGGTGGTGGCCGGTAACCGCAAGGCGGTACAGCACCCGAGCGGCGGCGTGGTGTCGCAAATTCAGGTGCATGAGGGGGATCGGGTCCGCGCCGGGCAGGTGCTGTTGCTGATGGATACCGTCGACAGCCGCACCCAGCGCGATGCGCTGCGCAGCCAGCAGTTGAGCAACGCCGCGCAGCGGGCGCGGCTGCAGGCCGAGCGCGACGGCCTGCAGGCGATCGTTTTCCCCGCGTTGTTGCAAGCGCGGCGGGAGGAGCCGGAGGTGATGTCGTTGATGCTGTTGCAACAGCAGCTGTTCACCAGCCGCCGTGCGGCGTTGCAGAGCGAGCTGGCGGCGATCGCGGAGAGCATCGCCGGATCGCAGGCGATGCTGGAGGGGATCCGGCAGTCTTACGCCAGCAAACAGCGGCAAAAGGCCATGTTGCAGGAGCAGCTGGGCGGCATGCGCAAGCTGGCGGCGCAGGGGTATGTGGCGCGCAACCGGCTGCTGGATCTGGAAGGGCAGTATGCGCAGATCGACGGCCAGGCGTCCGAAGACACGGGCAATATCGGCCGCCTGGGGCGCCAGATCCTGGAGCTGAAGCTGCGGGCGATCCAGCGGCGGGAAGAGTATCAGAAAGAGGTCAGCAGCCAGCTGGCCGAGGTGCGGATGAAGCTGGACGAACTGGATAACCGCCTGGCCAAGGCGGAGGCCGATCTGGGCCATACGCAGGTGAAAGCGCCGGTGGCGGGCACCGTGGTGGGGCTGAGCGTGTTCACCGAAGGCGGCGTGATCGGCGCCGGTCAGCAGCTGATGGAGATCGTGCCCAGCGATCGGGGGCTGCAGGTGGAGGCGCGTATCCCGGTCGAGCTGATCGACAAGGTGCAGGTGGGGTTGCCGGTCGAGCTGTTGTTCTCGGCGTTTAACCAAAGCACCACGCCGCGCGTTGAGGGCGAAGTGACGCTGGTCGGGGCCGATCGCTTGACCGACGAGAAAAGCGGTGCGCCCTATTACAGCGTGCGCGCCAAGGTCAGCGAAGCGGGTTTGCAGCGGTTGAACGGGTTGGAGATCCGCCCGGGGATGCCGGTCGAAGGGTTCATCCGCACCGGCGAGCGTTCGATGATGAACTACCTGTTCAAACCGCTGACCGATCGCCTTCACCTGGCGCTGACGGAAGAGTGAGCATGTCGGTTTCTCCGCTGCCTTTCGCCGCGCCCGGCGCCGCCATGCCCTGGCGCCGTTGCCTGGTGCTGGTGCTGGCGTTGCACCTGCTGGCCGCGGCGCTGCTCTGGCCCTGGCGAGACAAGGCCGCGCCGCCGTGGGTGCCGCCGCCGGCGGTCATGGTGGTGATGGCCGCCGCACCGCAGGCCCCGGCCGAGGTAAAACAACCGCCGGGAGAAAGGACGCCCCCGCCTCCGGTTGAGCCGCCGGCGCCGCCGGAACCCTTGCCGACGGTGAAGGTGCCTGAAGCCGTACGGCCGAACATCGCCGTAGCGCCGAAGCAGAAAAAACCGCCCAAGCCGGTGAAGAAAACCCTCCCGCCGCGCACGCCGCCGCAGGAGAAAACGATCGCGCCGCCGAAGGTTCAGGAGCAAAGCGTCGGCGCGCCGCCGCCGGGCCGGGCAGATAAAACGGCCGCGCCGCAAACCCGCCTGATGCCCTATGCGCAGGCGGGGGAGGATAGCTGGCGCAGCCGCATCAACAGCCGCCTTAATCGCTTTAAGCGTTACCCCAAAGACGCATTGCGGCTGAAGCGCCAGGGCGTTGGGCAGGTGCGTTTCACGTTGGACAGGCAGGGCCATGTGCTGGCGGTGACGCTGGTCAGCAGCGCCGGGCTGCCGTCGCTGGATCGCGAAATCCAGGCGCTGGTCAAGCGCGCTTCGCCGTTGCCTACGCCGCCGGCGGATGCTTACGTCAACGGCACGGTGGAATTGACGTTGCCGATCGATTTCAGTTTGCGCGGCGCGGGTTTTTGAGCCGCGACAATATCTCCTCCTGATAAACTCATTTTTCAGCAGCTTGTCCTGCCATTCATTATTTTCGAAGCGTATCGTTATTTTATTTGGCGCGGATAAGTTGGCGTTCTGCGCGATATTTTCATTTAAAAAGCACGAATGCCTTTTATTTCGCGGCTGACAAAAAATAAACAGCTTGACGCTGAGGAGTTCGGGTTCTAGTTTTTAATTATAAAACAGGAACTGAGTTCCATATAATGGAACAAGGCGGATCATGACAACGCTGGAAAATGCCGCTGCGGTATTAAAACTCTTTTCTCAACAACGCGTGATGCATGGCCAGCCGGGCATTGCATTCAGCGACGTGGTGGGCCAACTGGCTTTGCCGAAAAGCACGGTATCGCGCCTGCTGCAGACCATGGAAAATCAGGGCATGCTGGAGCGCGATCCTGATAGCCGGCGTTACCGCATCGGCGCGCTGTTGCTGGCGGCATCCAGCCACTACCTGTCGATGCCGCTGGTGGACAGCCTGGCGGCCAGTATGGCGCAGCTGTGCCGCCAGACGGCCTGTACCGGCTACCTTTCGATATTGGAAGGGCAGGAAATCATGGTGATGCGCATGTTCCCCGGCCGCCACTTTTTGCAGGTGGTGACTCCGGCAGGTTACCGTTCACCGGCGGCGGAAACCTCGGTCGGCCGGGCGATATTGGCGCGTGAAAGCGACGAGCAGGTTCGGGCGCGTTACGCCGGCGGTTACCGGGCGACTTCGCCCAATGCGCCGCAAACGTTGGATGCGCTGTTGCAGAAGTTGCAGCAGGTGAGGCGTGAGGGATGGTCGCTGGCGCGCAATGAAACCCTGAACAGCATCAGTTCGCTGGCGACCGCGCTGGTGAACAAGCACGGCAGCGAGACGGTGGGGTTGTGCCTGTCCTTCCCCTCGCAGGGCGAGGAGCAGCCGTTTGTACCGGAAGTCCTGGCTGAATTAATCGCAGTCAGCCGCCAACTGGCGGAAAAATATGGCGATGATTATTGGCAGCAGATCAAATAACGCGCCTGAGCTATCGTGTTGCATCATAATTAACGAGCGCCGACACCAGGGAACTCATTAGTTATATTTCACCGTGTTTTATTGGTGATAAATAGATAGGGTAAATAAGAAAATAATCACGTTATGACGCCGGCAGTTCCAAATAATGGAACTGCTGCGGCGAGCTATCGCCTGGCGTTATTTCCGCCACGCGGCAGGGAATATTCAGGGAAACCAAGCATGAAATCAAATAATCCGCTAAAAGAGGCCGGCACGCTGTTGGTCATGGCGCTGCTTTCGGTGGTGGGAGCGATCATCGGCGTTCAGCTGATTACCACGCTGGGCGTGACGCCCAACACCTCGATCATCGGTGCGCTGATCGCCATGCTGTTGGCACGTATTCCGCTGCAAATGTTCCAACGCTACCGCTCGGTGCACACCCAGAACCTGGCGCAGACGGTGATCTCCTCCGCCACCTTCGGCGCGGCCAATTGCCTGCTGATGCCGATTGCGGTGCCTTACGTGATGGGGCAACCGCAGCTTATTTTACCGATGTTCTGCGGCGTGGCGGCGGCGATGCTGCTCGACGCCTATCTGCTTTATCGCCTGTTCGATACCAAAGTGTTTCCCGCCGCCAATGCCTGGCCGCCCGGCGTCGCCGCCGCGGAGGCGATTAAAGCCGGCGATCGCGGCGGCAAGCAGGCCTGGCTTTTGGTGGTGGGCGTAGGGGTGGGCATCGCCGGATCAATGCTCAAGATCCCCATGGCGGCCTTCGGCACCGCCTTTATCGGCAATATCTGGGCGCTGAGCATGTTCGGCGTCGGGCTATTGCTGCGGGCTTACGCCGAGCCGGTGGCCGGTTTCGATATCAATGCCCATTTTATTCCGCACGGCGTGATGGTCGGCGCCGGCCTGGTGGCGCTGATCCAGGTTGCGCAGGTGATCCGTAGCCGCCGCGCCGATAGCGCCGGTTATACCCAGCCGGACAGTGCGGTAAGCAAAGCGCTCGGCCTGGGCGCAGTCGGCTACATCGCCATCGCCGCGTTTTTGGCTCTGGTCGGCGGGCTGTTTAGCGAGATGTCGCTGCCGATGTTGGCGCTGTTCGTGATTTACGCGGCGTTCGCCGCTTTCGTTCATGAGCTGATCGTCGGTATCGCCGCCATGCACTCCGGCTGGTTTCCGGCGTTCGCGGTGGCGTTGATCACCCTGATCGTCGGTATTCTGATCGGTTTCCCACCGCTGGCGCTGTGCATCCTGACCGGTTTTACCGCCGCCACCGGGCCGGCTTTCGCCGACATGGGCTTTGATTTGAAAGCCGGCTTCATCCTGCGCGGCTACGGCGAGGATCTGCGGCAGGAGCTGCTGGGGCGCCGCATTCAGCTGTTTGCGGCGCTGATCGCCTTCCTCATCGCCATTCCGGTGGTTTACCTCTCTTATCACAGCTATTTCCTGCAGGATCTGATCCCGCCGGTCGCGCGCGTTTACGCGAAGACCATCGAGGCCGGTGTGCAGCCGGGCATCGCCTGGAGCCTTTTGATCTGGGCGATCCCCGGCGCCGTGGTACAGCTGATCGGCGGTCCTAAGCGCCAGCTCGGTGTGCTGCTGGCGACCGGCCTGCTGATCAACAACGCCTTGGCCGGGTGGGCGGTGCTGGTGGGCATTGCGCTGCGCGTGGCGATCCTGCGCCGTTGGGGCGATCGCGGCCGCACGCCGATGGAGATCATGGCGGCCGGGTTTATCGCCGGCGACGCGCTCTACAACTTCTTCAGCTCGATTTTTTCCAGCAAGGGCAAATAGCCCCTGCCGATGACATTGGTGAGGTAAAACGACCATGAGTTTGCAACAAACGCTGCAGGTTTTTGAATTGATGGATAGCGCATTCGTCAGCGGCCAGGACGTCGTCGATCTGTTTGCGGCTTACCCGGCGATCCGGGCCAGCACCTTGCGCGCCGACGGGCCGAAGGGTGGCACCGATTTCGTGCGCATCGAGATCCCCGGTAGCGCAGGCAAATTCGCTGGCGGTGCGGCGCCGACGCTGGGCATTATCGGCCGCCTGGGCGGCATCGGCGCGCGGCCGACGCGTATCGGGCTGGTGTCCGACGGCGACGGCGCGATCGCTGCCATTGCCGCCGCGCTGAAGCTGGCGGAGATGCAGCGTAAGGGCGATACGCTGCCGGGCGATGTGATCGTCACCACCCATATTTGCCCGAACGCGCCGACCCGCCCGCACGATCCGGTCGATTTTATGGATTCGCCGATCGATGACGTGACGATGAACGATAATGAAGTGGTGCCGGAGGCGGACGCCATCCTGTCGATCGATACCACCAAAGGCAACCGCATCATCAACCACAAAGGCTATGCGCTGTCGCCGACGGTGAAAGAGGGCTACATCCTGCGGGTGGCGGAAGATCTGCTGCGCATCATGGAGATGACCAGCGGCCGCCCGGCGGTGACCTTCCCGATCACCACACAGGACATCACCCCTTACGGCAACGGCGTGCATCACCTCAACAGCATCCTGCAGCCCTCGACCGCTACTGCGGCGCCGGTGGTCGGCGTGGCGATTTGCAGCGAATCGGTGGTGCCGGGCTGCGGCACCGGCGCCAGCCACGAAACGGACATCGCGCTGGCGGCCAAATTCGCGGTGGAAGTCGCCAAAGAATTCGGCCGTGGCACCTGCCGGTTTTACGATGCCGCCGAATACGGCCAGCTGCTGGCGCTGTACGGCAGCCTGAGCCACCTGCAAAAAAGGAGATAGACCCATGACGGCTTCATTCGCCACGCTGACCCTCGGTCAGGCGCCGCGCAGCGATATCATGCCGCTGCTGTCTGCTTATCTGCCGGCGGAGCGGGTGAGGCACGTCGGTTTGCTGGACGGCCTGGATGCCGGGCAGATCGCCGAGCGTTATGCGCCGCAACAGGGCGATAAGCTGCTGGTGTCGCGCCTGTTGGACGGCACGCAGGTGACGCTCGGTGCCGCTCGCGTCGAAAGCGGGTTGCAGCAGAAGATCCGCGAGCTGGAGGCGGCGGGGTGCCAGGTGATCCTGTTGCTGTGCACCGGCGAATTCGGCCGCTTGCAGGCGGAACAGGCGCTGTTGCTGGAGCCGGATCGCATTATTCCGCCGTTGATCTCCGCGATCGTCGGCGCACACCGCGTCGGCATCGTGGTGCCGATGGCGGAACAGGTTGGGCAGCAGGCGGGTAAATGGCGGCAGCTGGCGACGCCGCCGAGCTATGCCGTCGCCAGCCCCTATCTGGCAGATGAGGCCGCGCTGGAGCAGGCGGCTTGCGCACTGCTGCGGCAAGGGGCGGAGGTGGTGGTGCTCGACTGCATCGGTTATCACCAGCGCCATCGCGCCTATTTGCAGGCGCGTCTGTCGGTGCCGGTGCTGCTGTCGAACGTACTGGTCGCCAAGCTGGCCGCAGAGTTAATCGACTGATTCAAATAGCGATAAGTCACCGCTCGACGCGGCCTCAGGCGCTTTGCGCCCAGGGATCGCCCAGGGCTTCAGCAGCCCTGGCTGCCGGTGAGAGGCCCTGCAGCGTTTTCCTCTGCGCCGCGATCGCATTTCGCGCGAAAAACCAGTGACAGATCAACCGCAATCCCCCAATATGGATTTTCCATCAAGATGATTACGCGGGTGCCAGTCTATGCTGAAAGTGAATGAGTATTTTGCCGGAAAAGTGAAGTCTATCGGTTTTGACAGTAGCAGCATCGGTCTTACCAGCGTGGGCGTGATGGAAGAGGGGGAATACACCTTCTCCACCGCGCAACCGGAAGAAATGACGGTGATCACCGGGGCGCTGAAAGTGCTGCTGCCGGGGGCGCCGGACTGGCAGGTGTTTACGCCGGGCGAGAAGTTCTTCGTGCCGGGGCACAGCGAGTTCAACCTGCAGGTGGCCGATGCGACCGCCTATCTGTGCCGCTACCTGAGCAAATAAATTTTGTTCGTTAGGGGAACGCAGGGCTCAGCGGATGCTGGGCCCTGGTCGTTTCTGCGGCGGGATTAACGTTGGGCTTCGCCGCCGAGCGCTTCGATGGTGTTTTTGATCAACGCCGCCAGCTCGCTGGTCATCAGGATAAAGTCGGCGTCAAAGCGCTGAGCGAAGTCATCGCGATCGATATCGTCGTTCTGTTCGCGCAGCGTGTCGGCGAACTTCAGGCGCTTGAGCGAGCCGTCGTCCGACAGCATCAGCTGAATGCGCTCCTGCCAGTCCACCGCCAGTTTGGTCACCAGCTTGCCGGCTTCGATATGCACCGCGATTTCGTCGCTGATCAGATTCTGTTTCTTGCAGCGGATCACGCCGCCTTCTTCCAGAATCGCTTTCAGTTCCGCTTCATCCTGAATGGCGAAGCCGGCCGGCATCTCGCCGGAACGCACCCATTCGGTCAGCGTCAGTTCGATCGGGCTTTCCATGGTCAGCGGCACCACCGGCAGCGAGCCGAGGCTCTTGCGCAGCAGCGCCAGCGTATCTTCGGCGCGTTTGGCGCTGGCGGCATCGACCATGATCAGATCGTTGACGGTGTCTATCCACATGAAGGTCTGATTGAAGCGGCTGAACGCGCGCGGCAGCAGGCTGTGCAGCACTTCGTCCTTCAGCGCGTCTTTCTCGGTTTTCTTCAGTTTGCGGTGTTGTTCCGCCTCCAGGCGCTCAATCTTGGCCTGCAGCTCTTGCTTGATGACCGGCGACGGCAGGATTTTCTCTTCCTTGCGCGCGCAGATGACGATCTGGCCGTTGACCGCGTGCGTCAGCGCATCGCTGTGCGAGCCCATCGGGGAGACCCAGCCGGTCTTCGCCATGTCCTGGCTGCCGCACGGCGTGAAGGCGAACGCGCTGAGTTGTTTTTCCATTTCATCCGCGTTTAACGCCACTTCGCGGCTCAAACGGTAAACCATCAAATTCTTAAACCACAGCATAATGTTATCCCTGGCTGGGCGTGCGTTCGGCACGCTGATTCGTCAAAAGCAGGGCGGCATGATAACGAATTGACGCTGAAAAATCGCCCCATTCTCTCCGAATTGCGTCGCCGTACGCAGCGGAAAAGGCCTGGCCGGGGAGAGGGAAACAGGTGATTCATCCGCGCGCTTACATTAGGCTGTGGCAACGCTGCGCTGCATCGAGGAGAAAAAAACGTGCGCATTGGCATCGATTTGGGCGGGACAAAAATTGAAGTGATTGCGTTGGCGGACGACGGGCGGGAGTTGTTTCGCCATCGTATCGCCACGCCGCGCCATGACTACGGGCAAACCCTGGCGGCGATCGCCGGGCTGGTGAAACTGGCGGAAGATCATACCGGCGAACAGGGATCGGTCGGGATCGGCATTCCCGGCACGCTGTCGCCGTTTACCGGGCGGGTGAAAAACGCTAACTCGGTATGGCTCAACGGCCAACCGTTGGACAAGGATCTGTCGGCGCTGTTGGCGCGCGAGGTGCGTATCGCCAACGACGCCAACTGCCTGGCGGTGTCGGAAGCTACCGACGGCGCAGGCGCCGGCGCGCAAACCGTGTTTGCGGTCATTATCGGCACCGGCTGCGGCGCCGGCGTGGCGCTGAACGGCCAGGCGCATTCCGGCGGCAACGGCATCGCCGGCGAATGGGGCCACAATCCGCTGCCGTGGCAGGATGACGATGAGCTGCGTTACGCCCGCGAAGTGCCGTGCTACTGCGGCAAGCCGGGCTGCATCGAAACCTTTATTTCCGGCACCGGTTTCGCCACCGACTATGCGCGCCTGAGCGGCAACGCGCTGCAAGGGCACGAGATCATGGCGCTGAGCGAGCGGGGCGATGCGCTGGCGGAGCAGGCGATCGTTCGCTACGAAATGCGGCTGGCGAAAGCGTTGGCGCACGTGATCAACATTCTGGATCCGGACGTGGTGGTGCTCGGCGGCGGCATGAGCAACGTGGATCGCCTGTACCGCACGGTGCCTGAAAGGGTGAAAGGTTGGGTATTTGGCGGCGAGTGTGAAACGCCGATCCGCAAGGCGGTGCACGGCGACTCCAGCGGCGTACGCGGTGCGGCCTGGCTGTGGCCGCAACAGCAGCGCTAAGCGTTGCAACAAAGCGCGAGACTGCTCGCGCTTTAAACGACTCCCTGTACAAAAACTGGACGGCGCTTTATGCTTTAGCTAACTTAGCTAAGGAGGACGCGTATGGCAATTCAGGCCAATATGCACGAAGCCAAATCCAATCTGAGCCAGCTGGCGGACAGAGCCGCGGAGGGAGAAACCGTGATTATTGCAAAAGCAGGGAAGCCGTACGTACAGCTGGTCGCCATCCAGGGCGAAGCGCGCCGCCCCGGCGCCGCCAAGGGCAAGTTCACCGTGCCGGCGGATTTCAACGCGGGGGATGCGGCCATTGCGGCGCTGTTTGAGGGCGATGAATGAAGCGTCTGCTGCTGGATACCCACACATTGCTGTGGTGGCTGATTGATGACGCCTGCCTGGGCGCGAATGCCAAAAGGCAGATCGCCGATCCGGGCAATGCGGTGTACGTCAGCGCGGCCAGCATTTGGGAGATCTCGATCAAACAGGCGCTGGGCAAGCTGGCGCTGCCGGAAGACATCTTTGCGATCATCGAGGCCGAAGATTTTCTGGCGCTGCCGATGGACGCCTTTCACTGCCAACAGGCCGGGCAACTGCCGCCCTATCATCAGGATCCTTTCGATCGCATGCTGATCGCACAGGCGCAGGCCGAAGGCCTGACGCTGATCTCCGCCGACGCGGTGTTTCCGCAGTACGGCGTACGGGTGGCGGACGCCCGCCGTTAAGCCGGTTTTTCCTCGCTTTCGCTGCGCACCCGTTCGATATGAATGGTCAGGAACATCATCTCTTCCGTGGTGAGCTGATGCTGATAGTGCTTTTCGATGTGGCGGTTGATCTTGCCGGCGCAGGCGAATGACTCACGGTATTTCTCTTTCACCACCTGATACAGCGAGTCGTCGTCGCTGTCGACGTAGTTTTTCCCCAGCAGGCGCTGGGCGAAGAATTTCAAATGGGTGACGAAACGGTGGTAGCTCAGGGCTTCCTCGTTGTAATCAAAGCGGAAGTGGTATTTGACCAGGTTGAGGATCTCTTGCATCACGCGGGTGATGTGCAGCGTATTGTGCATCTCGTCGTTAAGCTGGGCGTTGACCAGGTGCAGGGCGATAAATCCGGCTTCGTCTTCCGGCAACGCGGTATCCAGCCGTTGGGCGATCAGGGCCAGCGCCTCCAGGCCGACGGCGAACTCGGCCGGATAGAGCTTTTTAATCTCCCACAGCAACGCATTTTTGATATCCAACCCTTCCGCATGGTGCTGCAGGGCGAAGTGGATATGATCGGTCAGCGTGATGTAGACGATGTTGTGCAACTTGCCCGGCAGCCGTTCGCGGGCGAGGGTAATAATCCTGTCGGCGGTGGTGACGCAGGCCAGCGGGATCTCGGAGAGCAGCTCTTTATAGCGCTCGGCGATTTCGCCGCCGTTATGGGTGAACACCTTTTCGATCAGGCTTTCGTCCAGCGTGTCGCCGGGCTTCTTTTTAAAGCCGATTCCTTTTCCCATTACCACCGTCTCTTCCTGACGGTCGTCCAGCGTAATCACCACGTTATTATTGAGTATTTTAGCGATTTTCATGGTCTTTCCCGGTGTTTCAGCATCCTGAAAACGAAAAAACCTGACGCCCGGAAGCGATCCCGGGCGTCAGGTTTTGCCTGTATTTTATGTTTCTGTCCTGCGGCCTGAGCGGCGGAGGGGATACAGTAACAATCCTGTTATGCCTGCATAATAACCCGTGCTCGCCGCGGCTCAACGCTTTTCACTGCGGAGTGCCGCCGCGGTCACACTTCTGTACCGCGCACGGCGGGATCATTCCAGCCTAAAGTGCGCCTCCAGCCGGCTGACGCCGAGCCCGTTGACCTTTTTCACTTTGATCTGCACCGGAATGCGCTCTTTCATCGCCTCGACGTGGCTGATCACGCCAATGGTTTTACCGGAAGCATTCAGGCTGTCCAGCGCGTCCAGCGCGGTATCGAGGGTTTCGGCGTCCAGCGTGCCGAAGCCTTCGTCGAGGAACAGCGAGTCGATGCTGGTTTTGTGGCTGACCAGATCGGACAACGCCAGCGCCAGCGCCAGGCTGACCAGGAAGCTCTCGCCGCCGGACAGGGTACGGGTATCGCGCAGCGCGTCGGCCTGCCAGGTGTCCACCACCTGCAGCTCCAGCGCGTCGCTGGTTTTGCGCTGCAGCAGGTAGCGCCCGTGCAGCCGGCCGAGCTGAAGGTTGGCCAGATAAACCAGATGATCGAGCGTCAGCCCCTGCGCGAAGCGGCGGAACTTGTCGCCTTCTTTCGAGCCGATCAGCTGGTTGAGGTAGCTCCAGTCGTCGTAGTCTTGCTGGCTGCGGGCGATTTGCTCGAACAGCGCCTGTTGATTGAGACGGCGGGCGGCGTCGCTTTCCAGCTGGTTGCGCAGCTCGCCCTGGCTCAGCTGCAGCGCCTTCAACTGCTGTGCCAGCTCGGCCAACGATTGGGTGAGTACGTCGAGATCCGCGTTGGCTTCATCCACCCCTTCCGGGCGGTTCTGCCGATGCTGCTCCAGCGTTTGCGTTGCCTGAGCCAGCAGGGCCGCAGCCTCTACCTGCCGCTGCTGCAGCTGCTCTTTGCGCTGCTGCAATTCGCGGCGCAGGGCGTCGTCCAGGAGCGCGGCGACGAAGGCAGTTTCATCGGCGAATTCGCTGTCGGCCAGCGCCTGCTGCCATTGCTGCTCCGCCTGCTGCAGCCGTTCCTGCATTTGGGTGTGCTGTTGTTGCAACCCGGCCTGCTGGCCGGCCAGGCGCTCGCGCAGTTCCTGCGCCTTTTGCCACTGCTCGGCGGCCTGCAAGCTGGCCTGTTCACAGGCGGTTTGTTTGGCGCGCAGCTGTTCCCGCACCTCGGCGACTCGCTGTTCGCCGAACAGCGCCAGCCGCTGCGCGCGCCGCTCGGCGAGGGTCTTCTCGCCTTCCTGCCAGCGTTGAAGCAGGTCTTGCTGCTGTTGCAGGCTGTCGGCGTGGGTTTTCTGCAGCAGCGTAAAGCGCTCTTCGAGCAGCGCCAGCTGTTGCTGCGCCTGCTGCTGCTGCGTTTGCAGAGCGGCGAGCGCGTCTTTTGCCTGTTGTACCGCCTGCGCCGCCTGTTCATGCTGCTGCAGCGCGTGCTGCCCGCGCCGCTCTTCGTCGTCGCAGCCGCTCAGCCAGGCGCTGAGTTGCTCGCCCTCCGCCAGGGTAAAGTCGAATGCCAGCGGCGCGCTGAGCTGCTGCCATTGCTGCTGTTGGGCAGCCAGCTGCTGCTCATCCTGCGCGATAGCCTGCTGCTGGCGTTGCTGCTGCTCTTGCAGGCCTTCACAGCGGGTGCGCAGCTCGGTGCCCTGGGTTTGCAGTTTCTCGGCGAGGGTGCGCATCTCAACCAAGCGTTGTTCCGTCGCCGAAGGCTGCACCGCCTGATATTGCTCCACCGCCGGATGGCTGGTGGAGCCGCACAGCGGGCAGGGTGCGCCGCTTTGCAACAGGGCGCGCTCCGCTTCCAGGCTGACGATGCGTTTTTCCAGCTCGTGGATCCGCTCCACTTCTTGCAGCTGCGCCTTGTGCTGTTTGAATTGCTGACGCGCGTTCTCCAGCTGGTGTTGCAGCCCGGCGAGCTGCGTTTGCCGCTCGGCGTGCTCTGCCTGTTGCCGGGCCAGACGCTCGCGAGTCTGACGGTAAAGGGAAGCGAGCGTGAATAACTGCTGGCGCGTCGGGCGCAGATCCGCCAGGGCGCTCAGGCGCTGGCGCAGCGGGGCCAGCGGGGTTTGCGCCTCCAGCGCCTGCTGCCGTTGCCGTTGAGCGGCCAGCGCTTCGGTCAGCGCGTTCAGCTGCTGCTGATGCTGTGCGGCCTGCGCCGTCAGCTGGCTGCGCTGGGCGGTGAGCTGCTCCAGTGCAGTCTGCTGCTGGGCGCACTGCTGCGTGGCGGCATCGCCGGCCTGTCGCCGCTCGGCCTGCGTCGACTGCAGTTGGGCGATCTGATGGTCGAGCGGGGCGACCTGGTCATCGATCAGCTGTTGCTGCTGCCGCATATGCTCGGCATGGGCTTGCTGCGCCAGACGGGCCTTTTCCACCGCCTGCTGCAGCGGCGCCAGCTGCGCCGAGTGTTGCTCCTGTTGCTGCGTCAGCTGGGCTGCCTGCTGTTGTATCGTCTGCAGCTCGGCGCGGCAGCGATCGCGTTCGCCGCGCAGCGGCCGCAATTTCTCGGCCGGTTCGCTCAGCGCCAGCCGCTGCAGCTGCGGGGCGGCCTCGGCCTGCTCGCGCTGGGCGGTTTCCAGCCGCCGTTGCCCCTCGTTTTGCTGTTGCTGGAGGCGCTGCCATTGCTGCAGCCAGCTCAGCGCCTGTTGCTGTTGCTGGGTTTGCTTGCCGAGAGCGCTTTCCTGCGCGCTCAGCGCCGTCAGCCGTTCAGTCAGGGAGTGGCGCTGTTCATCGCTCAGCAGCTCGATGCCGCTGGCGCGCTGGTGCAACGCATCCAGGTCGGTTTTGGCCTGCTTGTGGGATTCGAACACCTGTTCGGACAGCCGCCCGTAGATTTCGGTGCCGGTCAGCTCTTCCAACAGCTCGGCGCGATCGTTGGCGTCGGCGTTGAGGAACGCGGCGAACTGCCCCTGAGACAGCATCATCGATTTGGTGAAGCGGCCGAAGTCCAGCCCGGTGATGGCGGCGGTGATCTCCAGCTTATCGCGCACTTTATCTGCCAGGATCTTGCCGTCTTCGCGGCGCGCCAGTTCGACCTTCGGCGCCTGCAGATTGCCGTCCGGCGCGTTTTTGGCGCGGCGCTGGCTCCAGAAGGCGCGATAGCCGACGCCCTTGACCTCGAATTCGACCTCCGCCAGCGATTCGGCGGTGTGGCGGGTCATCAGTTCATTCTGGCTCGGCGTGACGTTGAGACGCGGCGTCTGGTGGTACAGCGCCAGGCAGATGGCGTCCAGCAGGGTGGTTTTGCCCGCGCCGGTCGGGCCGGTAATGGCGAACAGGCCGTTGCTGGCGAACGGCTCGGCGGTGAAGTCAATTTTCCACTCGCCCTGCAGCGAGTTGAGGTTTTTTAACCGCAGGCTGAGGATCTTCATGGGTGGGTCTCCTCAGGATTGTGCTGCACCGCATCGACCACCTGGCGGAACAGTTGATGCATCCGCCGTTGGCGCGCTTCGGGCATGTCGGCCTCCTGCGCCAGGCGCCGTTCGAACACCTCGTTGACGCTCAGCTCGTTCAGCGTTTCCTTGTCCTGCTGCGCGATCGCCTGGCGGCGTTGTTCTTTGCTGCGCCGCAGCAGCACCACTTCCACCGGCAGCTCATCCGCCATCAGCTGGATACGGCGCTGGATATCGCTGAGGTAGTCCTGCGTCGCCACTTCGATATCCAGCCACACCGGCAGCTCGCCGGCATAGTCGGCAAATTGCTGCAGCTGCCGTTCGATCTCGGCCAGATCGCCTTTGATCAGCTGCATGGGCTGGAACTGCGGGATCGTTAACGCTTCTACCTGCTGCAGGGCACCGTCGGCGAAATCCACCAGGAAGACGCTTTTGGCTTTGCCCAGTTCATCGAAGCTGAGCGGAATCGGTGAGCCGCTATAGCGAATATGTTCCGACTTGGCGACGTTCTGCGCGCGGTGAATGTGGCCCAGCGCGATGTAATCGGCAGGGGGGAAGGCCTGCGCCGGGAAGGCGTCCAGGGTGCCGATATAGATGTCGCGCACCGAGTCGGAGGTGGTGACGCCGACGGTGGTCAGGTGGCCGGTGGCGACGATCGGCAGCGGCAGGCCCAGCTGCTCGCGGCGTTCGCAGGCCGCCAGATACAGCGCTTGGTAATGTTCGGCAATGGCTTCCTGCAGCGCCTGCTGTTTCTGCGCGCCGGATTCGCCGGCGCGGCTGGTGAGCAGATCGCGCGGCCGCAGAAAAGGAATGGCGCACAGCACGGCGCCCGGCTGGCCGTCGCGCCGGTTAAGCACCACGATCTGCTGCTCAAGGGAGCCCTGCGCACTCGCGATCACCGTGGTGTTCAGGCAAGAGAGCAGTTCCCGCGATTCGTTCAGCGTCGCTACCGAGTCGTGGTTGCCGCCCAACACCACCAGTTGGCAGCCGGTGCGCTGCAGTTCCACCACGAAGCGGTTGTACAGCTCGCGGGCGTAGCTGGGCGGCGAGCCGGTATCGAACAGGTCCCCGGCGACGATCAGCGCATCCACCTGCTGCTGCTCGATCTGTTCGATCAGCCAGTTCAGAAAAGCCTGGTGCTCGGCGGCGCGGCTTTTGGTGAAAAAGTACTGGCCAAGATGCCAGTCAGAGGTGTGGATCAGGCGCATGACACTCCCGGATGCAAAGGTAATGGCGATGATTATAAAGGCCGCGGCGGCGCCTGTCCCGGCGCAATGGCGACGACTACGGAATGATTTTTCTTTGCACCGGGAAATAATCGCTATGCTTACTGCCTATAACAGCCGCTTTTTTTCATAAAAGTGTCACAAAACTGACGCATAATGGCGCCCGCAAAGTCGCTAACACATTGGCAGGATTGACGATGGCAAGACGCATACTGGTGGTGGAAGACGAAGCGCCGATCCGTGAGATGGTGTGCTTTGTGTTGGAACAGAATGGTTACCAACCGTTGGAAGCCGAGGATTATGACAGCGCCGTGACGCGCCTGTCTGAGCCGTTCCCTGATTTGGTGTTGCTCGACTGGATGTTGCCCGGCGGTTCCGGCATTCAGTTTATCAAACATATGAAGCGCGAAGCGCTGACCCGCGATATTCCGGTCATGATGCTGACCGCGCGCGGCGAAGAGGAAGACCGCGTGCGCGGCCTGGAAGTGGGGGCGGATGATTATATCACCAAGCCGTTCTCGCCCAAGGAGCTGGTGGCGCGCATCAAGGCGGTCATGCGCCGCATTTCACCGATGGCGGTGGAAGAAGTGATTGAAATGCAAGGGCTGAGCCTGGATCCGTCCTCCCACCGCGTGATGGCTAACGATCAGGCGCTGGACATGGGGCCGACCGAGTTCAAGCTGCTGCACTTCTTTATGACCCACCCGGAGCGGGTTTATAGCCGTGAGCAGTTGCTTAATCACGTCTGGGGCACTAACGTTTATGTGGAAGACCGTACCGTTGACGTGCATATCCGTCGGCTCCGCAAGGCGTTAGAAACCAGTGGGCATGATAAAATGGTTCAAACCGTTCGGGGCACCGGCTACCGGTTCTCAACGCGCTACTGATCGCGCCGCGCTGGAGAATATGCCGTGTTAGAACGTCTGTCGTGGAAGAGGCTGGCTCTGGAGCTGGCTCTTTTTTGTCTGCCCGCCTTACTGCTGGGGCTGATTTTCGGTTATCTGCCCTGGTTCCTGCTGGCCTCCGCGCTGGCTGCGCTGGTGTGGAATTTCTACAACCAGCTCAAACTCTCCCATTGGCTGTGGATCGACCGCAGCATGACGCCGCCGCCCGGCCGCTGGAGCTGGGAGCCGCTGTTCTATGGCCTGTATCAGATGCAGCAGCGCAATCGCCGCCGCCGGCGCGAGCTGGCGCTGCTGATCAAGCGCTTTCGCAGCGGGGCCGAATCGCTGCCTGATGCGGTGGTGATGACCACCGTCGAAGGCAATATCTTCTGGTGTAATGGGCTGGCGCAGCATCTGCTCGGCTTCCGCTGGCCGGAAGACAACGGCCAGCACATCCTCAACCTGCTGCGCTATCCGGAATTCAGCCACTACCTGCAACAGCAGGAGTTCTCGCGCCCGCTGACGCTGCAGCTGAACAACGAACACTACGTCGAATTCCGCGTAATGCCTTACTCCGAAGGGCAGCTGCTGATGGTGGCGCGCGACGTCACCCAGATGCGCCAGCTGGAGGGCGCGCGGCGCAACTTCTTCGCCAACGTCAGCCATGAGCTGCGCACGCCGCTGACGGTGCTGCAGGGCTACCTGGAGATGATGGGCGATGAAGAGCAGGACGGCTCGCTGCGCAGCAAGGCACTCAGCACCATGCAAGAGCAGACCCGTCGGATGGACGGGTTGGTCAAGCAGCTGCTGACGCTGTCGCGCATTGAGGCGGCGCCCAATGTCGACATGAACGAACGGGTGGATATCCCGCTGATGCTGCGGGTGTTGCAGCGCGAGGCGCAGTCGCTGAGCGGTGGCAATCACGAGATCACCTTCCGGGTGAACGAACAGCTCAACGTGTTCGGTAATGAAGACCAGTTGCGCAGCGCGGTGTCTAACCTGGTGTACAACGCGGTCAACCACACGCCGAAGGGCACCCATATCGAAGTGAGCTGGCAGCAGACGGCGCACGGCGCGCAGTTCCAGGTCAGCGACAACGGGCCGGGCATCGCCGCCGAACACCTTCCGCGCCTGACCGAGCGTTTTTACCGCGTCGACAAGGCCCGTTCGCGCCAAACCGGCGGCAGCGGGCTGGGGCTGGCGATCGTCAAACACGCGCTCAGCCATCACGACGCGCGGCTGGAGATCCTCAGCGAGCCGGGGATCGGCACGCGCTTTATCTTTACCTTACCCAACCGGTTGATTGTTCCCGCCGCTTTATCAGAGAATGCGGTGAAAAATTAACGCGAGACACCGGTATGACCCGAATAACCCGAGGGCTGTTGCTTTGCCTGGCGCTGCTGGCCGGACGCGGCGCGCTGGCGCAGCCCGATGGCATGTTGGCGGGCAACCTGTCCAGCGTCGGCTCCGACACCCTGGCGAATCTGATGGCGTTGTGGGCGCAGGATTTCAGCCGGCATTACCCCAACGTTAACCTGCAGATCCAGGCCGCCGGCTCGTCGACCGCGCCGACCGCGTTGGCGGCGGGCGCCGCGCAGCTGGGCCCGATGAGCCGGCCGATGAAGGCGGCTGAGGTTTCGGCGTTCGAACACCGTTACGGCTATGCGCCGCTGGCGGTGCCGGTGGCGGTGGATGCGCTGGTGGTGTTGGTGCATCAGGACAACCCGCTGCGCGGCCTCAATCTGCAGCAGCTCGATCGCATTTTCTCCGCCACCCGGCGCTGCGGTGAGAGCAAACCGCTGACGCGCTGGGGCGAGCTGGGGCTCAGCGGCGATTGGGCGACGCGCTCGCTGCAGCGCTTCGGCCGCAACTCGGCTTCGGGCACCTACGGCTATTTCAAACTGCGCGCGCTGTGCGGCGGCGATTTTATGCCGCGCGTCAATGAGCTGCCCGGCTCGGCCTCGGTGGTGCAGGCGGTGGCCGGTTCGCTCAACGGCATCGGCTATGCCAGCATCGGCTTTCGCGCCAGCGGCGTGCGGCTGCTGCCGTTGGCGGAGTCGGGAGAGGACTATGTCGCACCTACCGCCGCCAACGTGCGCAACGATCGCTACCCGCTGTCGCGCTATCTCTATATCTATATCAACAAAGCCCCCAATCAACCGCTCGAGCCGCTGACCGCCGCGTTCCTCGACCGCGTGCTGTCGACCGCAGGGCAGAGCCTGGTCAATCACGACGGCTATCTGCCGCTGCCGCCGGCCGCCCTGCAGAAGACCCGCCAGGCGCTCGGCTTGCAGCCGCTCGCGTCGGCTACGGTGCAATAAGCGGCAAAAAGCGGCGTAATTTTCGCCTTTTTTCACGGCCAAACGGAGCTTATGCCACGCGAAAACCGGGCATTTATTGGCGTTTTCGCGCGGTAAAGTGATATATGCTTCACGTTTCGTGAATCTGTTGTTCAAAAATGATACAAATCATGTAGTGTATATTTATTGATAGCCAATATGATCGACTGGTGGCAAAAGTTTATATGGTCGATAGCTCTGCTTTTCGCCGTGCGCCTTGCCTTGAAGCGCTATAAACGTTTACCTTAGCCTTCGTTGTCGGATTAAACCTCCATTTTTATAACTCCTAAAATTTTGCCCATCTTCATGAGCGGCCACTTTCGAATAGGGACATAAACGCCGGATCTATTGCGTTTAGGGTGCTTATTTGGCGCTGCAACGATCGGGCATGCCGGCAACCGGGTGGGGCGTCACGCCACCACGCTATCGGACACTATTTTTCATTTGAACAGGCAACACGACATCGTATGAGTCATCGTTTAACGTCAAAAGATATCCTGGCACTGGGCTTTATGACCTTTGCCTTATTCGTCGGGGCCGGGAACATCATCTTCCCGCCGATGGTCGGCTTGCAGTCCGGTGAACACGTCTGGACCGCGGCGCTGGGCTTCCTGATCACCGCCGTCGGTCTGCCGGTCATCACCGTCATCGCGCTGGCGCGCGTCGGCGGCGGCATCGACGCCCTCAGCTCACCGATCGGCCGTGGCGCCGGCCTGCTGCTGGCGACCGTCTGCTACCTGGCCGTCGGCCCGCTGTTCGCCACGCCACGTACCGCCACCGTGTCGTTTGAAGTGGGTATCGCCCCGCTGACCGGCGACGGCGCCATGCCGCTGTTCATCTACAGCCTGGTGTACTTCGCGCTGGTGATCGGCATCTCCCTGTATCCGGGCCGTCTGCTCGACACCGTCGGCCACGTGTTGGCACCGCTGAAGATTGTGGCGCTGGCCGTATTGGGCATCGCCGCGCTGCTGTGGCCTGCCGGCGCGCCGATCCCGGCGACGGCGGCTTACCAGAGCGTGCCTTTCTCCTCCGGCTTCGTTAACGGCTATCTGACCATGGATACGCTGGGTGCGCTGGTATTCGGCATCGTTATCGTCAACGCGGCGCGCTCGCGCGGCGTGAAAGACGCCGGTCTGTTGACCCGTTACACCATTCTGGCCGGTTTGATTGCCGGCGTGGGCCTGACGCTGGTTTACCTGAGCCTGTTCAAGCTGGGCTCCGGCAGCGGCGCGCTGGTGCCTGACGCCACCAACGGCGCGGTGATCCTGCACGCTTACGTTCAGAACACCTTCGGCGGCCTGGGCAGCTTCTTCCTGGCGGCGCTGATCTTCATCGCCTGCATGGTGACCGCAGTCGGCCTGACCTGCGCCTGCGCCGAGTTCTTCGCGCAATACCTGCCGTTCTCGTACAAGACGCTGGTATTTATCCTGGGTCTGTTCTCGATGGTGGTGTCCAACCTCGGCCTGAGCCACCTGATCCAGATCTCCATTCCGGTGCTGACCGCGATTTATCCGCCGTGCATCGTGCTGGTGGTGCTGAGCTTCACCCTGCGTTGGTGGCACAGCGCGCCACGCATCATCGCGCCGGTGATGCTTGTCAGCCTGTTGTTTGGTATCCTTGACGCGGTGAAAGCCTCCAGTTTCCAGCAACTGCTGCCGGCCTGGACCACTCACCTGCCGCTGGCGGAGCAGGGGTTGGCATGGTTGCCGCCTTCGCTGCTGATGCTGGTGCTGGTCGCGATTTATGATCGGGTGTGCACGCGTTCCCAAGTGACCGCGCACTGATAATCCCCCGGCTTAATCCAGGGCCACGGACATGTCCGTGGCTTTTTTACGTTTAAAACTATGGGTCATCTTCATGCAACAACAGTCACCCACCACGGCCCCCGACAATAAGCTGAAACGCGGCCTCAGTACGCGTCATATCCGCTTTATGGCGCTGGGATCGGCCATCGGCACCGGGTTGTTCTACGGCTCGGCGGACGCCATCAAAATGGCCGGCCCGAGCGTGCTGCTGGCTTACCTGATCGGCGGCATCGTGGCCTTTATCATCATGCGCGCACTGGGGGAGATGTCGGTCAACAACCCGCAGGCCAGCTCGTTTTCCCGCTACGCGCAGGACTACCTCGGCCCGATGGCGGGTTACATCACCGGCTGGACCTACTGCTTTGAAATCCTGATCGTCGCCATCGCCGACGTGACCGCCTTCGGCATCTATATGGGGGTCTGGTTCCCGGAAGTGCCGCACTGGATCTGGGTGCTGAGCGTGGTGCTGATCATCGGCGCCATCAACCTGATGAGCGTCAAGGTATTCGGCGAGCTGGAGTTCTGGTTCTCGTTCTTCAAGGTCGCCACCATCATCATCATGATCGCGGCCGGCATCGGCATCATCATCTGGGGCATCGGCAACGGCGGGCAACCGACCGGCATTCATAACCTGTGGTCGAACGGCGGTTTCTTCAGCAACGGCTTTATCGGCATGATCCTGTCGCTGCAGCTGGTGATGTTCGCTTACGGCGGCATTGAAATCATCGGCATCACCGCCGGCGAAGCCAAAGATCCGAAAAAATCGATTCCTAAAGCCATCAACTCGGTGCCGTGGCGCATTCTGGTGTTTTACGTCGGCACGCTGTTCGTCATTATGTCTATCTACCCGTGGAACCAGGTGGGCACCAACGGCAGCCCGTTCGTGCTGACCTTCCAGCATATGGGCATCACCGTGGCGGCGGGCATTCTCAACTTCGTGGTGATCACCGCTTCGCTGTCGGCGATCAACAGCGACGTGTTCGGCGTCGGTCGCATGCTGCACGGCATGGCCGAGCAGGGCCACGCGCCGAAGATGTTCAGCAAGGTGTCGAAACGCGGCATTCCCTGGGTGACGGTGGTGGTGATGATGCTGGCGCTGCTGCTGGCGGTATACCTCAACTACATCATGCCGGAGAGCGTGTTCCTGGTGATCGCGTCCCTGGCGACCTTCGCCACCGTGTGGGTGTGGATCATGATCCTGTTCTCCCAAATCGCCTTCCGCCGCAGCCTGAGCAAAGAGCAGGTGAAGCAGCTGGCGTTCCCGCTGCGCGGTGGGGTGTTCACCTCGGTGGTGGCGATCGTGTTCCTGGTGTTCATCATCGGCCTGATCGGCTACTTCCCGACCACGCGCGTCTCGCTGTACGCCGGCCTGGTCTGGGTGGTATTGCTGCTGGCGGGATACTGGTTCAAGGTCAACCATCAGAAAAAACGCGCGCCGCTGGCGACGCAGCAAGACTAAATGGAAAAACACCGGCTAAGGCCGGTGTTTTTTTAGGGGCTGGCGTCAAGCGAAGTCCAGCTTGCGCAGTTTCGAAACGTCGATGGACTGCCTGGCCTGCCACAGATCGTAAGCATCCTGCATGCCCATCCAAACCTGTTCGGAACTGCCTATCACGATGGACAGGCGGATGGCCATTTCCGGCGAGATATCGGACTTTCCGCTGATCAGGCGTTGAACCGTGGAGGGCGCAACGTCCAGCGCTTTAGCCAGCGCGCGCGCGCTGAGATTCAGCGTTTCCATGGTTTCTTTGATCAACTCGCCAGGATGAGGGGGGTTATGCATGCGGTTCATTAGTGATAGTCCTCATAATTCACGATATAAACATCACCCTCGACCAGTTCAAACGTGATACGCCAGTTGCCGGTTACGGTGACGGACCATTGTCCGCTGCGAGCGCCCGTTAGCGGGTGCAAGAAGAAGCCGGGTAGATCTACGTCATCAATCACTTTCGCCAGATCCAGCACGCTCAGCCGCAGCGCGATTTTCTTCGCCTGCTTGGCGTCGATACCCGCCGTTGAACCGGTTTCGAAAAACTTTTTGAGTCCCTTATGCTTGAAGCTTCTTATCATCCTGACGGCTCCATGAGTGTTGCGCTATACGCATCATAGCCAGGTGTTGCGTATGGCGCAACAAAATGGGGCTTTTTTTAACCTATTATGCCAGGCGTTTGTCTTCAACTTCATCCTCCCCGGCGGCGCGCGCTTCGATACGCATGTCGCCGCCGTTAAGGCGTTCTTCCTCTTCCTCGCCGGCGCAGCGCGCCAGCACTTCGCGAATGTCCTGCATATTGCTGCTGAGGGCGCTCAGCGAAGGTTGCAGATTGCGGGGCATGCGGCTTTCGTCCAGCGAAGCGCTGTGCAGGCAGCCGATAAACAGCAGGGTGGCCATCAGGGTAAACAGCCGATGACGTAACCGTTTCAGCAAGGGCTTTCCCTCTCGGTGGTGAAGGTGATGGCGCATTAACGCCGTTTTCGCCGGGGAAAAGAAGGGGATGGAGATATCTGCTGGCAATTGAAAGAACATCATTACCAGCAGACACAGTTACGTCAGCCGACGTCAGGAAGCGTTCGCGTTTTGTAGCAGCATGCCGCGCAGGTCATTGCCGGTTGGCGTTTGATGCACGCGCAGGCCGAACTCGTCGATCACCGCCAGAATATGGTCGAATATATCCGCCTGAATGCTTTCATACTCCGCCCAGACCGTGGTGTTGGTGAAGGCGTAGATTTCCAGCGGCAGGCCTTCCGGCGTCGGCGCCAGCTGGCGCACCATCAGCGTCATGTTCTGGTGAATGCGCGGGTGAGCGCGCAGATAGGCTTCCAGATAGGCGCGCAGCGTGCCGAGGTTGGTCAGGCGGCGGCCGTTGAGCGGCGAGGCCAGATCGACGGCGATCTCCTGGTTATGCTGGCTCAGCTCCTGGGTCTTGACGTTCAGGTAGCTGTGCAGCAGCGGGTTGCGCTGCAGGCGGCGCTGTTCCTCTTCCGACAGGAAGTGCACGCTGCCGGTGTCGATATTCAGGCTGCGTTTGATGCGACGCCCGCCGGATTCCGACATCGACCGCCAGTTTTTGAACGAGTCGGAGATCAGCGCGTAGGTGGGAATGGTGGTGACGGTGTTGTCCCAGTTACGCACTTTGACCGTGGTCAGGCCGATGTCGGTGACCGCACCGTCAGCGCCGTATTTCGGCATTTCCAGCCAGTCGCCGATCTTCAGCATATCGTTGGCGGAGAGCTGAATGCCGGCCACCAGCCCGAGGATCGGATCCTTGAACACCAACATCAAGACCGCGGTCATGGCACCCAGGCCGCTGAGCAGCAGCAGCGGCGATTTGCCCATCAGCAACGAAACGATCATGATGCCGATCAGGATCGCCGCCACCAGTTTCAGGCCCTGGAAAATGCCGCGCAGCGGCAGCTGATTGGAGATCGGGCTTTGGCGCAGCAGCGCCAGCAGCGTATCCAGCAGCGAGAACAGCGACAGCAGGGTGAAGGCGAGGATCCACACCTGCGCGGCGGTGACGATCACCGCCTGGGTCTGGCTGCCGCTCTGCAGCCACAGCGTCGCCTGGATGCTGATGATCACCCCTTGCAGCAGCAGCGCCACGCGCTGGAACAGTTTGTATTGGGTGATGGCCTGTTGCCAGACGCGCTGCGATTGCTGGCCACGGCGCTGAAGGGCGGCCAGCACCACCCGGTGCAGCACCAGGTGGATCGCGACCGAGATCAGGACAATCAACCCCAATACCATCAACAGCGACATCACTCCGCCGAATTCCAAACCAAACTGTTCCAGCCAGCGCGTTATCTGTTGTTGCATTACCGCTCCTTAAAAAATGCGCAAAAAATATCCTGTAAACTTAAAACGCGTTAGCCTAAGGGGTAACGTGCAGGATTTGTGCCTGTTTACCTTTTTTTACATCGGGTTAGCGTTATTTTTCGGTCTCCGCCCCCCGGCTCATCCCCGGGTTTTGCGGCCAGAGAGGAGGGGGAGTTGCACTTAACGTGGCATTGTTCGCTTCTTGAAGAACGCCGTCGATTTCGTTTGGTACAGCAGGAGAAACAGTATGCTTAACGCCTGGCATCAACCGGTCCCGCCTTTTGTGGTGAAGCAAGGGCAACGTTTGGATATCACGCTGTGGTTACAGGGGGATGAACTGCCGGAACGGGTGTTTTTGCGCGCCGAACCGGACAACGAAGAGTGGCTGCTGGTGATGAAAGCGCAGCGCCACGAGGGAATGCGGCGCTACCAGGCCAGCCTGACGCTGAATGAGGGCGAGCCGACGCGGCGTTACTGCTTCAAGCTGCTGTGGGCCGATCGCCAGCAGTGGTTCGGCCCGCAGGGCTGTTCGCCAACGCCGCCGGGCCAGCTGGCGCAGTTCGCCGTCGACGAGCCCGACCATGGCCCCGAGTGGGTGGCGGATCAGCTGTTCTACCAGATTTTCCCCGATCGCTTCGCCAGCAGCGGCGGCGAGCACGGCATCCAAAGCGGCAGCTACCGCCATCACGCGGCCGGCGCCGAGGTGATTCGGCGTGACTGGCAGCACCCGTTGGAGGATCGCCACGCCGCCTCGACCTTTTACGGCGGCGATCTGGACGGCATCAGCGCCAAACTGCCGTATTTGCAGCAGCTGGGCGTGACGGCGCTGTATCTGAACCCGATTTTTACCGCGCCGAGCGTGCATAAGTACGATACCGAGGACTATTACCAGGTCGATCCGCACTTTGGCGGCAACGCGGCGCTGCAGCGTTTGCGAGTGAGCACTCACAAGGTGGGCATGAAACTGGTGCTGGACGGGGTATTCAACCACACCGGCGACTCGCATCCGTGGTTCGACCGCCATCGCCAGGGCGAAAACGGCGCCTGTCACCACCCTGATTCACCGTATCGCGGCTGGTTCAACTTTTACCCGGACGGCCGCGCGCTCGACTGGAAGGGCAACGCCAGCCTGCCGAAGCTCAACTTCGCCGAGCCGCAAGTGGCGGAAGCGATCTATCGCGGAGAAGGCAGCGTGGTGCGCCACTGGCTGCGCTCGCCGTACAGCATCGACGGTTGGCGGCTGGACGTGGTGCACATGCTGGGGGAGAACGGCGGCGCCACCGGCAACCTGCATCACCTGGCTGGCATCTATCAGGCGGTGAAGCAGGAGAACCCTCAGGCCTACGTCTTGGGCGAGCACTTCGGCGACGCGCGCCGCTGGTTGCACGCCGGCGTGGAGGATGCGGCGATGAACTACATGGGGTTCGCGCTGCCGGTGCGGGCATTTTTGGCGGGGCTGGACGTGGCCTATCACCCGGTGCGGCTGGACGCCGTCGGGTGCGCGCAGTGGATGGAGGGTTACCGCGCCGGGCTGCCGCACGGCCGCCAGCTGATCCAGTTCAACCAGTTGGACAGCCACGATACCGCGCGTTTTCTCACGCTGTTGCAGGGGAACGCGGCGCGCATGCAAATGGCGGCGGTGTGGTTGCTGAGCTGGATTGGCGTGCCTTGTCTCTACTACGGCGATGAGATTGGTCTGGACGGCGGCAACGATCCGTTCTGCCGCAAGCCGTTTCCGTGGGACGTCGGCGACTGGGACCGGCCGCTGTTGGCGCTGTTCCAGCGCATGGCGGCGCTGCGTAAACAGAGCGTGGCATTGCGTCGCGGCGGCTGTCAGGTGCTGTATGCCAGCGGAGAAACGCTGGTGTTCGTGCGCCTGTATCAGCAGGAGCAGGTGCTGGTGGCGCTGCAGCGCGACGGCAGCGGCCAAGCGCAGCTGCCGCACAACCCACTGTTGGCGCGCGGCCCGTGGCGGCGTGTGGAAGGGCGGGGAGAGTTGAGCGAAACGGCAGGCGGGCTGCGCCTGCAGCTGGCGGAAGAGTCGGCCAGCGTGTGGCGCTGCGAAGGCTAAAGCAACTGCGGGGGCCAAAGGGCCCCCGCGATAAAAGTGAGTAGGCGTTTACATCAGTAACCGACCGCAGAACCTGCCGGGCGACGTACGTCGTTGGCGCCGTACAGATAGCCTTCGCGCACCTTGCCGGAAACCGCCGAGTCGTTGCCGGAGTTGGCCGGGCTGACGCCCGCCGCGCCCGGCAAACCGACCAGAATCAGTTCGGCGGCGCCCCACGGCGTTTGCTCGAGCATCTTATAGCCCATGCCGCTCAGCAGCTTCAGCGTATCGGCGGAAGCGCCGCGCTGTTCGTAGTACACCTCATCCGGCAACCATTGGTGATGGATGCGCGGTGCGTCCACCGCTTCCTGCGGCGCCATGCCGTGGTCGATCACGTTCAACGCGGTCTGCAGGGTGATGGTGATGATGCGCGAACCGCCCGGCGAGCCCAGTACCATAAAGATCTTGTTGTCCTTGGTCACCAGCGTCGGGCTCATCGACGATAGTGGGCGCTTACCGGGGGCAATGCTGTTGGCGGTGCCCTGCACCAGTCCGTACAGGTTTTTCTCGCCCACTTTGACCGTAAAGTCGTCCATCTCGTCGTTGAGGAAGAAGCCGGTGCCCGGTGCGATCACCACGGCGCCGAAGCGGCCGTTGACGGTATAGGTGGTGGAGACCGCGTTGCCGTCGTGATCGACGATCGAATAGTGGGTGGTTTCCGGTTTCTCATGCGGTTCCATGCCGGGCTGCACGTTTTCCGACGGCGTGGCCTTGTCCGCGACGATTTTCTTGCGGATCTGCTCGGCGTAGCTCTTGCTCACCAGCCGGTCGATCGGGTTCTTGATGAATTCCGGGTCGCCGAGGTAGGTGTTGCGGTCCATGTAGGCATGACGCATCGCTTCGGTCATGGTGTGAATGGCCGCCGCCGAGTTGAAGCCCATGCTTTTCAGGTCGTAGCCTTCCACCACGTTGAGGATTTCGCACAGCGTCACGCCGCCGGAGCTGGGAGGCGGCGCCGACACGAACTTGTAGCCGCGATAGCTGCAGGTAATCGGCGGCGTTTCGGTGACCTTGTAATTGGCGAAGTCGGCGGCGGTCAATATGCCGCCGCTCTGTTTGGCCGCCGCCTCCACCGCCTGCGGGATCTTGCCTTTATAGAAGGCGTCGGTTCACCCTTTGGCGATGGCTTCCAGCGTATTGGCCAGATCGGTTTGCACCAGCTTGTCCCCCGGCTGCAGCGGGCTGCCGTCCGGGCGCAGGAAGATTTTGGCCGACTCGGGATCCTGTTTGAAGCGTGCGACGGTGGTGTCGAGGATATCGGTATCGGCGCGGGTCAGCACAAAGCCTTCGCGCGCCAGCCTGATAGCCGGCGCCAGCACCTGTTCGCGGCTCAGCTTGCCGTACTTCTCACGCGCGGTTTCCATCCCCAGCACGGTGCCCGGCACGCCCGCCGCCAGATAGCCGTACAGGCTGGCGTCTTTCTTTACCTTGCCGTCGGCATCCAGATACATGTTGGCGCTGGCCGCCGCCGGCGCGGTTTCACGGAAGTTGATGAAGGTGTCGGTGCCGTCCGCCAGGTGGACGGTCATAAAGCCGCCGCCGCCGATGTTGCCGCAGCAGGGGTTAACCACCGCCTGCGCATAGCCCACCGCCACGGCGGCGTCGATGGCGTTGCCGCCCATCTTCAGGATATCCACGCCGACCTGCGAGGCCAGGTGTTGCGAGGTGACCACCATGCCGTTTTTGGCTTCCACCGCCGGGTTGGATGCCGCATACAGGCTGCCGCTGACCAGCAGCGCCGCCATGGTCAGGGGTTTGCTCCATTTCTGTAAAAACATAGTTATTCCTACCCTGTCAGTTTTTTATTGTGTTGTGTTTGCTTGCCGCTGTTCACTTGCAAAGCGCGAGCCAGCGTTATTGATAGTAGCCGCAGATGGGCGTGCGCGCGGCGAGCAGGGTGGGAAATGTGAGCGGAAACAGGGAAATAAAGCACTGAAGGTGGGCGGTCTGCCCCATAAAGGGGCATAAAAAAACCGGCCGCATGGGCCGGTTGATTCACTATCAGGCTGAAATTACAGCTTGGCAGCGTTTTCAGACAGGTATTTTGCAACGCCGTCTGGGGAAGCGCCCATACCTGCTTTGCCTTTTTCCCACTGAGCCGGGCACACTTCACCGTGCTCTTCGTGGAATTGCAGCGCATCAACGGTACGGATCATTTCGTCGATGTTACGGCCGATTGGCAGGTCGTTAACAACCTGAGCACGCACG
Organism: Serratia sp. A07; assembly: GCF_058725505.1. NCBI lineage: Bacteria > Pseudomonadati > Pseudomonadota > Gammaproteobacteria > Enterobacterales > Yersiniaceae > Serratia > Serratia sp. A07. The sequence goes on from NZ_JBZXDO010000003.1 coordinate 121,540, forward strand.
ATGCCGTCTTTGTCGATCAGGAAGGAGCCGCGCAGCGCAACGCCGGCTTCCGGGTGTTCGATGCCGTAAGCTTTCTGGATTTCACGCTTGATGTCAGCAACCATTGCGTATTTCACTTCACCGATGCCGCCTTTGTCGACAGGGGTTTTACGCCATGCGTTGTGGACGAACTCTGAGTCGAAGGAAACGCCAACCACTTCAACGCCACGCTTCTGGAACTCTTCATAGCGGTGATCGAAAGCGATCAGCTCGGAAGGGCATACGAAGGTGAAGTCCATTGGCCAGAAGAACAGCACGGCCGGTTTGCCGTTCAGGTGCTTCTTCAGGTTGAAGTTTTCAACGATTTCGCCGCTACCCAGTACGGCAGCTGCAGTGAAGTCAGGGGCTTGACGAGTTACCAGGACCATAATTACTCCTGTAATAGGTGTTAAAGGGTGGATGTAAAAACAAGGGCCAGTATAGGGGCCGCGACTTGGTGAATAAAGGGTAAAAGACCAATCGATGAGATAGCTTTCACCTATCAAAGTCGTTGATATAATTTAGCGAGCTTTAAAAATAACCTTTTCCCACAAAAGGGCAAGCGGCAAAACGTAAATTCTTGCAAGGCGTTGCAATTTCAATGACTTGGGCTTGACCTCAGAGCGCTTTGTCCTTCGCCTGCCGCATCATTTGCGGGTAAAACTGCCAGAACTGTGTTTCAAGCTGATGATAATGTTGCTCGACGTCGGCGAACGAGCCGGCCAGCGCATCGAGGCGCGGGCGGCGGCTGGCCATGCCCTGCAGCACCCGGGCGATGAACGGCAATTCGGCGTAGCGCTCCAGCCAGCGTTCCGGCCACAGGTAGCCGTTCAGGTTTTGAAAGCGCGGCGGCGTGAGCGGCAGAAAAGGTTCGATCTGGCTGCGGGCTTCCTGGGTAAACTGGTGCAGGTCGCGCGAAGGCTCCAGCTGCTGCCAGTGGCGCGCCAGAAAATGGTCCCACACCACGTCGAGGGTGATCGGCGCCACGCGGCGGTAGGGGGCGCTGAAATAGTCGCGGCTGGCTTTGACCTGCGGCAGGCTGTCGGTCAGCACGTCGACGCGGCGGTGCATCATGATGCCGGCCACCACGTCGGGCTGGTAGTCGGCGGCGGGGTTGCCGCGCACGAAATCGGCCAGCAGGTTGCCCAGCAGCGAGCTGTCCGCCAGCATGGCCAGGTGAAGATGAGCGAGAAAATTCATCCCTCAACTATACCCGAAGTCAGGCAAATCCTCCTTATTTCTTGCCGCTGACCGCCCCCGGCTTTAGACTAGGCCGCCTGTTTTTTACCAACCAGCCCTAAATTGAAGAAGTGAATACCCATGCGCGTCGCTGATTTTTCGTTTGAACTTCCCGAATCCCTGATTGCCCACTATCCCCAGGCCGAACGCAGCGCATGCCGCCTGCTGCAGCTGGACGGGCCGAGCGGGGCGCTGACGCACGGCGTATTCACCGATCTGCTGGATAAGCTGGAAGCCGGCGACCTGCTGGTGTTCAACAATACCCGCGTGATCCCGGCGCGCATGTTCGGCCGCAAGGTCAGCGGCGGCAAGATTGAAGTGCTGGTGGAGCGCGTGCTGGACGACCATCGCGTGCTGGCGCACGTGCGCGCGTCGAAAGCGCCGAAGCCGGGCGCCGAGCTGCTGTTGGGGGATGACGAGAGCATCGCCGCCACCATGGTAGCGCGCCACGAGACGCTGTTCGAGCTGCGCTTCAACGACGAGCGCGACGTGTTCACTATCCTCAACGCCGCCGGCCATATGCCGCTGCCGCCTTATATCGCCCGCCCGGATGAAGACGCGGACCGCGAGCTGTATCAGACGGTCTACAGCGAGAAACCCGGCGCGGTCGCCGCGCCGACCGCCGGCCTGCACTTCGACGAACCGCTGCTGGCGGCGCTGCGCGCCAAGGGCGTGGAAATGGCGTTCGTGACGCTGCACGTCGGCGCCGGCACCTTCCAGCCGGTGCGCGTGGAAACCATCGAAGATCACGTGATGCACGCCGAATACGCCGAAGTGCCGCAGGACGTGGTCGATGCGGTGCTGGCCTGCAAGGCGCGCGGCAAACGCGTCGTGGCGGTGGGCACCACCTCGGTGCGTTCGCTGGAAAGCGCCGCGGCGGCCAGCAAAGAGGCGCTGATTGCGCCGTTCTTCGGCGACACCAGCATCTTTATCTATCCGGGCTATCACTACCAGGTGATCGACGCGCTGGTGACCAATTTCCACCTGCCGGAATCGACCTTGATCATGCTGGTGTCGGCCTTCGCCGGCTATAAAAATACCATGAACGCCTATCAGCAGGCGGTGGCCGAGCAGTATCGCTTTTTCAGCTACGGCGATGCGATGTTCATCAGCCGTAACCCGCAGGCGGAAAACGAGTCCGTCGGCGGTTAATTTCCCGGGCTGCGCCCACGGCGCGGCCCCGTTTCAACGACATCAGACTGTTTCTCTGATGCTGGAGGCTTTGTGAAGTACGAACTACAAACTACCGATGGCCGCGCGCGTCGCGGCCGCCTGATCTTCGACCGCGGCGTGGTGGAAACCCCGGCCTTTATGCCGGTCGGTACCTACGGCACGGTCAAGGGCATGACGCCGGAAGAAGTGAAAGAGACCGGCGCACAGATCCTGCTGGGCAACACCTTCCACCTGTGGCTGCGCCCGGGCCAGGAGATCATGAAACTGCACGGCGATCTGCACGACTTCATGCAGTGGCATGGGCCGATCCTTACCGATTCCGGCGGTTTCCAGGTATTCAGCCTGGGGGCGATGCGCAAGATCAAAGAGGAAGGCGTGTACTTCCGCAACCCGATCAACGGCGACAAGGTGTTCCTGAGCCCGGAAAAATCGATGGAAATCCAGTATGACCTGGGTTCCGACATCGTAATGATCTTCGACGAATGTACACCGTATCCGGCCGACTGGGACTACGCCAAGCGTTCGATGGAAATGTCGCTGCGCTGGGCGGAGCGCAGCCGCAAGCGTTTCGACGAGCTGGAAAATAAAAATGCGCTGTTCGGCATCATTCAGGGCGGTGTTTACGAAGATTTACGTGATGTTTCCGTCAAAGGGCTGGTGGATATCGGCTTTGACGGGTACGCTGTGGGCGGCTTGGCTGTAGGCGAGCCGAAAGAGGATATGCATCGCATTCTTGAACACGTTTGCCCGCAAATTCCGGAAGATAAGCCACGCTATTTGATGGGCGTCGGCAAGCCGGAAGATTTGGTGGAAGGCGTGCGTCGCGGCATCGACATGTTCGACTGCGTCATGCCGACCCGCAACGCCCGCAACGGCCATCTGTTCGTGACTGACGGTGTGGTAAAAATCCGTAATGCCAAGCACAAGGATGATACTTCTCCGCTGGATAAGGACTGTGATTGCTACACGTGTCGCCATTACAGCCGTGCCTACTTGCACCATCTCGACCGTTGCAACGAAATATTGGGTGCTCGACTGAACACGATTCATAACCTGCGTCACTACCAGCGCCTCATGGCGGGTTTACGCCAGGCTATCGAAGAGGGTAAATTAGAGCAGTTTGTTGCGGATTTCTATGGTCGGATCGGCAAGCCGATTCCGCCTTTAAACGCTTGATCTAATAATTGATAACTTAATGAGGGAATTTCAATGAGCTTTTTCATTTCTGACGCCGTCGCATCCGCAGGGGCCCCGGCTCAGGGAAGCCCGTACTCTCTGATCATTATGCTGGTGGTGTTCGGCCTGATCTTCTACTTCATGATCCTGCGCCCACAGCAGAAGCGCGCTAAAGATCACAAGAAGCTGATGGACTCCATCGGTAAAGGCGACGAAGTGCTGACCACCGGCGGCCTGATCGGTCGCGTGACCAAAGTGGCCGACACCGGCATCATCGCCATCGCGCTGAACGACACCACGGAAGTGATGATCAAGCGTGACTTCGTGGCGGCCGTTCTGCCGAAAGGTACCATGAAGGCCCTGTAATCTTTTTTCCCGAAGGGAATTGCCGTGCTAAACCGTTATCCTTTGTGGAAGTATCTGATGTTGATCGTCGTGATCCTCGTCGGTCTGCTTTATGCGCTTCCCAACATCTACGGTGAGGATCCGGCCGTACAAATCACTGGCGCGCGCGGCGTCGCCGCCAGTGAAACTACGCTGGACCAGGTCCGTACCGTATTAGAAAAAGACAACATTGCGAGCAAGTCGATTGCGCTGGAAAATGGCGCCATCCTGGCTCGCTTTAAAGATCCTGACGTTCAGCTGCGCGCCCGCGAAGCGCTGGTGACCGAGCTGGGTGACAAATTCGTCGTGGCGCTGAACCTGGCGCCGGCCACGCCGACCTGGCTGGCCATGCTGGGCGCAGAGCCGATGAAACTCGGCCTGGACCTGCGCGGCGGCGTGCACTTCCTGATGGAAGTGGACATGGACACCGCGCTGAGCAAGCTGCAGGAACAGACCATGGATACCCTGCGCAGCGAGCTGCGCGAGAAGGGCATTCCTTATGCGTCTATCCGCAAGCTGGACAACAACGGCGTGGAAGTTCGCTTCCGTGACGATGCGGCCCGCGACCAGGCCATCAGCTACATCGGCCCGCGTCAGCGCGATCTGGTGCTGTCCGCCAACGGCGCCAACACCATGAAAGCCAACCTGACGGACGCCCGTCTGAGCGAAGCGCGCGAATACGCCGTCCAGCAGAACATCACTATCCTGCGTAACCGCGTCAACCAGCTCGGCGTCGCCGAACCGCTGGTGCAGCGCCAGGGCGCCGACCGCATCGTGGTCGAGCTGCCGGGCATTCAGGACACCGCGCGCGCCAAAGAAATTCTGGGCGCCACCGCGACCCTGGAATTCCGTCTGGTGAACACCAATGCGGACGCCACTGCGGCGGCCAACGGCCGCGTGCCTGGCGATTCCGAGGTGAAATACACCCGTGACGGCCAGCCGATCGTGCTGTACAAGCGCGTGATCCTGACCGGTGACCACATCACCGACTCTACCTCGAGCACCGACGAATACAACCAGCCGCAGGTTAACATCTCGCTGGACAGCGCCGGCGGCACGTCCATGTCCAACTTCACCAAGGACAACATCGGCAAGCCGATGGCGACCCTGTTCGTGGAGTATAAGGACAGCGGCAAGAAAGACGCCAACGGCCGTGCGGTGCTGGTGAAACAGGAAGAAGTGATCAACGTGGCGAACATTCAGTCGCGTCTGGGCAACAGCTTCCGCATCACCGGTATTGGCAACCCGAACGAAGCGCGTCAGCTTTCGCTGCTGCTGCGTGCGGGCGCGCTGATCGCGCCGATTCAGATCGTCGAAGAGCGCACCATCGGTCCAACCCTGGGTCAGCAGAACATCACCCAAGGTCTGGAAGCCTGTCTGTGGGGCCTGGTGGCGTCCATCGTCTTCATGGTGGTCTGGTACCGTAAGTTCGGCGTGATCGCCACCACGGCGCTGGTCGCCAACCTGGTGCTGATCGTCGGCGTGATGTCCCTGTTGCCGGGGGCGACGCTGACCATGCCGGGCATTGCCGGGATCGTGTTGACGCTGGCGGTGGCGGTTGACGCCAACGTACTGATTAACGAGCGTATCAAGGAAGAGCTGAAGAACGGCAGGTCCGTTCAGCAGGCGATCCATGAGGGCTATAAAGGCGCGTTCTCCAGTATCGTCGACGCCAACATCACCACGCTGATCACCGCGGTCATCCTGTACGCAGTGGGCACCGGTTCGATCAAAGGCTTTGCGATCACCACCGCTATCGGTGTGGCGACGTCCATGTTCACCGCGATTGTCGGTACCCGTGCCATCGTCAACCTGCTTTACGGCGGCAAACGCATTAACAAGCTGTCTATCTGAGGAGTGCGTTGTGGCACAGGATTATACTGTTGAGCAACTCAACTACGGCCGTAAAGTCTACGACTTTATGCGCTGGGACTACGTGGCCTTCGGCATCTCGTTGCTGCTGTTGGTCGCGTCGATCGTCACCATGTCGGTGCGCGGGTTTAACTGGGGTCTGGATTTCACCGGCGGTACGGTGATTGAAATCAACCTGGAGAAACCGGCCAATCTCGACCTGATGCGCGATACGCTGGAGAAGGCCGGGTTCCAGGATCCGATCATCCAGAACTTCGGCAGCAGCCGCGACGTGATGGTGCGCATGCCACCGGCAACCGGCACCGCAGGCCAGGAACTGGGCAACAAGGTGATCGGCGTGATCAACGACTCGGTGGACAAAAACGCCACCGTGAAGCGCATTGAGTTCGTCGGCCCGAGCGTGGGCAGCGAGCTGGCGCAAACCGGCGGCATGGCGCTGCTGGTGGCGTTGATCTGTATCCTGATCTACGTCGGTTTCCGCTTCGAATGGCGCCTGGCGCTGGGGGCGGTTATCGCGCTGGCGCACGACGTGATCATCACGCTGGGCGTGCTGTCGCTGTTCCACATCGAGATTGACCTGACCATCGTCGCGTCCCTGATGTCGGTTATCGGTTACTCGCTGAACGACAGCATCGTGGTTTCCGACCGTATTCGTGAGAACTTCCGCAAGATCCGCCGCGGCACGCCTTACGAAATCATGAACGTGTCGTTGACCCAGACGCTGAGCCGTACGCTGATGACTTCCGGGACCACCCTGATGGTGGTGCTGATGCTGTACATCTTCGGTGGCGCGATGCTGCAAGGCTTCTCGCTGGCGATGCTGATCGGCGTGTCGATCGGTACCGTTTCCTCCATCTACGTCGCGTCTGCGCTGGCGTTGAAGCTGGGGATGAAACGCGAACACATGCTGCAGCAAAAAGTGGAAAAAGAGGGCGCAGATCAGCCTTCGATTCTGCCTTAACCGCCGCAGTATTCAGCGAAATGAGAAGGAGCGCCGATGGCGCTCCTTTTTTTTGTTTCGGGTTTCAGTGCGGCTGCACCACCGCCGGTTGGGCGGTCGAAACCAGACTGTGCAGGCGGATATAGCCCAGCTGTTCCGGCGTCAGGCCGCTGAAGCGCAGTTCGAAGTCCTGGCCGGGTTTTGGCAGCAGTGAATCGGCGCTGGCGATCGGTTGCGACAGCGCCTCGGCGGTCAACGGCCGGCCGGTGGCTTCATCCAGTGGGCCCCATTCCACCACCGCGTTGAACGGCGGCAGCGTGGCCTGCGAGAGGATGCGCACATGCAACTGCGCCTGCGTGCCGTTGGCTTCGCTCTTGATGTGGCTCAGCGAAACGCTCAGTTCGCCGAGGCTGCTCTGCAAACGGGCGGCGCTCCGGGCTGCCGGCAGCAGGTAGACGCCGTTGTCGGAGTGCTGATTGAGCTGATTCTGCCGCTCCAGCGCGGTGGTTTGATCGGTCAGCACGCTCACTTTCTGGTTCAGCGCGGCGACCTGATGGCGCAGCTGAGGCTCGGCGGCGTTGTGCGCGCAGCCCGCCAGCAACACGGCGGCGGCGAGCAGGGCGATTTTGGGGTAACAGGTTGTCATGACGGCGATTTCCTATGCTGAATCTCCTGCTATCAGCTTAGTCCGCCCGGAGGGGAAAGTCATATCGGCGCCGCTTCCTGGCCGCGTGTCGCAACAAATGGCCGCCGCCCTTTGTTGTGGCTGCACTTCGGGGTAAACTGCATTTATCTATAAAAAACGTTTATCAGGACGTGTTATGCATTGCCCTTTCTGCGCCGCCGTTGATACCAAAGTCATTGATTCCCGCCTGGTGGGGGACGGTTCGCAAGTGCGCCGTCGCCGCCAGTGTCTGGTGTGCAATGAACGCTTCACCACCTTTGAGGTGGCCGAGCTGGTGATGCCGCGAGTGATTAAAAGCGATGAGGTGCGCGAGCCGTTCAACGAAGACAAACTGCGCCGCGGCATGCTGAAAGCGCTGGAAAAGCGCCCGGTCAGCTCGGACGACGTGGAAAACGCCCTTAACCATATCAAATCCCAACTGCGCGCCACCGGCGAACGCGAAGTGCCGACCAAGTTGGTGGGCAATCTGGTGATGGACGCGCTGAAAAAGCTGGATAAGGTCGCCTATATTCGCTTCGCGTCGGTGTACCGCAGCTTCGAAGACGTGCGCGAGTTCGGCGAAGAGATTGCCCGCCTGCAAGACTAAAGGATCTTTCATGCATCACGACGAATTTTACATGGCGCGCGCCTTCGAACTGGCGCGGCTGGGGCGTTTTACCACCGCGCCCAATCCGAACGTCGGCTGCGTTATCGTGCGCGACGGCGAAATTGTCGGTGAAGGCTACCATCTGCGCGCCGGCGAGCCGCACGCGGAAGTGCACGCGCTGCGCATGGCGGGCGACAAGGCGCGCGGCGCCACCGCCTATGTTACGCTCGAGCCGTGCAGCCATCACGGCCGCACGCCGCCATGCGCCGATGCGCTGGTGGCCGCCGGCGTGGCGCGGGTGGTCGCGGCGATGCAAGATCCTAACCCGCAGGTGGCGGGGCGCGGGCTGTACAAGCTGCAGCAGGCCGGCCTCGAGGTGCGGCACGGCCTGATGCTGGCCGAGGCCGAAGCGGTCAATCTGGGCTTCCTCAAGCGCATGCGCACCGGCTTCCCTTACGTGCAGCTGAAGCTGGGCGCGTCGCTGGACGGCCGCACGGCGATGGCCTCCGGCGAGAGCCAGTGGATCACCTCACCCGAAGCGCGTCAGGACGTGCAGCGCCTGCGCGCGCAGAGCGCCGCCATTCTCAGCACCAGCGCCACCGTGCTGGCGGACGATCCGTCGCTGACGGTGCGTTGGGATGAATTGGACGCCGAGACGCAGCGCCTCTATCCGCGCGACAATCTACGCCAGCCGCTGCGCATCCTGCTCGACAGCCAAAACCGCATTACCCCGCAGCACCGCGTGGTGCAGCAGCCGGGCGCCACCTGGCTGGCGCGCCTGCAGGCGGATGAACAGACCTGGCCGCAAGACGTTGAGCAGTTTATCTGCCCGGCGCACGGCGGCGGCGTCGATCTGGTGGTGATGATGATGCTGTTGGCCAAGCGCCAGGTGAATTCAATCTGGGTGGAGGCGGGCGCATCGCTGGCCGGCGCGCTGCTGCAGGCCGGCCTGGTGGATGAGCTCATTTTGTACATCGCGCCGAAACTGTTGGGCGATAATGGCCGTGGCCTGTGCCACCTGCCGGGCCTGGAGCGATTGGCCGACGCGCCGGAATTCGTCTTTAGCGACGTGCGTCAGGTCGGCCCCGATCTGCGTTTGCGCCTGCGGGCGAAACACTGAATCTCGCGCCCGCGCGCCGGTTTTACAAAAGCGCCGCGCAGGCGATGAAAGAATATGATAGAATCCGCCCCCCTGCGGGGTATTGAACCCATTTTTAAGGAAAGCCCATGAAAGTTATCGAAGGTGTTGTTGCTACTCCAAATGCCCGTGTGGCGATCGCAATTGCACGTTTTAACAATTTCATCAACGACAGCCTGCTGGAAGGCGCCATCGACGCGCTGAAACGCATTGGTCAGGTTGCTGACGACAACATCACCGTTGTCTGGGTCCCGGGCGCTTACGAGCTGCCGCTGACGGCGAGCGTATTGGCCAAAACCGGCAAATACGACGCGGTTATCGCGCTGGGCACCGTTATCCGTGGGGGCACCGCGCACTTCGAATATGTGGCGGGCGAAGCCAGCTCCGGCATCGGCAACGTTGCGATGAATGCCGAAATCCCGGTTGCTTTTGGCGTGCTGACCACCGAAAGCATCGAGCAGGCGATCGAACGCGCCGGCACCAAAGCGGGCAACAAGGGCGCTGAAGCCGCGCTGACCGCACTTGAAATGATTAATGTTATCAAAGCTATTAAAGCCTGAATTTAGTTAAGGGGAATTCCGTGAAACCTGCTGCTCGTCGCCGCGCTCGTGAGTGCGCTGTTCAAGCGCTTTACTCTTGGCAGTTGTCTAAAAACGACCTTGCCGATGTTGAACACCAGTTCCTGACGGAGCAGGATGTCAAAGATGTTGACGTCGCCTATTTTCGCGAGTTGCTGTCCGGCGCGGCAGTGAATGCAGGTATGCTGGACGAACTGATGGCGCCTTACCTGTCGCGTCAGCTCGAAGAGCTGGGCCAGGTGGAGCGCGCGGTGCTGCGCGTCGCGCTGTTTGAACTGAAAATGCGCGAGGATGTCCCTTACAAGGTGGCAATCAACGAAGCGATCGAACTGGCGAAAACCTTCGGCGCGGAAGACAGCCACAAGTTTGTGAACGGGGTGCTGGATAAAGTGGCGCCAACCCTTCGCAAGAAAAAGTAAAACTTTAAGGCCGGCATTCCCGGCCTTAATTTCTTCTAGTGGAATATCGATATGGCATGCGGCGAATTTGACCTCATTGCCCGCTATTTTGACCGGTTTAAGCGCGTGCGCCGGGATGTACAGTTGGGCATTGGAGATGACTGCGCACTGCTGGCAGTGCCGGAAAAACAGCTGGTGGCCGTCAGTACCGATACGTTGGTCGCGGGCATTCACTTCCTGCCGGACATCGATCCGGCCGATCTCGGCTATAAGGCGCTGGCGGTCAATCTGAGCGATCTGGCGGCGATGGGCGCCGATCCGGCCTGGCTTTCGCTGGCGCTGACCCTGCCGGAGGTGGACGAGCCCTGGCTGAAGGCCTTCAGCGACAGCCTGTTCGACCAGCTCAACTATTACGGCATGCAACTGATCGGCGGCGATACCACGCGCGGCCCGCTGAGCATGACGTTGACCATTCAGGGGCTGATCCCGGCCGGCCGGGCGCTGACCCGCAGCGGTGCGCGCATCGGCGACTGGATCTATGTGACCGGCACGCTGGGCGACAGCGCCGCCGGTCTGGCGATCCTGCAGGATCGCCTGGCGGTGAAGGATGCGGCGGCGCGCGATTATCTGGTCGCCCGCCATCTGCGGCCGCAGCCGCGGGTGCTGCAGGGGCAGGCGCTGCGGGATCTGGCCAGCTCGGCGATCGACATCTCCGACGGCCTGATTTCCGATCTGAAGCATATCCTGAAGGCCAGCGACTGTGGCGCGCGCATCGTGCTGGACGAGCTGCCGATGTCGCAGGCGCTGAGCGGCCACGCCGATGCCGAGCAGGCGCTGCGTTGGGCGCTGGCGGGCGGCGAAGATTATGAGCTGTGCTTCACCGTGCCGGAGATCAACCGCGGCGCGCTGGAAGTGGCGCTGAGCCACCTCGGGGCCGACTACACCTGCATCGGCCAAATTGGCCCGCTGTCTGAAGGCATCCGCTATTATCGCAACGACGAAGCGGTAGAGCTGGATTGGATTGGGTTCGATCATTTCAACGCGGGGCCGGGCACCCATGGATGAAGCCAAGCGTCGGCTGCGGATGAGCAATCCGTGGCACCTGCTGGCCACCGGGTTTGGCAGCGGTTTGTCGCCGGTGATGCCGGGCACCATGGGATCGCTGGCGGCGATCCCGTTCTGGCTGCTGCTGATCCAGCTACCGTGGCAGCTTTACTCGCTGGCGGTGATGTTCAGCATCTGCATCGGCGTCTATATTTGCCACCGCACGGCAAAAGATATGAAGGTGCACGATCACGGCAGCATCGTCTGGGACGAGTTCGTCGGTATGTGGATCACGCTGATGGCGCTGCCGGTCAACGACTGGCGCTGGGTTGCCGCCGGTTTCGTCATCTTCCGCATTCTGGATATGTGGAAACCGTGGCCGATCCGCTGGTTCGACCGCAACGTGCATGGCGGCATGGGCATCATGGTCGACGATATCATCGCCGGCGTGCTGTCCGCCGGCATCATCTACCTGATTGGGCACCACTGGCCGATCGGGCTGTTCTGACAGACGGGCGCGCTGTTTCGCGCCCGTCTCTCTTATTCAAATCCCGTCACCCGATGCGGCACGTAAGCCGTCTCCAGCTCCGCGACCTCTTGCGGCGACAAACTCAAATCGACCGCGGCGATGGCGTCGTCCAGCTGTTCGCTGCGCGAAGCGCCGACGATCGGCGTGCTGACCGCCGGTTTGTTCAGCAGCCAGGCCAGCGCGATCTGTGCGCGTGAAACGCCGCGTTCCTCGGCGAGGCTGGCGACGCGCTCGGCGATAATGGCGTCGATGCCTTCAGTTTCCTCATACAGGCTCTTGCCGAACTGGTCGGAAACCAGCCGCGCGGTGGTTTCGCCCCAGGGGCGGGTCAGGCGGCCGCGTGCCAGCGGGCTCCACGGCAGCACGGCGATGCCTTCGGCGGCGCACAGCGGATGCATTTCGCGCTCTTCTTCGCGCTGAATCAGGTTGTATTGATCCTGCATGCTGACGAAGCGCGTCCAGCCGTGCAGATCGGCGGTATACAGCGCCTTGGCGAACTGCCAGGCGTACATCGAGGAGGCGCCGATGTAACGCGCCTTACCGGCTTTCACCACGTCGTGCAGCGCTTCCAGCGTCTCTTCCAGCGGCGTTTCGTAATCCCAGCGGTGGATCTGCAGCAAATCGACATAGTCGGTGCCCAGGCGCCGCAGGCTGTCGTCGATGGACTGCATGATGTTGGCGCGCGACAAACCGCGCTTCAGGTTGCTCAGTGGGAAATACACCTTGGTGGCGACCACCACGTCCTCGCGGCGCGCATAGTCGCGCAGCGCCCGGCCGAGGATTTCCTCGCTGCTGCCGTCGGAATAGCTGTTGGCGGTGTCGAAAAAGTTGATGCCGGCTTCCAGCGCCTGTTTCAGCAGCGGGCGGCTGCTCTCTTCCGGCAGCGTCCAGGCGTGATTGCCGCGGTTCGGTTCGCCGTAGGTCATGCAACCCAGGCAGATGCGCGAGACGTTCAGATCGGTGTTGCCCAGTTTCAGGTACTTCATGCTTGCCTCCCATTCACAACTCAGACAGTAACTGTAGCGCGGATCTCGGGGAGAGGGGGCGGAAACAAAAACGCCCCCGAAGGCGGAGGCGTTTTGTCAGGCGCGAGTGGCGATTACTGCGCCAGCCAGGTTTCGATTTGGCGCTGAATGCCGGCGGCATCCAACCCCAGATCGGCGCGCAGTTCTTCCTGGGTGCCCTGCGAGACGAAGCTGTCCGGCAGGCCGAGGTTCAGCACCGGCACCGGACGGCGTTTGGCCATCAGCAGTTCGTTGACGCCGCTGCCGGCGCCGCCCATGATCGCGTTCTCTTCCAGCGTGACCAGCGTTTCATGGCTGGCGGCCAGTTCGAGCACCAGCTGCTCGTCCAGCGGTTTGACGAAGCGCATGTCGACCAGCGTGGCGTTGAGCGCTTCCGCCGCTTGCGCGGCCTCCGGCAGCAGGGTGCCGAAGTTGAGAATGGCGATCTTCTCCCCCTGGCGGCGTACCACGCCTTTGCCGATCGGCAGCAGGCTGAGCGGCTCCAGCGCCGCGCCGGTGCCGGTGCCGCGCGGATAGCGCACGGCGCTCGGGCCGGCATTGTAGTGATAGCCGGTATACAGCATCTGGCGGCATTCGTTCTCGTCGCTCGGCGTCATGATCACCATGGTCGGGATGCAGCGCATGAACGACAGATCGAACGCCCCCTGGTGAGTCTGGCCGTCGGCGCCGACGATGCCGCCGCGATCGATGGCGAACATCACCGGCAGGTTCTGGATTGCCACGTCATGGATCAGCTGGTCGTAGGCGCGCTGCAGGAAGGTGGAATAGATCGCCACCACCGGCTTGTAGCCGCCGATTGCCAGCCCGGCGGCGAAGGTGACCGCGTGCTGCTCGGCAATCGCCACGTCGAAATATTGCTGCGGGTAGTCGCGGGAGAACTGCACCATGCCGGAGCCTTCGCGCATGGCCGGCGTGATTGCCATCAGCGAGCTGTCTTTGGCGGCGGTTTCACACAGCCAGTCGCCGAAGATTTTCGAATAGGTCGGCAGACCGCCGGCGCTTTTCGGCAGCGTACCGCTGGCAGGATCGAACTTCGGTACGGCGTGGAAGCTGATCGGATCCTTCTCCGCCGGTGCGTAACCGCGGCCTTTCTTGGTCATGATGTGCAACAGCTGCGGGCCTTTCAGATCGCGCATGTTTTTCAACGTGGCAACCAGCCCCTGCACGTCGTGCCCGTCTACCGGACCGATGTAGTTAAAGCCCAGCTCTTCGAACAGCGTGCCCGGCACCACCATGCCTTTCAGGTGCTCTTCGGTGCGTTTCACCAGCTCCTTGATCGGCGGCACGCCGGCCAACACTTTCTTGCCGCCTTCGCGCAGGGTGGAGTAAAGCTTGCCGGACAGCAGCTGCGCCAGGTGATTGTTCAGCGCGCCGACGTTTTCCGAGATCGACATCTCATTGTCGTTCAGCACTACCAGCATGTCCGGGTTGATGTCGCCGGCGTGGTTCATCGCTTCGAACGCCATGCCGGCGGTGATGGCGCCGTCGCCGATCACGCACACCGTGCGGCGGCCTTTGCCTTCACGCTCCGCCGCCACCGCCATGCCGAGGCCGGCGCTGATCGAGGTCGACGAGTGGCCGACCGACAGCACGTCGTATTCGCTTTCGGCGCGCCACGGGAACGGATGCAGGCCGTTTTTTTGCCGAATGGTGGCGATGCGGTCGCGGCGGCCGGTCAGAATTTTGTGCGGGTAGGCCTGGTGGCCGACGTCCCACACCAGGTGATCGAACGGCGTGTTGTAGACGAAATGCAACGCCACCGTCAGTTCGACGGTACCCAGCCCGGAGGCAAAGTGGCCGCTGGAGCGACTGACGCTGTTCAGCAGGTATTGCCGCAGCTCATCGCACAGCTTCGGCAAGCTCTCTTTGGGCAGTGAGCGGAGTTCCTCGGGGTTTTCCGCTAGCGCCAGGGTTGGGTATTTGGCTATATCAAGACTCATTCGATACTCATATCAGAGGAGTTAACGTCACACGTTAATTGTCGCGTTCAATAATGAAGCTGGCTAACGCTCGCAATGGCGCTGTGTTATAAGATTGCGCTGCCAAAGTGTCCAATGCAGCTAATGCTTCCTGATAGAGATCCCACGCTTTTGCTTTCGCGCTGTCAAGCCCGAGTAACGCCGGGTAGGTACTCTTTCCGTGTTGTTGGTCCGCTCCCTGGCGCTTGCCGATTTTTTCAGTCTCGCCGACAACGTCCAAAATGTCATCCTGCACCTGGAACGCCAGGCCAACCGCGGCGGCATAACGATCCAGCTGCGGCAGCGCCGCACGTCCGGCTTCGCCGGCGCTCAGCGCGCCCAGGCGCACCGCCGCGCGGATCAGCGCGCCGGTTTTATGGCGGTGGATCTGCTCCAGGGCCTGCAGATCAACGCGCTTGCCTTCGGCTTCCAGATCCAGCGATTGGCCGCCGCACATGCCGGCTACGCCGCTGGCGGTCGCCAGTTCAGAGACCATCGCCAGCCGATCGCGCAGGGCTACGTCAGGCATTTCGGCATCGGCCAGGATCGAAAACGCCAGCGTTTGCAGCGCATCGCCGGCCAGTATCGCATTGGCCTCACCGAATTTAATGTGGCAGGTCGGCTGGCCGCGGCGCAAATCGTCGTCGTCCATCGCCGGCAGATCGTCGTGGATCAGCGAGTAGGCGTGAATGCATTCCACCGCCGCCGCCGGCGCGTCCAGGTTAGCCAGCGACACGCCGAACATCTGGCCGGTGGTGTACACCAGGAACGGGCGCAGGCGCTTGCCGCCCAGTAAGGCGCCGTGACGCATCGCCGCCACCATGTTGCCGTCGTTGAACGGCAGCGGGGCGATGAAGTCCAGCAGCGCGCGATCGGCGCGCTGGCGGAAAATCTGCAGTTGATCGGCAAAAGCGGCCGATGGGGCGATCTCAGACATGTCGGTTACTCGGCATCCGGTGTGAAAGGCGCCAGCGCCGCATCGTCAGCGCTGTCGTTAAGAAGTATCTGCACACGCTGTTCCGCCTGTTGCAGTTTCTGCTGGCCCTGACGCGCCAGCTGTACGCCGCGTTCGAACTCGTTCAGCGCGTCTTCCAGCGGCAGTTCGCCTGATTCCAGACGCGTCACGATGCTTTCCAGCTCGCCGAGGGCGCTTTCAAAGCTGGCAGTTTGCTCTGTACTGGCTGATTGTGCTGGTTTTTTCGGCATAATTTTCTTTTTACGTCATCATGTGAACCGTGGCGCCAGAGCCTATCCTAGCGGATCTTGATTAGCAAATCATGGCGCTCATGTGTGGTTTTGTGCGCAGAGCACGGCGATATGGTGATATACTCCGCGCCGTAATTCTTATCTGACAACAAAGACCGCCATGAAGTTTATCATTAAATTGTTCCCGGAAATCACCATCAAGAGCCAATCTGTGCGCTTGCGCTTTATCAAGATTCTCTCGACCAATATTCGCAACGTCCTGAAGCAGTATGATGAAACGCTGGCGGTCGTCCGTCACTGGGATCATATCGAAGTTCGCGCCAAAGATGAAAACCAGCGGCCGATCATTGCCGACGCCCTGACGCGTATTCCCGGTATCCACCATATTCTGGAAGTGGAAGATCGCGCTTATACCGATATCCACCACATCTTTGAGCAGACGCTGGAAGCCTACCGCGCCCAGCTGGAAGGCAAAACCTTCTGCGTGCGCGTCAAGCGCCGCGGCAAGCAGGCGTTCAACTCGCAGGACGTGGAGCGCTACGTCGGCGGCGGCCTGAACCAACACATCGAAAGCGCGCGCGTTAACCTTACCCGCCCGCAGGTCACGGTAAACCTGGAGATCGAAGACGACAAGCTGATGTTGGTCAAACGCCGCCTCGAAGGCATCGGCGGTTACCCGGTCGGCACTCAGGAAGACGTAATGTCGCTGATTTCCGGCGGTTTCGACTCGGGCGTGTCCAGCTACATGCTGATGCGCCGCGGCTGCCGCGTGCACTTCTGCTTCTTCAACCTGGGCGGCGCCGCGCACGAGATCGGCGTGAAGCAGGTGGCGCACTACCTGTGGAATCGCTTCGCCAGCTCGCACAAGGTGCGCTTCGTCGCCATCGACTTCGAGCCGGTGGTGGGTGAGATCCTGGAGAAGGTCGACGACGGCCAGATGGGCGTGGTGCTCAAGCGCATGATGGTGCGAGCCGCTTCGCAAGTGGCCGAACGCTACGGCGTGCAGGCGCTGGTGACCGGCGAGGCGCTGGGGCAGGTCTCCAGCCAGACGCTGACCAACCTGCGTTTGATCGACAATGCGTCCGATACCCTGATCCTGCGTCCGCTGATCTCGCACGATAAAGAGCACATCATCAAACTGGCGCGCGAAATCGGCACCGAAGACTTCGCCAAAACCATGCCGGAATACTGCGGTGTGATTTCGAAGAGCCCGACGGTGAAAGCGATCAAGGCCAAGATCGAAGAGGAAGAGAGCCACTTCGATTTCAGCATTCTCGACCGGGTGGTGAGCGAAGCGAAGAACGTCGATATTCGCTCTATCGCCGAGCAGGCACAGGAGCAGGTGACCGAGGTGGAAACCGTCGCGGCCTTCGGCGCCGACGAGGTGATCCTGGATATCCGCTCCAACGACGAGCAGGAAGAGAAGCCGCTGCAGCTGGAACAGGTTGAAGTGAAAGCGCTACCGTTCTACAAGCTGAGCACCCAGTTCGGCGATCTGGATCAGAGCAAAACCTATCTGCTGTATTGCGAGCGCGGCGTGATGAGCCGCCTGCAGGCGCTGTACCTGCTGGAGCAAGGCTTCAGCAACGTGAAGGTTTATCGCCCGTAATTTCTCCGCCGGCGTCGCCAGACGCCGGCCTTTTTCGTACAATTCTTTATTCCCCGATTAAATAACCCTGTTCATTGCATTGTTTTATTAATGATACAGCCAACTTGAGTTTTGTTTCTATTTAAATATCCTTAATCAATATATTAAATATCTATTGATTTTTTTATTTATTGTTATGGTTATTATTGCTGTCGAATGCTGACAGACCTGTCGGTTTTTATCTGCCAACTCCCTATTGAAATTATGTATCGGCATTTGATTGCGCGTGTTTTTCTCTTACTGTGCAAATTGTATTTTTGCTGAGCATTGGCCATTGATATTTTATGGTTATCAGGGTAACGCACATTGCAAAAGGATATATCCCTATGGCCATTAATGTTTTCGACATTAGTCTGAACATCAGTTAATGGTTGACTGGGATGGATAACATTATTTAAGGAGAGCGATTAATGAAAATGAATAAGACGACATTGCTGTTGTCGGCAGCGGCGTTTCAGGTGCCCAGCGCGCCGCTGTTGGCGCAAATAGCACCTCAGGCGGGTGGAGCATCAGTTGAGCATATCAATCAGGTGCCAGTGGTGAACATCAATCGTGCAGGTGCGGACGGTGTCTCGCATAACGTTTACACGCAGTTTGATATTGGCGCTCAGGGCGCTATTTTAAATAACAGCCTTTCGGGCGCTAATACGACATTGGCCGGTGCTGTTGTGGGAAACGCTCAGTTAGAGGGGCGTGCAGCTAAGGTAATTCTGAATGAAGTGAACTCGGCGAATAAAAGTATTTTGAAGGGGATGGTAGAAGTCGCCGGGCAACGCGCCGATGTCGTCATTGCCAATAAATCCGGCATTACCTGTAGCGGCTGTGGTTTTATCAACGCCCGTAATGGCGTATTAACTACCGCCGATTTGCAGTTCAAGGACGGCGCTTTTAACAGCTACCGGGTTAATCAAGGAAATATTCGCGTTGAGGGGGACGGGCTGAAGAAAGGCGATGTCGATTATACGGCGATCATTGCGCGTACGGCTGAAATCAGCGCTGCGGTTCATGCGGACGCGCTGTTAGTCTCGGCGGGTAAAAAAACGGTTTCAGCGGATTTATCCCGCCTCAATAACGTTGAAGCTTCTAAAGATAAGCCTGAAGTGTTGGTCGACGTCGCCGAGTTGGGCGGCATGTACGCCAACAAAATTAAGCTGGTCGCCAATGAAAACGGCGTAGGCGTCAATAGCGGCAATGCCAATGGGGCTGGCTCCAACACAGGCACCTCGTTGAACAATGTCAGTATCGTCAGTATCCAGAGCGACTCGGGAAGTTATGAACGCGTGCAAATCGGCAACGGTGCTCAAAACGTATCCCGCGCTTCTGTCGGTGTTGCTAACCGTGGGCAGATTCAGGCGAAAAATGGCGGCGCCGATATTAGCGCTGACACGCTGATTAATCAGGGGGAAATCGCTTCTCAGGGGCCGCTGAGCATCAGCGCCACCCTGCTGCAAAATGAAAAGAATGTGAGTGCGCGCTCGGCATCCATCACGGCAACACGGTTGGACAATTCCGGCCGCATTGCAGGCGGGGCAGTGCAGCTGAAGACGACCCAACTGAACAACCGCGGCAGCGTCAAAACGGAAAGCGGCGCACTGACACTGCAAGCGACCCGCGTCGACAATAGCGGCGGCATTCAATCCGCTCAGGCTCTGCAACTCAACGCCACCAGCCTGTTTAACGCCGACAATGGCGTGATCGAAGCCGAAAACGGCGCGGCTATCCAGGGGACGTCCATCACCAACCGAGGGAGCATCGTTTCTCGCGTCTCTTCCGTCAGCTTGTCGGATACCAGCTTCAGCAACTACGGCAGGATTGAAGCGTATGGCGATATCAGCCATCGTGGCGTCTCTTTCAACAATTTTGGCACGATGCGATCCACGTCCGGCGTGGTCACCAACAATGGTCAGGATATCAACAAGCCCGTAAATAGCTGGGGTTGGGGATACGGCGGTTTCGGCAGGCCTTACGCTTGGTCTTATTGGATGTAACCGGTTTCCCCCGCCTTCGGGTGGGGGAGTGGATGAGAGAGCATGAAAAGGGAATTTTTGATTCTTTGTTTGGGCGCACTGTTCAGCTGTTTCAGTCGTGCGGATTCTGTACCGGCTCCGGTTAAACAACTCGTCAGCCAGGAAAAACTCATCGGCGATACGCAGCGCAAACTGTTACCGTCTACCGCCTCTGTCTTGTCACCGCAGCCGGAACAAAACGCGCCAACGGATATTTTTGTCAACGAGTCCCCCTGTTGGGTGATCGACTCTGTAGAAATGGCGCCAGCAAGCCTTACTGCTTTCGAACGGTTGGCGCACGCTGCCCGCGGGCGCTGTATGGGGGAGCAAGGATTGGCGAAGTTGCACAAGAAGCTGCAAAATGAGCTGATTACACAAGGCTATATCACTTCGCGGGTGCAGTTTGACGTGCAAGCGGTACCGGCAGGAATACTGAAGGTTCGCGTGGATTATGGCCGTATCGGCCAGTTGAGAATGCTGGCGGGCAGCAGCACCTATTTTCGCCCCGATACGCTTTTTCCCATTGCTGCCGGCGATGCGCTGAATTTACGCCGCATTGAGCAAGGGCTGGAGAATATGGGCGGAATTCCGGGCGTTATCAGCGATATTCGCATTGTTCCCGCCGAGCGACCTGGCGAAAGCGATATCGAGATTTTTCGGCGACAAGATAAATATTGGCGTTTTACCGCCTGGGCGGATGACGCCGGCGTCAGCTCCGCGGGGCGTTATCAGGCAGGCGGCGCGTTATATCTCGATAATCTGACTTCACTGGGCGATATTTTCTATCTGTCGATGGCGCGCAGCATTCTGGCGCCGCCGGGCAAAGGCAATGAAAGCCGCGCCCTGTACTATAGCTTGCCTTGGGGGTACTGGCGCTTCAGCGCGTTGGGCGGCGACAGCCGCTATCACCAGACTTTCGCCGGTAACTTCACCGATTATCGCTATAACGGCCGTTCGCAGTATTGGGGGCTGCAGACTGACTATACGTTGGCGCGCGGGATGAATGAGAAAACGGTGTTGAACGCCCAGTTGTTGCAACGTCATTACCGCTATTACCTCAATGACACGGAGATTTCCTTGCAGAGCGCGCGGTTAACCAGCCTGAAGCTGGGTGTCAGCCACCTGTATTATGGCGCTCATTCGCAGATCGCGTTGACCGCCGACGCCTTTGCCGGTGTCGGGAAGGGGAGTTCACATGCCGAACAACAGCTGCGAGCGGGTGGCAGTATGCTGAAACCCTTCAATGCATTTGGCCATCGCCTGCGTTATCTCGGGGAGTTATCGGGGCAATGGGCGAGCGCCGCACAGCCGATCCAGGATAAGTCGTTTATCGGCGATCGTTCTACAGTGCGTGGGTTTAGCGGCGATAGCAAATTGGTCGGCAGCAGCGGAGGGTATCTGCGTAATACGCTAACGTTGGAACGAAATATCCTGCAACCCTATTTTGGGCTCGACTATGGGCAGTTGGCCAAGCAACAGGGGGAAGGCGGCCGGCTGGTGGGAAGCGTGATTGGTCTGCAGGTGAATCTGGGGCGTTTTGCTGCGGACATTTTTGCTGGTACGCCGGTGATCAAACCCGGAACGTTACCTAATGAGCGTCTGGTTTTGGGCTTCTCCAGCCAGCTCAGTTTTTGAGGCAATGCGGGGCGCGGATCTGCGCCCCGTGTTTACGATCGCTAATTCAGTTTTCTTCACTGTCGCGATAATCGTACATCCCCGGGATCAGCACCAGCTGCGCGGCGATCTCCGCCGCTTTGGCCTTGCCGAGCAGCAGGTCTATCAGCTTCAGCGCGAACTCCATCGCGGTGCCCGGTCCCTGGCTGGTGAGCAGGTTGACGCGGGCGTCGTACACCACGCGGCGCTCCATCCATTTATCCGCCGGGATCTGGTCTTTCAGGCCAGGGAAGCCGGTCATGTTGCCGACCGGGAACAGATCGTGGTGCTGCAGCACCAGCGCCGGTGCCGCGCAGATGGCGGCGACGATGTTGCCCTGAAGATGCATCTGCCGCACCTTTTCTACCAGCAGCGGGCTGTCGCGGAAGCATTCTGCGCCTTTCAGGCCGCCGGGCAGCACGATGGCGTCGAACGGCTCATCGACGATCGCCACCAGCGGCGCGTCGGCCAGCAGTTTGACGCCGCGCGAACAGACGATAGTCAGCTCGCCGTCGCCGGCAACGCTGGCGGTAGTGACTTTTACGCCCGCCCGCACCAGCAGATCGATGGTGGTGACGGCTTCGGTTTCTTCGCTACCAGGTGCCAGGCAGACCAGCGCCGATACGCTCATATTCATTTTCCTTTCGTTTAATCAGTTCAAACAGCCGCGCATTCTCCGGCAGCGTGAGGCCGTGGCTGCGCGCGCGGCGCAGCAGATAGCCGGTGATGTAGTCGATCTCGGTGTGCCGCTGGTTGCGGATGTCCTGCAGCATCGACGAAACGTTGTCGGCGGTGCTGTGGATCACGTCCATCACGTATTGCATCAGGCCTTCGCAGGAGGTGTGGTAGCCCTCCATCGCCATCACGCTGGCGACTTCACGGCACAGCGTTTCGATCTGTTCCGGGTAGCGCTGCAGATCGCCGTTACGGCAGCCGTACAGCGCCGTCAGCGGGTTGATCACGCAGTTGACCGCCAGCTTGCGCCAGTTGGCCGAGGCGATGTTGTTGTGCCAGGCAACGTCGGGCAGCGCCTGATGCAGCACTTCCGCCAGGTGGCTGAGGTGCTGGGCGGCCGGCGAGGTCGGGCCGATGTGGGTGATGCCGGTGGCGACGTGGATAATGGTGCTGCCTTCGTGGCGCGCGGCGTGGGTGGTGGTGCCCTGCAGGATCGGCTGGCCGTTCGGCGGCAGCTCCTCTTGGGTGCCCATGCCGTTGTGCAGCAGCAAAATGGCGCACTGGGGGTTCAGCTTCGGCAGCAGTGCGCTGACCGCGCTGGACACCTGCCAGGCTTTCAGCGTCACCAGCAGCAGCTCGCTTTGCGCAAGGTGCTCCGGATCGTTAGTGGGCAAGTTGCGATTAAACGAGACGCCTTCCGGCTCTATCACGTTCACCGCGCAAAAAGGCTGCGGCACTCTTAGCCATCCCTGTACATCGTGGCCCTGCTGATACAGCCGGGAGAGCCACAGTTGTCCGAGCGCGCCGCAACCAAGAATGGTTATTTTCATTCAGTCTCCTTGGAAACACGGGAATACCGCTCAATTACCGTGAATTAACTATAGGCTTTATGGCAGCCCGAAGCGCTATCCCTGCGTGCGTTCAGCAGATTTTGTCTGAGGCGGCAAAGCGGTTATCATGCTCGGCATCAAAATCGCCTAAGCTATTAGGCACTCATTCAGGAGGAAGAAGTATGCCATCTTTCGACATCGTTTCCGAAATTGATATGCAGGAAGTGCGTAACGCCGTTGAGAACGCCACCCGCGATCTCGGCACCCGCTGGGATTTTCGCAACGTGCCGGCCAGCTTTGAGCTAAACGAGAAAGACCAAAGCATCAAGGTTGCCACCGAGTCTGATTTCCAGGTGCAGCAGCTGCTCGACATTCTGCGCGAAAAGCTGAGCAAGCGCAGCATCGACGGCGCTGCGCTGGAGATCCCGGAAGAGTTTACCCACAGCGGTAAAACCTACAGCGTGGAAGCCAAGCTGAAGCAGGGGATTGAAACCTCTGTGGCGAAGAAAATCGTCAAGCTGATCAAAGACAGCAAGCTGAAGGTGCAGGCGCAGATCCAGGGCGAAGAGGTGCGGGTGACCGGTAAGTCACGCGATGATTTGCAGAGCGTGATGGCGCTGGTGCGCGGCGGCGATCTGGGGCAGCCGTTCCAGTTCAAGAACTTCCGCGATTAATCTCTACGGGGCCGGCATTGCCGGCCCTGATTCTTTACAGCGAATTGACCAGCGCTTCCAACTGACCGCGATTGGTCTGCTTGGTATCCACCTTGACGTAGGCGCTGCGCTCTTCCGGCACTACGATCGCCTCGGCCACGCCGGGCTGCGCCTTAAGGCGGCTTTCCAGCGCCGAATCTTTCACCGCCAGTTCCGACAGCGTAATGCGCAGGCTGCTGACATACGGCGGTTCTTTCATGGTACTGCTGACCAGGAACCAGAGCGCGGCCAGCACGGCGCCGGCGATAAACACCAAGCCTGCCCCCTGCAAACCGTACAGCCAGCCGCCGAGGCTGCCGCCGATCGCCACGCCGATAAACTGGCTGGTGGAGTAGACCCCCATCGCGGTGCCCTTGTAGCCGGCCGGTGACTCTTTGCTGATCAGCGAAGGCAGAATGGCTTCCATCACGTTGAAGGCCATGAAGAACAGCTGCACGCCGGCGATGATGCCCCACAGGTGCGCGCCGGAGAGCCACAGCAGCACTTCGGCGCAGAACAGCACTGCCACGCAGCCCATAAAGACCTGCTTCATGCGGCGATATTTTTCGGCGTAGATGATGAAAGGCACCACGGCGGCGAACGATACCAGCATGGTGACCAGGTAGACGATCCAGTGCTCGCTGGCCGCCAGCCCGGCTTTTTCCATCGCCAGCGGCAGCGCCACGAAGCTCGACATCAGCAGGATATGCAGGCACATGATGCCGAAGTTGAGCTTCAGCAGGCGCGAGTTGCTCAGCACTTTGCGGAAGCTGCCGCGCACGATGCTGGACTCGCGGTTCAGCAGGTGAGTGTCGGCGGAAGGCACTACCGCCAGGGTGATGACAATGCCGGCCAGCGCCAGTACGGCGATCATCCAGAACAGCGCATGCAGGCCGAAGGCGTGGGTGATGATAGGGCCCAATACCATGGCGATGGCAAAGGTGATGCCGAAGCTGACGCCGATAAACGCCATCGCCTTGGTGCGGTTCTGCTCGCGGGTCAGATCGGAGAGCAGCGCCATGACCGCGGCGGCGATCGCGCCGGAGCCTTGCAGCGCGCGGCCGAGGATCACGCCCCAGATCGAATCGGTCGCGGCGGCGATCGCGCTGCCGAGGGCAAAGATCAGCAGGCCGCCGACGATCAGCGGCTTGCGGCCGATGCGATCGGACACCAGGCCGAACGGGATTTGAAACACCGCCTGCGCCAGGCCGTAGATGCCGATGGCGATGCCGATCAGCGCTTCGCTGGCGCCGTTGAGCGCCATGCCGTAGGTGGTCAGCACCGGCAGTACCATAAACATGCCGAGCATGCGCAGGGAGAATACGGTGCCCAATACCCAGGTGGCGCGGCGCTCCTGCGGGGTCATTGAATTATCGTTCACATCAAACCTCGGTAAAAACCATGCCATCAGACGTTGAAACAGCGCCTGATGGCATGACTTCTGTAAAGCTGCGTCATTTTAGTGTGCAGGGCAGGGGGGGTAAATCGAATGTTGTTTAACAGATATTACAGTTCGGCCGCTTTTCGGCGTGACAAATAAAATGGGCCGCAAAAGCGGCCCATTCACAGATGATTTGGCTTACCAAACGTAGGTCACCAGCGCTTCAGGCGCCGCCGTGGCGCTGAAGTCGATCGACATCATCACGCTCAGCGAGGTGATGGCGACGATGGAGAACACGAACAGTTTACGCGCCCAGACGCTGTCGTTTTCGGTCTTGTAACCGCGCAGCGCCATGCCGAGCCACCATACGCTCACCGCCGCAGCGACGATCAGGTACTTGTAGCCGGCATAACCTACCAAGGTCAGCATCAGCGTGGCGATCATAAACGCCAGGATGTAGACCGTGATGTGGTT
Organism: Serratia sp. A07; assembly: GCF_058725505.1. Lineage (NCBI taxonomy): Bacteria > Pseudomonadati > Pseudomonadota > Gammaproteobacteria > Enterobacterales > Yersiniaceae > Serratia > Serratia sp. A07. The sequence continues at coordinate 146,848 of NZ_JBZXDO010000003.1, forward strand.
CTTGGCGACGGAAATGCCTTTCACCACCGGCAGGACCGGAATGTTGGCCGCCTGGTAATCTTTAAAGCGGAAGATAGCGATCGCATAAGAATGCGGCATCTGCCACAGGCTAAAGATAGCCAGCAGGATCAACGCGCCGGCGTCGAACTCGTTGGTCACCGCGCAATAGCCGATAACCGGCGGCGCGGCGCCCGACAGGCTGCCGATCAGCGTGCCGTAGACCGAGTGGCGTTTCATGTACAGGCTGTAAACGCCGACATAAACCACGAAGCCCATCACCGCCAGCCACATGGCCAGCGGGTTGGCCGCGATATACAGCAACGCGAAGCCCGCAATACCCAACACGGTCGCATAAACCAGGGTGACACTCGGCGCGATCAGGCCTTTTACCAGCACCCGATTCTTCGTTCTCTCCATTTTCTTGTCGATGTCGCGGTCGATGTAGTTGTTAAACACACAGCCCGACGCGACCACCAACGAGACACCCATCAGGGTGGCGAGAAACAGGGGATAGTCGATGCTCCCTTTGGAAGCGAGCAGGAATCCCCCAACGACAGAAATTAAATTGCCGAAAATAATTCCTGGTTTAGTGACTTGCAGGTATTGCTTAATCATCACGTGCAGCTCAGCTCTTAATCGACCATCATATTGATGTTGAGGTTGTACATAATCCAGAGTGAACCTACAACAACGATACCGATGATCATAGCGGTGAACAGCAATGCCACCAGGTTCCAGCGCTCTTCCGATGAGGTGTTCATGTGCAGGAAGTAAACCAGGTGAACAATCACCTGGATAACCGCCATACCGACAACAACCGCCAGGATGGTGGAATGAGAGGCAGTGCCGTTCATTACCATCGCAAATGGAATTACCGTCAGGATGATCGACAGGATAAAGCCGATCAGGTATGACTTCACGCTGCCGTGGCTTGCGCCGCCGTGAGAGGTTTCATGGGATGAATGGCTCATTACATAACCCCCAGCAGGTAGACAACGGTAAATACGCAGATCCAGACCACGTCCAGGAAGTGCCAGAACAGGCTCAGGCACATCAGGCGGGTTTTGTTGGTCGCGGTCAGGCCGAACTTGCTCACCTGAATCATCATCACGATGATCCAAATCAGGCCGGAAGTTACGTGCAGACCGTGGGTGCCGACCAGCGCGAAGAAGCTGGACAGGAAAGCGCTGCGATCCGGACCGAAACCTTCGGCGATCAGGTGATGGAATTCATAGATTTCCATCGCCACAAAGCCCAGACCAAACAGGAAGGTCAGGAACAGCCAGGTGTTTACACCGCCAACTTTACCCTTGTTCATGGCGATCATCGCCATGCCGTAGGTGATGGAGCTGAACAACAGCAGGAAAGTTTCGACCAGGACAAACTTCAGGTCGAAGATGTCTTTGCCTGAGGGACCGCCCGCGGTCCCGTTCACCAGGACTGCATAAGTTGCGAACAAGCTCGCAAACAAAATACAGTCGCTCATCAGGTAGATCCAGAATCCGAAGACTTTGGTCTCACCCGCATCGTGGTGCCCATGCTCTGCATGGGCTGCGTTATGATTGGTCAGAGTTTCAGTTGACATGGTTCACGCCTGCTTTACGGATTTGTTCGTAGTGTTGGTTCTCAATGCGCTCGATTTCATCAACCTGCACATAGTAGTCAACATCGTGATCGAAGCTCTTGCCGATCCAGACAACGATCATACCGATGAAGCCGGCCAGAGCCATCCACCAGATTTCCCAAATCATTGCGAAACCGAAGACCAGGCTGAAGAAGGCGATGATCACGCCGGCGCCGGTGTTCTTAGGCATATGAATCGGTTCGTATTTAGCCGGTTTCTTATACGCTTCGCCTTTTTCTTTCATGTCCCAGAATTCATCACGGTCATGAATCTGCGGCACTACGGCAAAGTTATAGAACGGCGGTGGAGACGAAGTTGACCACTCCAGAGTACGAGCACCCCATGGGTCACCGGTCAGATCGCGGTTCTGTTCGCGGTCACGGATACTGACGAAGATCTGGATCAGCTGGCACAGGATGCCGCAGGCGATCAGCGCCGCACCGCCGGCTGCAACCAGCAGCAGAGGGTGGAACTCAGGGTTGATGTTCTGGCTGATACGACGGGTCATGCCCATAAAGCCCAATGCGTACAGCGGCATGAAGGCGGTGAAGAAGCCGATGATCCAGAACCAGAACGCGCGGATGCCCCATTTTTCGTTCAGCGTGAAGCCGAAGGATTTCGGGAACCAGTAGGTCAGGCCCGCGAAGCAACCGAACACCACGCCGCCGATGATGACGTTGTGGAAGTGAGCGATCAGGAACAGGCTGTTGTGCAGCACGAAGTTCGCGCCCGGTACCGCCAGCAGAACGCCGGTCATACCACCTACGGAGAAGGTGATGATGAAGCCAACGGTCCACAGCATCGCGGAGTTGAGTTTGATACGGCCCTGATACATGGTGAACAGCCAGTTGAAGATTTTCACCCCGGTCGGGATGGAAATGATCATGGTGGCAATACCGAAGAAGGCGTTAACGTTCGCGCCGGACCCCATGGTGAAGAAGTGGTGCAGCCAGACGATGAACGACAGAACGGTGATCGCGATGGTTGCCCATACCAGTGAGGTATAGCCGAACAGGCGTTTTCTGGAGAAGGTCGCGGTGACTTCGGAGAACACGCCGAACACCGGCAGAACCAGGATATACACCTCTGGGTGACCCCAGGCCCAAATCAGGTTGATGTACATCATCATGTTGCCGCCCATATCATTGGTGAAGAAATGGGTGCCCAGATAGCGATCCAGGGTCAGCAGCGCGATGGTGACGGTCAGAATTGGGAAAGAAACGATGATCAGGACGTTAGTACACAGTGCCGCCCAGGTGAACACCGGCATCTTCATCATAGGCATGCCAGGGGCACGCATCTTCAGAATGGTGGCGAAGAAGTTCACGCCGGTCAGCAGGGTACCCAGACCGGAAATCTGCAGACTCCAGATCCAGTAATCGACCCCGACGCCAGGACTGTACTCTTTACCCGACAGCGGCGGATACGCCAGCCAACCGGTCTGAGCGAACTCACCGACCCCCAGGGAGATGTTGATCAGCACAACGCCCACCACGAAGAACCAGAAGCTCAGGGAGTTCAGGAACGGGAAGGCGACGTCGCGCGCACCGATTTGCAGCGGCACCACGACGTTCATCAGGCCGACCACGAAAGGCATCGCCATGAAGAAGATCATGATAACGCCGTGCGCGGTGAAGATCTGGTCGTAGTGGTGCGGCGGCAGGAACCCGGCTTCGCCGGCGGACGCCAACGCCTGCTGGCTACGCATCATGATGGCGTCGGCGAAGCCGCGCAGCAGCATGACCATCGCCACGATGATGTACATGATACCAATTTTTTTATGGTCGACCGAAGTCAGCCATTCGCTCCACAGCCACTTCCATTTGCCGAAATATGTCAGCAGCGCCAGCACTGCCAGGCCCCCGACAATAATTGCGGCTACGGTGACCATGATGATCGGTTCGTGGTACGGAACCGCATCAAGTGTTAATTTTCCCAACATCAGTTATTCCTCGGCTCCGGCGTGAGCAGCATGTTCACCCATGTCCATACCTTGGCTCATGTCCATGCCTTCGTGCGCGCCAGCGCCCTTGTGCATATCCATGTCGCCCATGAATTTGGCAATTGTTTCTTTGAACAAATTCGGTTTGACAGCGGCAAAGTACTCAACCGGGTTGTTTTCACTCGGCTCTGCCAGTTTGTTAAAGTCGTCGGTGGTGTTCAGGTTTTTAGACGATGCCTTCACCTTGGCCACCCACTGATCGAAGTCGCCTTCGGTCGGGGTAACGATCGCGGTGAATTTCATACCGGAGAAGCCTGCGCCGCTGTAGCTGCTGGAGATGCCCTTGTAGGCACCGGCTTCGTTGCCGATCAGGTGCAGTTTGGTCTGCATGCCGGCCATCGCATAAATCTGTCCACCCAACTGCGGGATAAAGAACGAGTTCATTACCGAGTTAGAGGTGATCTTGAATTCGACTGGAACATCTTTCGGGAAAGCCAGCTCATTAACGGTCGCAATGCCTTGATCCGGGTAGATGAACAGCCATTTCCAGTCGAGCGACACCACTTCGATCGTCATCGGCTTCTTGTCGGTGACAATCGGCTTGAACGGGTCGAGTTCGTGGGTAGTCTTCCAGGTAATGGTGCCAAGGATGGCGATGATAATGATAGGAATGGTCCAGACGACCGCTTCGATCTTGTTGGAGTGGGCCCAGTTCGGACTGTACTTGGCGTCTTTGTTGGAAGAACGATACTTCCAGGCAAAGGCGAACGCCATGAAGATAACTGGCACCACCACGATCAACATCAACGCGATTGCAGTGATAATCAGTGTCCGTTGCTCAACACCAATTGCTCCTTTGGGATTCATCAAAACCATATCGCAGCCACTGAGCAATACAGTGCCTGCGATTAATGACAGCATCCCAATACTTTTATTGTATTTCTTAAGTCTCATCTAACGACCTCAATAACAAAGGCTCAATTGTCGTTTCATGTGTGCGGGCATTTTACGGGAAGGTTGCAGTACTGTAAACATGCTTAAGGGAGTGTCAGCGGCTTGTTGACACTTTCTGTTAAGGGGGTCACAGATGTAACCCTGCGTGACAATTTACCAATGACAACAACGCGTTGGCACGCTGAATCGTGACGAGCAGCCCGTATGTTAAGGAAAACTAAAGGTATGATGAATTTGGCGAAGAAATGCGCGGCGGGGAAATACGCAGAAAAGGTTTATTTAATGTAAAATAATTGTGTCTTAAAGGTGAATTTAATTATATTTCCGAGTGCGGCAGTCGGATAAAAAAATAATTTCCGCGTCGATTATCTTTTTTTACCAAAATAAATATACCCGCGGATCGCTTTTTTTTCGGCCGGCGAAATCGCCGGCCGGTCAGATTATGCCAAACGGGTGCGGCGCAGGGCCAGGTAATCCAGCGCGCTGCCCATCGCGACGCCGAGCAGGCTCAGCGCGGCGCCGACCTGCAGCAGCCGATCGGCCAACAGCGGTGCCTGCGTCCAGTCCAGCGCATTGGCGATCAGCAACAGCAACCACAGGCCCAACAGCGAACAGCCCAGCGTCAGCAGGCGCAGCGCCCAGCGGTAAGATCCGGAAAACTCGGTGCGCGGCATAAAGTCGCCATGTTGCTGGGTGTGTTCCAGCGTCTGGCGGCAGATGCCGAGCAGCAGCAAGCCGGGCAGGGCGGCGGCGATAGAGAACAGGTAGAACAACGGCCAGCCGTGGGCTTCGACGAACCAGCCGGCGATCGGGCCGACATAGACGCGCCCCACGGCGGACAGCGCCGACAGCAGCGCGAACTGGGTGGCGGAGAACGAACGGTTGCACAGCGTCATCAGCAGCGCCACGAAGGCCGCGGTGCCCATGCCGCCGCACAGGTTTTCGAGGAAGATGGCGCTGCCCATGGTGAGCAGGCTCTTGTCGGTCACCGCCAGGATCCAATACCCGAGGTTGGAGACCGCCTGCAGGACGCCGAACAGCATCAGCGCGCGGAACAGGGTGAGACGTTGCATCAGCACGCCGCCGAACAGGGCGCCGACGATGGTGGCGAACAGGCCGAGCGTTTTGTTGACCAGCCCGACTTCACCGGCGTCGAACCCCACGCCGCGGATCAGGAACGTGGTGCTCAGGCTGCCGGCGAAGGCGTCGCCCATTTTGTACATCACGATCAGCAGCAGGATCAGCCAGGCGTTGTTGCGGCCGAAGAAATCACGCAGCGGCGCGACGACCGCCTGTTCCATGGTGCGCGGTGCCGGGATGCTTTCATCCGGCTCCGGCGCCATCAGCGTGGCAGCCACGCCGATCAGCATCAATCCGGCCATCAGCCAGTAGGTGGCCTGCCAGCCGAAATAGCGATCCGCCAGCCACAGCGCCAGGCCGCCGGAAACCAGCATTGCCAGCCGGTAGCCCAGCACCGAGATCGCCGCACCCGCCCCGCGCTCTTCGGCTTTCAGCAGGTCGGTTTTATAAGCGTCGAACACGATATCTTGCGAGGCGGAGCAGAACGCCACCAGCACCGCCAACGCCGCCAGCCACCACAGGTGCTGCGCGGGCTGCATGAAGCCCATCGCCACGATCGCCGCCACCAGCAGCAGCTGGCTGATCAGCAGCCAACCGCGCCGCCGCCCGAGAAACGGCGGGGTATAGCGGTCCATGAACGGCGACCAGAGGAATTTGAATACGTAGGCCTGGCCCACCAGCGAGAAAATGCCGATGGTCTTCAGATCGATGTTTTCGACGGTCATCCAGGCTTGCAGCGTGCCGGAGGTCAATGCCAGCGGCAGACCCGACGCGAAGCCCAGCAGCAGCAGAATGGCGGAGTTACGCTGGGTGAAGATGTTCAGATAGTGTTTCGACATGAGTTCCCTGTCTGCGCCGCCCGATCCGCCGGGCGGCGCAAGGCGCGTCGATTAGCGCGCGTTTTGCTTGATAAAGTCGTTGACGCTGGTGTCCTGCGCCATGTCGGCGATCACGTCGCCCAGCACGGAGTTAACGGCGTCGGTGATCTTCTCGTTGGTGGCCGTGAAGGCGCCCTGCACGTTATACGTCGAGCGGTAATTTTTCACCTGCTTGTTGCCGTTCTTCGCCTGGGCGATGATCGAGATGTCGGCTTTGGTGGTGATGTTGTAGCGCAGGTTACCTTCGGAAACGTCCGCGTACAGGTTATTGACGACGATCTGCAGCGCCACCGGGCCGTCGGCGCCGATCATGTAGCCGCGAGCGCCCATCTGTTTCTCCAGCACTTCCTGCAGCAGGAAACGCAGATCGCGCGATGGCGTCAGCGTGACCAGTTGGCCGTCGCGATTCACCTTGGCCAGCGCCTGATCGGTGCGCTGATCCGCGCCGTTGATGCTGATGGTGATGCCCTGCAGGGTAGGATCCTGCTGCGGCAGAACGATTTTCGGCGTGACGTTCAGGGTGTTGCTGCTGGTCGCGCAACCGGCCAGCAGCAGGGCGGCCAGCAAAGGAAGACAAAGTTTCTTTAACATGTTTTCTGTCTCATTCTCGATGGATTTAGCAATAATCAGAGCGGGATAGCCGACAACAAATTGCCGACATCATAGCATCGCCGCCGTGCGGTGGAAGCGCGGAAGGCGCCTGAGTGACAAATTTTTACCTGCCGTTGATAAAAACACGCTTTTTTGGCCCGCTCAATCGGATAATCCCCCAAGCGGCGGGGATGACGCTCATCATCTGACCGCAGAAAAGAGAAATTTGTCCCGGTGATGGTCTAAACGGGGGAAAACCGGCTAATATTGAACTAGATGGGCACGGTCCTCTGCCGGTGTTGTAAGGAGATCCTATGATTCGCGAGCAAATAGAAGCAAAGTTAAGGGCGGCGTTTGAGCCCGCGTATCTGGAAGTCGTTGATGAAAGCTATCGTCATAACGTTCCGGCGGGTTCAGAAAGTCATTTCAAAGTGGTATTGGTCAGCGATCGCTTCGTCGGCGAACGGTTTTTGACGCGTCACCGCTCTATCTACGGCGTACTGTCGGAGGAGCTGGCCGATGGCGTACACGCGCTGGCGCTGCACACCTATACGCTCAAAGAGTGGGAAGGATTGCAGGATACCGTGCCGGCCTCGCCGCCGTGCCGCGGCGCCGGGACGCTGGCCTGAGGGGGAAATTTTCAGGTATCAGTGGAACTTTGCCCTCGAATTAGGGTATTACTACTGACGAATTTTGAAACGGCCTGCGGGCCGTTTCTGTTTTTGACGACGACACGGCCGACGCGCAATATGGCCAACGTTCGGTCTGTTTTGGCGGCCTTTTGGCGATTGAATCGGCAAAAGTGTGAGTTTTAGCGCGCCTGCGCCGCCTAGCTTTCCTCGACTCGCCATGCATGCGCCGCTATAATGTCGCGTCTTATTTTTCCGGAATGGTTTCGGGACGCTTCTGTCATCAGGGAACTCGGTTCTTATTTGTAGCCGTCCTGGTTCTTGGAACGGAGTTGACCGAGCACTGTGATTTTTTTGAGGTAACAAGATGCAAGTTTCAGTAGAAACCACTCAAGGCCTTGGGCGCCGTCTCTCTATTACTGTACCGGCTGATACTATCAAGCAGGCGGTGAAGAAAGAGCTGATCAACGCAGCGAAAAGCGTGCGTATCGACGGCTTCCGCAAAGGCAAAGTGCCGATGAACATCGTGGAACAGCGTTACGGCGCCTCTGTTCGTCAGGACGTGCTGGGCGAAGCGATGCAGCGCAGCTTCGTTGACGCGATCATCAAAGAAAAGATTAATCCGGCCGGCGCACCAAACTACGTGCCGGGCGAGTACAAAGAAGGTGAAGACTTCACTTTCGCCGTTGAATTCGAAGTGTATCCAGAAGTTGAGCTGAAAGGCCTGGAAAACATCGAAGTTGAAAAACCAGTGGTTGAAGTGAACGACGAAGACGTCGACGCGATGCTGGACACTCTGCGCAAGCAGCAGGCGACCTGGAAAGAAACCGATCGCGCAGCGGAAGCTGAAGATCGCGTGACCGTTGACTTCACCGGTTCTATCGACGGTGAAGAGTTCGAAGGCGGCAAAGCGTCCGACTTCGTACTGGCAATGGGCCAGGGCCGCATGATCCCAGGCTTCGAAGAAGGCCTGGTCGGTCACAAAGCGGGCGAAGAGTTCTCCATCGACGTGAACTTCCCGGAAGATTACCACGCGGAAAACCTGAAGGGCAAAGCGGCCAAATTCGCTATCGTGCTGAAGAAAGTTGAAGAGCGCGAGCTGCCGGAACTGACCGAAGAGTTCATCAAGCGTTTCGGCGTGGCGGACGGTTCCGTTGCCGGCCTGCGCACCGAAGTCCGCAAGAACATGGAGCGCGAGCTGAAAGGCGCCGTGCGTAACCGCATCAAGTCTCAGGCGATCGACGGTCTGGTGAGCGCGAACGAAATCGACGTGCCTGCTGCCCTGATCGACGGCGAAATCGACGTACTGCGCCGTCAGGCTGCACAGCGTTTCGGCGGCAACGAGAAGCAAGCGCTGGAACTGCCACGCGAGCTGTTCGAAGAGCAAGCGAAACGCCGCGTAGTGGTTGGCCTGCTGCTGGGCGAAGTGATCAGCACCAACGATCTGAAAGCTGACGAAGACCGCGTGAAGACGCTGATCGAAGAAATGGCTTCTGCCTACGAAGATCCGAGCGAAGTCATCGAGTTCTACAGCAAAAACAAAGAGCTGATGAACAACATGCGCAACGTGGCTCTGGAAGAGCAAGCGGTTGAAGCCCTGCTGGCAAAAGCGAAAGTGACTGAAAAAGCCACTACCTTCAGCGAGCTGATGAACCAGACTCAACAGGCGTAATGCCGGCGTGCCGGGCGCGATGAACGGCGCCCCCGGTTTCGCCTGGCGAACCGGCGCACGATGAAAAAGCCCGCAACCTCAGGTTGCGGGCTTTTCTTTTTGCCACGTTGCTGATTAATCTCAGGTTAAGCGGGGCAATATGCACTATATTTACCCTGTTGCCTGGGGAACTGGCTGGCATGATAACGGTCAGAATAACGGCATCGTTTTCGGCGCGCGGAGAAAATCGGCCTCTGGGCTTGAAATCGCGCCGGGATCCCCCAATCTGTTAAGAATAATTCTGGGGCTGTTTGCCAAAGTGCGCGGGATGAAATAACCGTCGGGTACGTGTGGCGCGGGTCGAATGCTTGAGCATAGTCATCATGGCCGTTCTCAAGTAGAATCGGCGTATTAGGGTGACACCCTGGCCGCCAAGGCAATTTCTATTAGGAGACGGTAATGTCATACAGTGGCGAACGAGATCAATTTGCACCGAACATGGCGCTGGTGCCGATGGTGGTAGAGCAGACTTCACGCGGGGAGCGTTCTTACGACATCTATTCCCGCCTGCTGAAAGAGCGCATCATTTTCCTGACCGGCCAGGTGGAAGATCACATGGCCAACCTGATCGTGGCGCAAATGCTGTTCCTCGAAGCGGAAAGCCCGGAAAAAGACATTTACCTCTACATCAACTCGCCGGGTGGGGTAATTACCGCGGGCATGTCGATTTACGACACCATGAAGTTCATCAAGCCGGACGTCAGCACCATCTGTATGGGCCAGGCGTGCTCGATGGGCTCCTTCCTGCTGACCGCGGGTGCCAAAGGCAAGCGTTTCTGCCTGCCGAACTCGCGCGTGATGATTCACCAGCCGCTGGGCGGCTACCAGGGCCAGGCGACGGACATCGAAATCCATGCGCGTGAAATCCTTAAGGTGAAAGCGCGCATGAACGAACTGATGGCCGAGCATACCGGCCAGCCGCTGGAGCAGATCGAGCGCGACACCGAGCGCGATCGCTTTATGACCGCGGAAGAAGCCGTGGAATACGGCCTGGTTGACGGCATTCTGACACACCGCAGCTAGAACCACGCGGCGCCGATGGACTATAGTAATCAGAGTGGGCAGGGGCTCGCTCTGTTGTGGCCCCTCGGCGTTCCCGATATGAGTTTGGGCGCACTGCCGCCGTGATTTTCCTGCGGGACAAGACTAAAGAAGAGGTTTGACTGATGACAGATAAGCGCAAAGACGGTTCAGGAAAGCTGCTGTACTGCTCTTTTTGCGGCAAAAGCCAGCATGAAGTGCGTAAGCTGATTGCCGGGCCGTCAGTGTATATCTGCGATGAATGTGTCGATCTGTGTAACGACATTATTCGCGAAGAGATTAAAGAAGTTGCCCCGCATCGTGAGCGCAGTGCGCTGCCGACGCCGCACGAAATTCGCCACCACCTGGATGACTACGTCATCGGCCAGGAGCAGGCGAAGAAAGTGCTGGCGGTTGCGGTGTACAACCACTACAAACGCCTGCGCAACGGCGATACCAGCAACGGTATCGAGTTGGGCAAGAGCAACATCTTGCTGATCGGCCCGACCGGCAGCGGTAAAACCCTGCTGGCGGAAACGCTGGCGCGCTTCCTGGACGTGCCGTTCACCATGGCCGACGCTACCACGCTGACCGAAGCCGGTTACGTGGGTGAGGACGTGGAAAATATTATCCAGAAGCTGTTGCAAAAATGTGACTATGACGTGCAGAAAGCGCAGCGCGGCATCGTTTATATCGATGAAATCGATAAGATTTCCCGCAAGTCCGATAACCCGTCGATCACGCGTGACGTCTCGGGTGAAGGCGTGCAGCAGGCGCTGCTGAAGCTGATTGAAGGCACCATCGCCGCGGTTCCGCCGCAGGGTGGGCGCAAGCATCCGCAACAGGAGTTCCTGCAGGTTGATACCTCCAAGATCCTGTTTATCTGCGGCGGCGCTTTCGCCGGCCTGGATAAGGTGATCGGTCAGCGCGTCAACACCGGCTCCGGCATCGGCTTCGGCGCGACCGTCAAGGGCGAGTCCGAGAAGGCGACCGAGGGCGAACTGCTGCTGCAGGCCGAACCGGAAGATTTGATCAAGTTCGGTCTGATCCCAGAGTTCATCGGCCGTCTGCCGGTGGTGGCGACCCTGAGCGAGCTGAGCGAAGATGCGCTGATTCAGATCCTGAAAGAGCCGAAGAACGCCCTGACCAAGCAGTATCAGGCGCTGTTCAATCTGGAAGGCGTGGAGCTGGAGTTCCGCGACGAAGCGCTGAACGCCATCGCCAAGAAAGCCATGGCGCGCAAAACCGGCGCCCGCGGCCTGCGTTCCATCGTGGAAGGCGCGCTGCTCGACACCATGTACGATCTGCCGTCGATGGACAGCGTAGACAAAGTGGTGATCGACGAGTCGGTCATCGCCGGCCAATCCAAGCCGCTGCTGATTTACGGCAAGCCGGAAGCCCAGGCATCTGGCGAATAATTAGCCAGTTAAACCAGAGCGTTATCAGCAAAATGGGGGATTTCATCCCCCATTTCTTTTTCCTGCATTCTTGCCGTTGAATGTAAGAGATTCATCCCCATATACTCATTAACCAGATTTTATGAAACGTTAGATGCTTGCGTCTCATGAGATTCCCCCTCAACCTGGCGGAAATTAAACTAAGAGAGAGCTCTATGAACCCTGAGCGTTCCGAACGCATTGAAATCCCCGTCCTGCCATTGCGCGACGTGGTGGTTTATCCGCACATGGTGATCCCGTTATTTGTTGGCCGGGAAAAATCGATTCGGTGCCTCGAAGCCGCAATGGATCACGATAAGAAGATCATGCTGGTGGCACAGAAAGAGGCCTCAACGGATGAACCTGGCATTAACGACTTGTTCTCGGTTGGCACCGTAGCGTCGATCCTGCAGATGTTGAAGCTGCCGGACGGCACGGTAAAAGTGCTGGTCGAGGGGCTGCAGCGCGCACGCATCACTACGCTGTCCGACAGCGGTGAGCATTTTGCCGCGCAGGCGGAATACCTTGAGTCGCCAGCGATCGACGAGCGCGAGCAGGAAGTGCTGGTGCGCACCGCGATCAATCAGTTTGAAGGCTATATCAAGCTGAACAAAAAAATCCCGCCGGAGGTGCTGACTTCACTGAACAGCATCGACGACGCCGCGCGCCTGGCGGACACCATCGCTGCCCACATGCCGCTGAAACTCAGCGACAAGCAGTCGGTGCTCGAGATGTCCGACATCACCGAGCGTCTGGAATACCTGATGGCGATGATGGAGTCGGAGATCGACCTGCTGCAGGTCGAGAAACGCATCCGCAACCGCGTCAAGAAGCAGATGGAGAAGAGCCAGCGCGAGTACTATCTGAATGAGCAGATGAAGGCGATTCAGAAAGAGCTGGGCGAGATGGACGACGCGCCGGACGAGCACGAAGCGCTGAAGCGCAAGATCGATGCGGCGAAGATGCCGAAAGAGGCGCGCGAGAAAACCGAAGCGGAACTGCAGAAGCTGAAGATGATGTCGCCGATGTCAGCGGAAGCGACCGTGGTGCGCGGCTACATCGACTGGATGCTGCAGGTGCCGTGGAATGCGCGCAGCAAGGTGAAAAAAGACCTGGTCAAGGCGCAGGAAGTGCTCGATACCGATCACTACGGCCTGGAGCGCGTCAAGGATCGCATCCTCGAGTACCTCGCGGTACAGAGCCGCGTCAGCAAAATCAAGGGGCCGATCCTGTGTTTGGTAGGGCCGCCGGGCGTGGGTAAAACCTCGCTGGGGCAGTCGATCGCCAAAGCGACCGGCCGCCAGTATGTGCGTATGGCGCTGGGCGGCGTGCGTGACGAAGCGGAAATCCGCGGTCACCGCCGTACCTACATCGGTTCGATGCCGGGCAAACTGATCCAGAAGATGGCCAAGGTTGGGGTGAAGAACCCGCTGTTCCTGCTGGATGAGATCGACAAGATGTCTTCCGACATGCGCGGCGATCCGGCCTCCGCTCTGCTGGAGGTGCTGGATCCGGAACAGAACGTGGCGTTCAACGACCACTACCTGGAAGTGGATTACGATCTGTCCGACGTGATGTTCGTCGCCACCTCGAACTCGATGAACATTCCTGCGCCGCTGCTGGACCGTATGGAAGTGATCCGCCTGTCGGGTTACACCGAGGACGAGAAGCTCAACATTGCGAAGCAGCACTTGCTGCCGAAGCAGCTTGAGCGCAACGCGCTGAAAAAAGGCGAGCTGACGGTCGACGACAGCGCCATCATCGGTATCATTCGCTTCTACACCCGCGAAGCCGGGGTGCGTAGCCTGGAGCGTGAAATCTCCAAGCTGTGCCGTAAAGCGGTGAAAACGCTGCTGATGGACAAGAAGCGCAAGCATATCGAGATCAACGGCGACAACCTGAAGGATTACCTGGGCGTGCAGCGCGTCGATTACGGCCGTGCGGATACCGAAAACCGCGTGGGCGAAGTCACCGGGCTGGCGTGGACGGAAGTGGGCGGCGATCTGCTGACCATCGAAACCGCCTGCGTGCCGGGCAAAGGCAAGCTGACCTACACCGGTTCTCTGGGTGAAGTGATGCAGGAATCGATTCAGGCGGCGCTGACCGTGGTGCGCGCGCGCGCGGAGAAATTGGGCATCAACGCAGATTTCTACGAGAAACGCGACATCCACGTGCACGTGCCGGAAGGGGCGACGCCGAAAGACGGCCCGAGCGCCGGTATCGCGATGTGCACCGCGCTGGTCTCCTGTCTGACCGGCAACCCAGTACGCGCCGATGTGGCGATGACCGGCGAGATCACGCTGCGCGGCCAGGTATTGCCGATCGGCGGCCTGAAAGAGAAGCTGCTGGCGGCGCATCGCGGCGGCATCAAAACCGTGCTGATCCCTTACGAGAACAAGCGCGATCTGGAAGAGATCCCGGACAATGTTATCGCCGATCTGGAGATTCATCCGGTGCAGCGAATCGATGAAGTTTTGAACATTGCGTTGCAAAACCCGGCCTTCGGCGCACTGCCGGTAGCGGCAAAATAGTGACGAATCGCAAAAACCATTGATAAAACTTATACTGGCAAGCCATTTCGGACTTGCCAGTATTTTTTTGTACCGCTAAGTTAGATCTCTGTCGGCCCGCGTTTTGCCACCCAGTCGGTGGCTTGCTAAGGTTCGATGGGATTGATATAACAGCTGCGCTGTCGCAACCGTAGGGATTTTTCGGTGCGACGATAGAATTCTAGAGGGGATGATAGAGTGAATAAGTCACAACTGATCGACAAGATTGCCGCAGGTGCTGATATTTCCAAAGCGGCAGCGGGACGTGCTTTAGACGCAGTAATCGCTTCCGTTACCGACTCTCTGAAAGCAGGGGATGACGTGGCTCTGGTAGGTTTCGGTTCCTTCACCGTGCGTGAACGTTCGGCTCGTACCGGCCGCAACCCGCAGACCGGTAAAGAGATCAAAATCGCGGCAGCCAAAGTACCGGCCTTCCGTGCAGGGAAAGCGCTGAAAGACGCTGTAAACTGATTTAGCGTCTAACCGTTTAGCGTAACAGGGTTTTGTAATAAACAATCACCTGACGCAGCGGTGCTGGTAAGGTAAGATACAAGGCGCATCGGACTGATGCGCTTTTTTTATTTTTGTCGCAGGGAACGCGCCTGCACAAGGGTTGTTAATCCACATCACAGCGGAGTGTTGTCACACTATGATGGACAATTTACGCGCGGCTGCTAATCACGTCGTGCTCAAAATCATCCTGGCCCTGATCATCCTGTCATTCGTTCTGACCGGGGTGGGTAACTACCTGATCGGCGGCTCCGGCGATTATGCTGCGAAAGTAAATGGTCAGATGATCGAACGCGCTCAGCTGGAACAGGCTTTCCAAAGCGAGCGTAGCCGCATGCAGCAGCAGCTGGGTGACCAGTTCTCCGCGCTAGCCGGCAACGAAGGCTACATGCAGCAGATGCGCCGTCAGGTGTTGTCCCAGTTGATCGACAACATGCTGCTCGACCAGTACGCCAAGAAGCTGGGCCTGGCGGTCAGCGACGATCAGATCAAGGACGCTATCCGCAAGGCGCCTTACTTCCAGACCAACGGCCAGTTCGATAACGCCAAATACCTCGACCTGATCGGCCGCATGGGCTACACCGCCGACAACTTCGCGCAGTCGATGCGCCAGCAGCTGGTCAATCAGCAGCTGATTCAGGCCTTCGGCGAGTCCGGCTTCGTGCTGCCGTCCGAATCGCAAGCCATGGCGGCGCTGGTGCTGCAGGAGCGCGACGTGCGCCTGGCGACCATCGATCTGAAGGCGCTGCAGGCGAAACAGAGCGCCGGTGACGACGAACTGAAGGCGTATTACGATCAGAACAAAAACAGCTTCATCGCACCAGAGCAGGTGAAGGTGAGCTATATCCCGCTGGACGCCGCGTCCATGCAGGACAAGGTGAAAGTGAGCGAAGAAGACATCAGCGCTTACTACGACCAGCACAAGAGCAGCTACGGCCAGCCGGAGCGTAAGAACTACAGCGTGATCCAGCTGAAAACCGAGGCGGAAGCCAACGCCGTGCTGGACGAGCTGAAGAAGGGCGCCGATTTCGCCACCCTGGCGAAAGAGAAATCCACCGATATCATCTCACGCCGTACCGGCGGCGAGCTGGGCTGGTTGGAGCCGGAAACCACCGCCGACGAGCTGAAGCAGGCTAACCTGACCGAGAAAGGGCAGCTGTCCGGCGTGGTGAAATCTTCCGTCGGCTTCCTGATCGTGCGTTTGAATGATATCGAACCTGAGAAAGTGAAGCCGCTGAGCGAAGTGCATGACGCCATCGCCAAGCAGGTGCAGCAGGAGAAAGCGGTAGACGCGTATTACGCGCTGCAGCAGAAGGTGAGCGAAGCGGCGACCAGCGACAACGAATCTCTGGCCTCGGCTGAAGAAGCGGCCGGCGTGAAAGCGGCGCAAAGCGACTGGTTCACTCGTGACAACATTCCTGCCGCGCTGAACTTCAAGCCGGTCGTGCAGGCGATCTTCGACGGCTCGCTGATCGGCGAGAACGGCGCGCCGGGCAGCAACTCCGACGTGATCACCGTAGATGGCGACCGCGCCTTCGTGGTGCGCGTGAGCGGCCATAAGCCGGAAGGTATCGAACCATTCGACCAGGTGAAAGACCGCGTGGCCGAGCTGGTGAAGCGCAACAAAGCGGTGCAGGAAGCGAAACTGCAGGGCGAGAAGCTGCTGGTTGAGCTGAAGCAGGGCAAGGGCGACGAGGCGATGAAAGCCGCCGGCCTGAGCTTTGGCGCCGTGCAGAAGATGGCGCGCGCGCCGGAAGACAGCCAGCTGGTGGAGAGCGTGTTCGCGCTGCCGCACCCGCAGGACGGCAAACCGGTGTACGGCATGTCGCAGGATCGCCAGGACAACGTGGTGCTGATCGCGCTCGATGCGGTGAAGCCAGGCACGCTGCCGGAAGACGAAATGAAAACCTTCGTCGGCAAGATGGAAGAGGGCGCGACCGGCGTTTCCTTCGATTCGCTGCTGGCGAGCCTGCGTAAAGAAGCCAAGATCAAAATGGGCGCCGCTGAGCAACAGCCTCAGTAATCGCCGCATTTTTCTGCAACGCAGTGCAACAAACAAAGGCCGCTTTCGCGGCCTTTTCCACATCTGATATCCGCCGATTGCTGAATATTCGCCGCCGCGGCAAGGTAGCCGTGCTGTCGCACACAAGGAGGATACAGCATGCAACATAAAGAGAAAAAAGCGTTATCAGGTTACCGTCATCACGTCAAAGCTGCGCTCACCGCGCTGCTGTTGTGCCTGGCGGGGCCGGCCGCAGCGGTGGATAAAGCCGAGGCGCCGGCACCCATGCTCTCAGCACCGGCGAGCAATGGCGGGCAATCGGTGATGACCAAGACAGCCGAGGAGGCGGCGGTCAGCATCAATCAGGCCACCGCCGAACAGCTGGCCGCCGCCTTGAGCGGCGTCGGTTTGAAGAAGGCGGAAGGCATCGTGCGCTACCGCGAGCAGAACGGGCCGTTCACCCAGGTTGAGCAGTTGCAGGAGGTACCGGGCATCGGGCCGGCGCTGTTTGAGAAGAACCGCACCCGGCTGAAAATGTGATCCCGGTCGCGGCTGCGTGGCAAAATGCCGCTGAGGCCGTCACTCCTCTGCTACATTTTACAGGTCTTACCAGTTTGGCGCGTTGACCAAACGGGCGAGGGAGCCGCTGCGGCTCCCTCTTTCTGTAATCACCAGGCAGGAGCGATCGTTCCCTATGCAAACCTTTATCAAAGTTCGCGGTTATCACCTTGATGTTTACCAGCACGTTAACAACGCCCGCTATCTGGAGTTTCTGGAAGAGGCGCGCTGGGAGTGGCTGGAGAACGAGGCCGGGTTCCGCTGGATGACGGAAAACAACATCGCTTTCATCGTGGTGAACATCAATATCAATTACCGCAGCCCGGCGGTATTGGGGGATAAGCTGCGTATCGACAGCCAGATGGTTCAGCTCAACGGCAAGAGCGGGGTGCTGAGCCAAAAGGTGACGCAGGATCCGGCGGGGACGCCGGTGGCTGACGCGCTGCTGACTTTCGTGTGCGTCGATCTGAAAACGCAGCGTGCGCTGCCGATCGAAGGAGAATTGCGCGAGCACCTGGAGGCGCTCACGCCGAAGGATAATCTGCAGTAAGCTCACGGGCGGCAGAGGCTGCCGCCGTCACTGCCTCAGGCCAGAGCGGCCTTCTGTTTCAACGCCGCCATCACTTCCGCCTGGTTGGCGCGGTACTGCATCAGGCCATTGGCGCGCAGGTTGCAGGCGGCACATTCGCCGCAGCCGTCACCCTTGATGCCGTTGTAGCAGGTCAGCGTATCCTGGCGCACGCGATCCAGCTGGTGGTAATAATCCGCCAGCGCCCAGGTCTCGGCCTTGTTTAGCCACATCAGCGGCGTTTCGAAGCGGATATCGCGGGCGATGCCCAGCGTCACCGCCTTGTTCAACGCTTTAACAAACTCGTCGCGGCAATCCGGATAGCCGGAGAAATCGGTTTCACACACGCCGGTGATCACCGCTTCCGCTTCCACCTGGTAGGCGTAGATCGCCGCCAGCGTCAGGAACAGGATGTTGCGGCCCGGCACGAAGGTGCTCGGCAGCGCATTTTTCTGATTGGGATCGTAGGCGGGAACCGGAATATTGTCGCGCGTCAGGCTGCTGACGGCCAGCTCATTGAGCAGCGTTACGTCCAGCACCTTGTGTGCCTTGGCGCCGAGGGCTACCGACAGCTCTTGAGCCACTTCAATCTCGGCGCGATGGCGCTGGCCGTAATCGAACGTGACGCAGTGAACTTCATCATACTGTTGCAATGCCTGGATCAAGCAGGTCGTGGAGTCTTGTCCACCGCTGAAAACGACAACCGCGCGCTTCATAAAATCACCTTTTTGGGCTTTGGCCTCTCCCGATACACATTCGGGCGGCAGGATAAAAATTGCGTTGCGGCGACAATAGTAGCAGAAAGGGCCGCCAGGCGCAGGGCGGTTCGGCTCAGGCCGGTGCGCTGTCCACCGGCGGCGGCAGCCACGCCTGGCAAAAATCGAACCAGCCGTGGGCGGTTAGCGTGACGCCATGCATGCGCGGCGGCGCGCTGATCTGATACTGATAGTGAAACAGCGGCGTGATGATGGCGGCGGCCATCAGCCGTTGATAATAAGCCTGCAGCTGTGCGAAGCGCGGTTGCTGCGCCTGCAGCTGCTGGATCTGTCGCAGCGTGTCCTGCTGCTGCTGCCAGCGGCTTTCCGTCAGGATACCGCGCCACAGCGTATCCTGCCGCAGCCAGCTCTCCAGCGTCGCCTCCGGCGCTTCACCGATCAGGTTGTCTGCCAGCAGCAGGTCGGCCTGGGCGATCTGCGCCTCGCTTTGCCAGCGTTTACCGGCGTAGTAACGCACCTCCAGCTCGCAGCCGTGCTGCGCCAGCAGCCGCTGTAGCGCGACCGTCACCGTTTCCAGCTCGACCGGCGGCCGATACAGCAGCGTCAGCCGGGCGGGCAGGGTGACATCTTCCTCAATCCGTTGACTGGGAATACGCCAGCCGGGCAGCATTTCATGGCTGGGGGTGATCACGCTGTTGGGAATAGGCAGACGGCTCAGCAGGCCGGACTGCTGGATCAGCATCAGCAGCTTTTGCCCCTGGGCTTCGCTCAGCACGCCGTGGCGCAGGTTCAGCGCCAGATAACACCAGCCCAGGCTCATGCTGCGCTGCACCGGCCGGGCCTGCGCCAAATCGTCTTGCTGACCGATGGTGATGCGCACCGGATGCTGGCAACTGGTGTCGGCGCCGGCGGTGGGCAGGTCGGGGGTGATCCAGTACTCGATGGTGTCCAGATACGGATGCTGCAGATGGTAACCGGCGTGCTGTTCCAGCCGCACCAGCTGCGGCTCATTCAACGCCAGCTTGAACGGGCCGGCGCCGATGGTCGGCAGCTCCGGGTGGGTCATCAGGCAAGGCAGCTCCGCCAGCCGGTGAGCCAGCCAATAGTCCGCCAGGTGCAGATCGAACTGGATGCACAGCGGATGCGGCAGGCTGATGTGTGCGACGTTGGCCAGGCTGGGTTGGCTGCGCGGGTGGCGCTGCAGCTTTTCCAGCGTTTGCAGCAGCTGTTGGCCGGTCAGCGGTTCACCGTTGTGCCAGCGCAGCTGGCTGCGCAGAAAGAAGCGCCAGCGCAGGCCGTGCTCGCCAATCTGCCAGTGGTGCGCCAGATCGGGCTGCGGTTCCGGGTTACCGGTCATCAGGCGCGTCAGCCCGGCGTGCAGGGTCGATACCAGATGTTGCTCGGCGCGGCCGGTCAGCGTGAGTGGGTCGAGCGCTTCCAGCGTGCGGTAATAGGGAATGCGCAGCGTCGGGCTGCCGGCCTGCCATTGCCCGCCGAGGTGCGGGCTGAGCAGATCCTGCAGGTGCTGCGGATCGAGCTGCGCCATCTCCAGCGCCCCCTGATGGTTGCCCTGTTGCAGCAGCTGTTGCAGCAGCTGCGCGCGCAGTTCATCTGGGGTTTTCAGGCAGTGTAGGCGGGCGCGTTTGCCGCGGCCGGGCTGCGAATGCCAGCTCAGCCAGCCCTGATCCTGCAGCTGTTGCACCAGCGTGCGGGCGTGCCGTTCGCTGCAGTAGAACATCGTCGCCAGCTCGCCGATGGTCACGGCGACCGGCGCGCTGCCGAGCTGTTGGTACAGGCGTTGATATTGGCTGAGACGGTGAACCAGGCGCATGGGCAGAAATCCGGAACAGTTTTCTCAAATTGTTCACTATTACTTCCGCAAATACCATCCCATACTGCACGGATTGTAATCGCGTTCACATTCAAGAGGTCTTTATGTATCGCCTGGCTGCTTTCGATATGGACGGCACGCTGTTGATGCCGGATCACCGGGTTGGCCCGGAAACGCTGGCGGTGCTGAACCAGCTGGTAGAGCGGGAAATGGTGGTGACGTTCGCCACCGGGCGGCACTACCTCGACGCGCAGCCGATCATGGCGCAACTGGGGCTGCAGGGGTACCTGATCACCGGCAACGGCACGCGAGTGTATGACAATCGCGGCCAACAGCTGCACGCCACCGATTTGCCGGCGGCGGTCGCCGAAGAGGTGCTGCATCATCATTGGCGCACCCGCGCCAGCATGCATGTGTTCCGCGATGAAGGTTGGCTGACCGAGTTTCCCGTGCCGGAAGAGATGCTGCGGGCGCACCACCTGAGCGGCTTTCGTTTTCAGCTGGCTGACGTGCGCCGCCTGCCGGCGTTCGGCAACAGCAAGGTGTGCTTTGTCGCGCCGCATGAGGAGCTGCTGGCGTTGCAGGTGCAGCTGCGGGCACAGCTGGGCGACGAGGCAGACCTGTGCTTTTCCGCTTACGACTGTCTGGAAGTGCTGCCGCTCGGTTGCAACAAAGGCACGGCGCTGGACCGGCTGAGCCGCCATCTGGGGCTGACGATGGCCGACTGCATGGCGTTCGGCGACGCGATGAACGACAAAGAGATGCTGGGGGCGGTGGGGCACGGCGTGGTGATGGGCAACGCCCTGCCGCAGCTGAAATCCCTGCTGCCGCAGCTACCGGTTATCGGCCATTGCCAGCAACAGGCGGTGGCCCATTATTTACAACATTGGCTGCGTTCACCTTGCCTCACCTATTCCCCCGAAGAATGAGGTTCTCCTTACAGCCGGCCGGGTATGACTACCCGGCTTTTTTTTATCCGGAGCCTGGCGTTACAAATCCGCCAGCTGCGCCAGATACGGCTGCAGATCGCCGATGTTGTTGCTGACCCATTCTGGGTTGTAATAGGTATCCAGATAACGCTCGCCGCTGTCGCACAGCAGGGTGACGATCGACCCTTGCTCGCCGTTTTCCCGCATCTGTTTCGCCAGCTGCAGCGCACCCCAGACGTTGGTGCCGGTGGAGGCGCCAACCTTGCGGCCTAACACGCCTTCCAGCCAGTGAATGGTGGCGACGCTGGCGGCATCCGGCACCCGCAGCATGTTGTCGACTACCGACGGGATGAACGACGGCTCGGCGCGCGGGCGGCCGATGCCTTCGATACGGCTGCCGCAGCTGCCGATCAGGGTGCGATCGCCGTGGTGGAAGCAGTCATAGAACACCGAATTTTCCGGATCGACCACCGTCAATTGGGTGTCGTGCCCCTGATAGCGGATGTAGCGCCCCAGCGTAGCGGAGGTGCCGCCGGTGCCGGCGCTCATCACGATGTGTTTCGGCACCGGGAAAGGTTCGCGTGCCATCTGGCGGAAGATGCTGTCGGCGATGTTGTTGTTGCCGCGCCAGTCGGTGGCACGTTCGGCATAGGTGAACTGATCCATATAGTGGCCGTTCAGCTCTTTCGCCAGCTGTTCGGAGGCGGCGTAGATCTGGGCGGCGTGATCGACGAAGTGACAGCGGCCGCCGTAAAAGGCGATCTGCTCCACCTTGCGGCGCGCGGTGCAGGATGGCATCACCGCGATGAACGGCAGGCCGATCAGACGAGCGAAATAGGCTTCGGACACCGCGGTGCTGCCGGAAGAGGCCTCGATGATGGTGGTGTTCTCGGTGATCCAGCCGTTGCACAGGCCATAAAGGAACAGCGAGCGCGCCAGGCGGTGTTTCAGGCTGCCGGTCGGGTGGGTGCTCTCGTCCTTCAAATACAGGCAGATGCCGGGAAACGCCGGCAGGTTCAGGCGAATCAGGTGCGTATCGGCGGAGCGCTGAAAGTCCGCTTCTATTTCACCGATAGCATATTTTACCCAAGAGTTTGTCATGATTTGGCCTCAAAATAGGGGGCTGGTTTATGGCGTAGCATAGCCTGTCGGCAGGAAAAAAGGATTGCCATTTTCCCTGTTTAATCGCCTAATGGGAGAAAATTTTTCTCCTGGTGGCCGCTATGTTAGATAAAACAGACCGTAAGCTGCTGTGCATGCTGCAGCAAGATTGCACCCAGTCGCTGCAGGCGCTGGCCGATGCGGTCAATTTGACCTCGACGCCGTGCTGGAAACGGCTGAAGCGCCTGGAAGACGAGGGCTATATCCGCGGCCGGGTGGCGCTGCTGGATAACGAAAAGCTCGGCCTGGGGCTGACGGCGTTCGTGCTGATCAAGACCCAGCAGCACAGCAGCGAGTGGTATCAGGCGTTTGTGCAACTGACCAGCCAGATGCCCGAGGTGCTGGCGTTCTACCGCATGGCGGGGGAGTACGACTATCTGATGCAGGTCGAAGTGGCGGACATGAAAAGCTATGACGGCTTTTATAAGCGTCTGGTGAACGGCGTACCGGGCCTCATCGATGTCACCTCAAGCTTTGCCATGGAAAAAATCAAATACACCACCGCGCTGCCGGTGCCGGAGTGAAAAGTTCACCGGACGGGCGGCTCAACGGTGGTATCCTGCTCTGCTGAAGCAGAAAAAGAGACAAATCCCATAAAACCCTGGAATCAAACTGCGTGAGATTATTTGCTCAAATCGGCTGGTACTTCCGCCGGGAGTGGCGCCGCTACCTCGGGGCGGTGGTGCTGCTGATCGTCATCGCCATCCTGCAACTGCTGCCGCCTAAGCTGGTCGGCATCATCGTGGACGGCGTCACCGAAAAACAAATGTCTACCGGCGTGCTGATGGCCTGGCTCGGGCTGATGATCGGCACCGCGATCGTCGTTTACCTGCTGCGCTATGTGTGGCGGGTGTTGCTGTTCGGCGCCTCCTATCAGCTGGCGGTCGAGCTGCGCGAAAACTTTTACCGCCAGCTCAGCCGGCAAAACCCGGCGTTCTACCTGCGCCACCGCACCGGCGATCTGATGGCGCGCGCCACCAACGACGTGGACCGCGTGGTGTTCGCCGCCGGCGAAGGCGTGCTGACGCTGGTGGATTCGCTGGTGATGGGGCTGGTGGTGCTGGTGGTGATGAGCACCCAAATCAGCTGGCAGCTGACGGTGCTGGCGTTGATCCCGATGCCGCTGATGGCGATCGCCATCAAATATTACGGCGACCAGCTGCACCAGCGCTTTAAATCGGCGCAGGCGGCGTTTTCCAGCCTGAACGATCAGGCGCAGGAAAGCATGACCAGCATCCGCATGATCAAGGCCTTTGGGCTGGAAGATCACCAATCCAACCGCTTTGCCGAGGTGGCGGCGCAGACCGGCGCCAAGAACATGCACGTGGCGCGGGTGGATGCGCGCTTCGATCCGACCATTTATATCGCCATCGGCGCCTCTAACCTGCTGGCCATCGGCGGCGGCAGCTGGATGGTGGTGAACGGGTCGCTGACGCTCGGGCAGCTGACCAGCTTTGTGATGTATCTCGGCCTGATGATCTGGCCGATGCTGGCGCTGGCCTGGATGTTCAACATCGTCGAGCGCGGCAGCGCGGCCTACAGCCGCATCCGCAGCCTGCTCGACGAGGCGCCGGCGGTGCAGGACGGCCCGCAGGCGTTGCCGGCCGGCCGAGGCGTGCTGGACGTGGATATCCGCGCGTTCCACTACCCGGAAAACCCACATCCGGCGCTGCATGACGTGGCGCTGACGCTGAAGCCGGGGCAGATGCTGGGGCTGTGCGGGCCGACCGGCGCCGGCAAGTCGACGCTGTTGTCGCTGATCCAGCGCCAGTTCGACGTCGACCAAGGGCAGATCCGCTATCACGGCCTGCCGTTGCCGCAGGTCAAACTCGACGACTGGCGTTCGCGGCTGTCGGTGGTGAGCCAGACGCCGTTCCTGTTCTCCGATACCGTGGCGAACAACATTGCGCTGGGCCATCCGGGGGCGACGCAGGCGCAGATCGAACAGGCGGCGCGGTTGGCCAGCGTCCATGAGGACATTCTGCGGCTGCCACAGGGCTATGACACCGAAGTGGGCGAACGCGGCGTGATGCTGTCGGGCGGGCAGAAACAGCGTATCTCCATTGCGCGTGCGCTGCTGCTGGATGCGGAGATCCTGATCCTCGACGACGCGCTGTCGGCGGTGGACGGCCGTACCGAACACCAGATCCTGCACAACCTGCGCAGCTGGGGGCAAGATCGCACGGTGATCATCAGCGCGCACCGGCTGTCGGCCTTGACCGAAGCCAGCGAGATCCTGGTGATGCAGCACGGCGGCGTTGCGCAGCGCGGCGATCCGGTGGCGCTGGCGGCGCAGCCGGGCTGGTATCGCGATATGTACCGTTATCAGCAGCTGGAAGCGGCGCTGGATGAAGCGCCGGAAAACGGCGAGGAGGCGTTGGCCGATGAATAAAGTGCAAAAGCTGTGGCCGACGCTGAAGCGGCTGCTGGCCTATGGCTCGCCGTACCGCAAACCGCTGGGGCTGGCGGTGCTGATGCTGTGGATCGCGGCGGCGGCGGAAGTCGCCGGGCCGATCCTGGTGAGCTATTTTATCGATAATTACGTCGCCAAAGGGCAACTGCCGCTGACGATCGTCGGTGGGCTGGCGGCGGCTTACATTCTGCTGGAGCTGCTGGCGGCGGCGCTGCACTACTTCCAGGCGCTGCTGTTCAACCAGGCGGCGGTGGGGGTGGTCCAGCGGCTGCGCACCGACGTGATGGACGCCGCGCTGCGCCAGCCGCTCAGCGCCTTCGACACGCAGCCGGTCGGGCAATTGATCTCGCGCGTCACCAACGACACCGAGGTGATCAAGGATCTGTACGTGATGGTGGTCTCCACGGTGCTGAAAAGCGCCGCGCTGATCGGTGCCATGCTGGTGGCGATGTTCAGCCTCGACTGGCGCATGGCGCTGGTGGCGGTCTGCATCTTCCCGGCGGTGTTTGTGGTGATGGGCATCTATCAATACTACAGCACGCCGATCGTGCGCCGGGTGCGCAGCTATCTGGCGGACATCAACGACGGTTTCAACGAAGTGATCAACGGCATGGGCGTGATTCAGCAGTTCCGCCAGCAGGTGCGCTTCGGTGAACGCATGAGCGCCGCCAGTCAGTCGCACTATCTGGCGCGCATGCAGACCCTGCGGCTCGACGGTTTCCTGCTGCGACCGCTGCTCAGCCTGTTTTCGGCGCTGGTGCTGTGCGGGCTGTTGATGCTGTTCGGCTTCAGCGGCGAGGGGGTGATTGGCGTCGGCGTGCTCTATGCCTTCATCAACTACCTGGGGCGCCTGAACGAACCGCTGATCGAGCTCACGTCGCAGCAGTCGATCCTGCAGCAGGCGGTGGTGGCCGGTGAACGCATTTTCGAGCTGATGGATCGCAGCCAGCAGAGTTACGGCGCCGACGATCGTCCGCTGGCCGGTGGCCGCATCGACATCACCGATCTGAGCTTCGCTTACCGCGCGGACAAAAAGGTGCTGCAGCACATTTCGCTGGCGGTGCCTTCGCGCGGTTTCGTGGCGCTGGTTGGGCATACCGGCAGCGGTAAGAGCACCTTGGCCAACCTGCTGATGGGCTATTACCCGGTCAGCGAGGGGGAAGTGCGTCTCGATGGCCGCCCGATCTCCAGCCTGTCGCACCGCACGCTGCGCCAGGGCGTGGCGATGGTGCAGCAGGATCCGGTGGTGATCGCCGATTCGGTGCTGGCCAACGTTACGTTGGGGCGCAACATCGAGGAAGACGCCGTGTGGCAGGCGCTGGAAACGGTGCAGCTGGCGAGTCTGGTGCGCGGCTTCCCGCAGGGTATTCACACCCGGCTGGGAGAGCAGGGCAATAACCTGTCCGTCGGGCAGAAACAGCTGCTGGCGATGGCGCGGGTCTTGGTGCAGGCGCCGCAGATCCTGATCCTCGACGAGGCGACCGCCAATATCGACTCGGGCACCGAACAGGCGATCCAGCGCGCGCTGCGTGCGATCCGCGAGCACACCACGCTGGTGGTGATCGCCCACCGGCTGTCGACCATCGTCGATGCCGATTCCATCCTGGTGCTGCATCGCGGCCAGGCGGTAGAGCAGGGCAACCATCAGCAGCTGCTGGCGCAGCAGGGGCGCTACTACCAGATGTACCAGCTGCAGCTGGCGGGCGAGCAGCTGGCGGAAGCGGTGCGCGAAGAGAGCCAACCCGCCTGAGCATGGGCCGCGATCGCGGCCCTTCTTTTTTTCCCACGCACCACAAGCAGGCAACCCGCCTGCGCCATGCCCCCTTTCTGCACTTTTTCGACGCGATGCGCACCAAATCAGTGCGCGATATTTAATCAATTCAGGGTATCGGTATGGCGCCGCGGTCTGATGGTGCCCGCGTTCCCGCTAATCCGCTGAATCGTCATGCAAAATCAAATCTGGCACAGGCCTTGCTACATATGACGCGTACCAGGGGTGAGTTTGGGTTTAATTCGTGGAGGGGCAATATGAAGCTGGTGACCGTGGTAATCAAACCGTTCAAGCTGGAGGACGTGCGCGAGGCTCTGTCCTCCGTGGGCATTCAGGGGTTGACCGTAACCGAAGTGAAGGGCTTTGGCCGCCAGAAGGGGCACGCCGAGCTGTATCGCGGCGCCGAATATACCGTCAACTTCCTGCCCAAGGTCAAAATCGACATCGCCATCGCTGACGATCAGTTGGATGAAGTGGTTGATGTGATTAGCAAAGCCGCCTACACCGGCAAAATCGGCGACGGCAAAATTTTCGTTGCCGAGTTGCAACGCGTGATCCGCATTCGCACCGGCGAAACCGACGAATCGGCACTGTAACCGCGAACTCAGCTAAGTGATGGGGATGGATTGATAATGAAAAGACTGTTATCCATGTTGGGCCTGAGTTCGGTAACCCTGGTTCCTTCTTTGGCCCTGGCCGCCCCGGCGGTCGCTGATAAGGCCGACAACGCCTTTATGATGATCTGCACCGCGTTGGTGCTGTTCATGACGCTGCCGGGCATCGCGCTGTTTTACGGCGGCCTGCTGCGCGGCAAAAACGTGCTGTCGATGCTGACGCAGGTCACCGTCACCTTCGCGCTGGTCTGCGTGCTGTGGGTGCTGTATGGCTACAGCCTGGCGTTCAGCGAGGGCAATGCGGTATTTGGCGGGTTTGAAACGGCGATGCTGAAAGGCATCGGCATCGACAGCGTCACCGGCAGCATCAGCCAGATGATCCACGTCGCCTTCCAGGCGTCCTTCGCCTGTATCACCGTCGCGCTGGTGGTGGGCGGCTTCGCCGAACGCATTCGCTTCTCGGCGGTGCTGATCTTCGCGATTGTGTGGTTCACGCTGTCTTATCTGCCGATCGCGCACATGGTGTGGGGCGGCGGCTACCTGGCCACCGATGGCGCATTGGACTTCGCCGGCGGCACCGTAGTGCACATCAACGCCGCCAGCGCCGGGCTGATTGGTGCCTACCTGATCGGCAAGCGCGCCGGCTTCGGTAAAGAGGCCTTCAAACCGCACAACCTGCCGATGGTGTTTACCGGAGCGTCCATCCTGTATATCGGCTGGTTCGGCTTTAACGCCGGCTCCGCCAGCGCGGCCAACGGCATTGCGGCCCTGGCATTCCTCAATACCGTGGTCGCCACCGCGGGCGCCATTCTCTCCTGGACATTCGCCGAATGGGTGCTGCGCGGCAAGCCTTCGCTGCTGGGCGCCTGCTCCGGCATGATCGCCGGGTTGGTTGCGGTGACGCCGGCGGCGGGCACCGTGGGCGTGGGCGGGGCGTTGATCATTGGCCTGGTGGGCGGCGTCGCCGGCCTGTGGGGTGTCGTGACGCTGAAAAAATGGCTGAAGGTGGACGACACCTGCGACGTGTTCGGCGTGCACGGGGTGTGCGGCATCGTCGGCTGCCTGCTGACCGGCGTGTTCACCGCCTCTTCACTGGGCGGCACCGGCTACGCCGAAGGGGTGACGATGGGCCATCAGGTCTGGATCCAGCTGGTGAGCGTGCTGATCACGCTGGTGTGGTCGAGCGTCGTCGCCTTTATCGCTTTCAAGATTGCGGGCGCGATGGTGGGCCTGAGAGTACCGGAAGAGCAGGAACGCGAGGGGCTGGACGTCAACAGCCACGGCGAGAGCGCCTACAACCAATAAGACTCGAAGCAGGGCAGTGCGCTAAAGACTAAAATAATGATGAAGCCGACAGGGGCGATGGAAACATCGCCCCTTTCTTTATGCTGCAGATCAGGCGTCGCGCTGGCGAATCACCCCTTCCTGCACGGTGGTGGCGACCAGTACGCCGTCGCGGGTGTAGATTTGGCCGCGTACAAAGCCGCGTGCGCCGGAGGCGGAGGAGCTCTCCACCGCGTACAGCAGCCAGTCATCCATGCGGAACGGGCGATGGAACCACATGGAGTGGTCAATGGTGGCCACCTGCATGCCCGGCTCGAGGAAGCCGACGCCGTGCGGCTGCAGCGCGGTCGGCAGGAAGTTAAAGTCCGACGCGTAGCCCAGCAGGTATTGGTGGATGCGTTGATCGTCCGGCATGCTGCCGTTGGCGCGGAACCAGACGTAGCGATGCGGTTCTTCCACGCTGCCTTTCAGCGGGTTGTGGAATTTCACCGGGCGCATTTCGATCGGCTTTTGGCCGATAAATTTTTCGCGCACTTTTTCCGGCAGCATATGCGCCAGCTTCTGGGCGATCTCTGATTCGGACAGAAGCCCTTCCGGCGGCGGCACGTCCGGCATCAGGTTCTGGTGCTCGAAACCCGCCTCCGGGCTCTGGAAGGAGGCGGTCATATAGAAGATAGGTTTACCGTGCTGGATGGCGCTGACGCGGCGCGCGCTGAAGCTGTTGCCGTCGCGCAGGGTTTCCACGTCGTAAACGATAGGCTTGCTGCTGTCGCCCGGGCGCAGGAAGTAGCTGTGGAACGAATGCACGCTGCGTTCGTCCGGCACCGTCTGCTTGGCGGCGTACAGCGCCTGGCCGACCACCTGCCCGCCGAACACCTGGCGCAGCCCCAAATCTTCACTCTGGCCGCGGAACAGCCCTTCTTCGATTTTCTCCAGATCCAGCAGATCGAGGAGGTTTTGCAATGCCTGGCTCATAAAGTTGTTACCTTTCTAATAATCATTTTGCGCAGTGTGCGGAATATCACGGCGCGGCGTCAACATCTTGCGTTATAGGGCCGATGAGAATGCTCTTAATAGTGGGCGCTTTGGACAGGCTAAGTGATTAATAGGTGGAGCAAAGTGGATTTGTCAGTGTTTTGTGCTAAGTTTAATAGGTGCGGTGGTGAAAGCCACCAACATGTTGATAATAAAAAAGGAGACCGATCCATGAAACTCTGGCAAATCGTAGGCGGTGCCGCGGCACTGACGATCACGCTGGCAGGATGCGCGCAAAAGAGTGCTGATGTGCCTACACAGGCGGCCGGTAACCCGGCGGCTGCGCAAACGCAGATTCAGGGCCCGGCGGTGACAGGTTCGGTTAATATACGTCAGCGCATTGCGCTGCCGCCGGACGCGGTACTGACGGTCACCCTCTCTGACGCCTCGCTGGCGGATGCGCCGTCTAAAGTGATTGCACAGCGCGCGGTACGCACTGAAGGGCAACAGGCGCCGTTCAGCTTTACGCTGCCGTATAACCCGTCCGACATCCAACCGAATGCGCGTATCATTCTGAGCGCGGCGGTGACGGTCAACGGGCGACTGATGTTTATTACCGACACCATCCAGGAAGTGGTCAACCGCAACGGCACCCGTGCCGATCTGCTGCTGGTTCCGGTTCAGGGTGTGCCGATTCAGGCTGCGCCAACCGCCATGCAGTAATCTTACTGCGGTACAGCAAGATGAAATCAACAGCCTTTGCGCTTCGGCCAAAGGCTGTTTTGTTTTACCAGCGCCAGCCGTAGCGATCGAAATCGACCGTGCTATGCGGGCCGAAAATAATCCCCTCCGCCAGCAATGCCTGCCGCTGCCGTTGAAAATCCTCCCCCTGCTGCGATATCTGCCCGTGGCGGTTGATCACCCGGTGCCAGGGCAGCGTGCTGCCTTCCGGCAAACGCCGCAGCACGCCGCCGACCTGACGTGCGGCGCGCGGTGAACCGGCCAGCCGGGCAACTTCGCCGTAGGTGGTGACTTTGCCGTAAGGAATGGCGGCCACGATGTGGAATACCCGCTGGCTGAAAGAGGCGTCTTCTGGTTGCATGTTGCTGTTCCTGCGCGAGTCAAAACCCAGGCGGAGAGTGTGCCACAGCGCAGGTGGGTAAGAAAACAGCGGTTGGTCCCGGTTGGCTTGCTATTTGATAGGGCATCGCCGATAATGCCCACCGCTTCGGAGTACAGAAGCCGTCAATGGGGGCCCTGTTGGTTCTCCCGCAACACTAACTTGTGAACTCGGTCAGGTCCGGAAGGAAGCAGCCGCAGCAGGTGACGTGTGTGCCGGGATGTAGCTGGCAGGGTCCCCACCCATTTGCGGCCCGCAAAAACGTTTTTCCCCGTTATTCTTCCTGTCGACAGCTGCACAAGCGTCATTTCGTACGCCGCGAGCGAGCGTCTTTTCCTCTGCGCCGTTTTTGCCCTTCTCCCCCTATAGGGTTGCCAACAGATCCGATGACGGTGAAAAAAATAGCGTTTATATCGTTATTTGTGGGGCAAATAATGGCGCAGGCATAGGGAAAATTCTTAAAGTTGCACGCCTGTTGGGATGGCGTTAGTATTGTTTATTCTCTGTGCGAAAAAACTATCCGCGCTTCGCGGCGGTCGTCGAACTCGCTGAATAAGTTTAAATAATAACCCGTGTGCGCTGTCAGGCTGAACATGATTTATATCATTGATAAAGATATTACATTTAACACTGAAAACGGTTCATTGAAGAGTATAAAGAAGGGACGGGAAGTTTTCTTATCCAGCGTTAATTCTAGAGTATTCAAATGTTTGCTTGAGCATGGCCACGAGGCGGTGAGCCGGGATACGCTGTTGCAGCAGGTGTGGACCGATCACGGCCTGAGCGCCTCTTCGGCGACGTTGAATCAATATATCAGCCTGACGCGGCGGGCATTGACGTCTGTCGGTTTCAATGAACGCCTGATCGTTACCCTCTCTAAAAAGGGGTATAGACTCAATAGAATAATACCGATCGACCGACTGCGGATTGATTTACCCGATCCCCCACCGCTTGCCGATGCCCCGGTTCCCTTGGCTGCGCCGACCGCAACGTCAAAAAACACCCACCACTATTTTTTTATTCTGCTGCGCAGCTTATCGATCGTCGTGCCATTATCTTTTCTGGCGCTGTGCTTTATCTATTACAAACATCATCGCGACAGTGAAAAGAAGCAGGTATTGTCTTACGTGGGGACGGTAAACGGCTGCCCGATCTACTATGCTGGCCATTTTTTGGAGAATCATCAGGACGACTATTTGCAGTTCTTGGTCAGGAAGGATCTTTATGGCCAGCGTTGCCGCCCCGGTGAGATTGTCATTACCAAGGTTAACCGTTCTCATAATGCCAATGAAGACAGCGGACGCCAGTTTATCGCCAAATGCACGAAGGACAGTGCGGCCGTTTTGCATAATTGTGAGAGCGAGTACATCCGGGCATGGAAAAAAAGTTAAATATTTTGTCAGCCACGCTGGTCGGCCTGTGCGTGTTGACTGGCAGCGTGGTGTATTCCCTGGTTCGCAGCCATCATGAGTTCGGTGATTTTTCCTGCGAAGCGAACGCCACGTTCAATTATTTCAATTCGCTGGACGCGCAGGCGGCACACGATGACATCCAGCTGTCGCTAAAAATAAACTACATCTTTTTGTCGGGCGATAAGGGCGTGATGATCTTGTCGGGCCTGGCCAACGACGGTGAAGAGAAGTATTTCGTCAACCGACGGGTTAATTTCAGCTATGTCTCGCAAGGCAGTTTCTATCGTTTCCACTATGGTGAGGTGAATTATTCACCGCGCGATACCTTGCCGGAAGAGGCGTATACTTACTTTTTCAGCAATGAATCGACGTTTTATCATATTCGCAGCGTAGACAAGAATACGTTGATGTTCAGCAATGCCTACTCGCCGATGTTTTTATGTAATATCGAATCCTGATTTTTATCTCGTTTTTTATGTGAGCTTAAGGTGTATTTCTGTTACCCTTTACATCCTCGCCTCCTGCCTTTTTAGCACGCAACTAATAACATGGGTTATTATGCGTGAATGTCTATTTTCTTTATCATTAATCAAATTTAATGGTGGTTTAGCTATTTTATAAAACCTGCTATCGTCATGTTTTTAAATGATTTAATGAATCTAAGGTAATGTGATGTGACCATATTAATTGTATATTGTTTATTTTAAAGAAATAAGTTGCATGAATGTTTTTCGCATGATTAATTGAGGCCGCTCTTGAAACGGCGAACCATTAATTTTCATTGAAAATGCATCTCGCCGCATGCGTGCAAAGGTGATGGCACAGAGGGCCTTTGAACTTCATTAAACTGATAGGCGAGAGATGGACATACATAACATTGCCCTGAACGAGACTCTGTTGGAAAATGAGTTGGTAATATTAAACAACAATGAAAAAACGCTGCTGTTTAAAAAAGAGAATGTGCTCATTGAAATGACCGAATTACAGCGGCGCTTCATGCTGTGCCTGTTGAGCGGTATTTATAAGAAGAACGACATTATTCGCGCTGTCTGGTTTTGCAACCATGAGACCATCAGCGACAATAACTATTATCAGATGATATTCCAATGCCGCTCTTTGCTCTCCCGCCACGGTATTCCTGGCGAGGTGATCAAGACCATTCCCCGATTTGGCGTGATGTTGAGCTTTCAAGCCTGCGAGCGTGCGGCCGCTAATTTGCAGGGGGAATGCCCGTCGTCATCGGTTAATAATCGCCGGCGAACGTGGCTGGACGCCGTGAATTATAAAGTGGCTCTGGTCATCACGCTGCTGTTTTCCGTCGCGATGGTGGTCGGTATTTCCGCTTAGCATTGGCGCCGTTGAATAACCGGGGGTGCCGTGAGCAAACGGTTGATAGATTTTTTTATGCTTCTTTTTTTTCTGACGAATCTGGCGTTCATGCTTCAGCTGGGATGGCGAATGATGGCCGGGGATGGCGCGCCCGTTGAGCCGAGCCGTGAAAACGCGCCCGGGCCGGGGCGCCATATTGTCTTTCCTCAGGAAGAGGACATCGGAAAAATTAATGACGCGCACTGGTTTGGCCGCTATCAAGCGGCGAAAGACGGCGAAAAGGCGCACGGGTATAAAGTCGGCGAATGGGCGATCGGTGCCGAGCTGCTGGCTAACGCACCGGAAGCCGCTGCGCTTGGCAAGATAGCGGGTTTGCTGTTCAGCGATAACGCCAAAAAAAGCCTGGTCATCGTCGAGCATGGCGGCAAGCAAACCGGTTATGGCGTTGGCGACCGTCTGGCCGGCAGCAATGCCGTCATCGTGCGGATAGTGAAAAATAAAATACTGCTCGATGAAAACGGCTATTACGCCACGCTGACGTTTAAAGAGTAGCCGGCGCGCCGTTTCGGCGCGGGGTGTTTTATAGCATAAGGCGACATTGTGATTACGCATTTTATTTATCGTTCCGGCCCAGGCTGGAGCGCCGGCTTATGGCGCGCGTTAGCGGCGGTGGCCGTCATGATTGTGCTGGCTGGCGCGGCGCGCGCGGAGCAATTCTCCGCCAATTTCAAAGGCACGGACATTCAGGAATTTATCAATACGGTCAGTAAAAACCTGGGCAAAACCATCATTATCGATCCGGCGGTGAAAGGTAAGGTCACGGTGCGCAGCTATGAACAGCTCGACGAGAAGCAGTATTACCAGTTCTTTCTCAACGTGCTGGATGTCTATGGCTATACGGTCATCGGCATGCCCAATAACGTCTTGAAGGTGATCGCCGCCAAAGAGGGAAAAAGAGCCGCGCTGGCACAAAACGGCGGCGAGGCGATCGCCGAAGGGGATGAAGTGGTGATGCGCGTGGTACCGCTGCGCAATATCGCGGCCAAAGACGTTTCGCCGATATTGCGCCAGCTCAACGACAGCATCGGCGTGGGCAGCGTGGCGCATTACGAGCAGGGAAACGCGTTGTTGATCACCGGCCGGGCCAGCGTGGTCAATGGCCTGCTCGAGCTCGTCAGGGAGATGGATCAGGACGATGGCAATCGGGTCGAAACTCTCGCGCTGAAGCATGCGGCGGCGCCGGAGATCGCGCGCATGGTGAACGAACTGTTTCGCGAAGAGGGCAAACGGCGCACGGCCGGCGCGAGCTCGCTGCGGCTGGTGGCGGATGAGCGGACCAACAGCGTGATGATCGCCGGGGATGATCGGAGCCGCGAACACGCCAAAGAACTGATTGACCAGCTGGATAACAAGAGCGTCACCCAGGGCAATACCCAGGTTATCCCTCTCAAATACGCCAAGGCGCAGAGCCTGGTCGAGGTGCTGACCGGCGTGAGTGCGGGCCTGCAAAATGAGAAGGAGAGCGCCGCCGCCAACGTGGCGCTGCTGAAAAATGTGGTGATCAAGGCTGATGAGCAGACCAATGCGCTGATCATCACCGCCGCGCCGGATGTGATGCGCGATCTGGAGGCGGTGGTCGCCAAGCTCGATGTGCGCCGCGCGCAGGTGCTGGTCGAAGCGGTGATCGTCGAAGTGCAGGATGGGCAGGGGCTGAACATCGGCGTGCAGTGGGCCAACAAATACGGTGGTGGCACGCAGTTCGCCGGCCAGATGCCCGGGGTGTCGGCGGGGTTCGAAAACGGCATGAGCGACGTGTTCGGCAAGGCCAACGGCCTGATGACCGGTTTCTACAGCGGTAACTGGGGCGTATTGCTGACCGCCATCGCCAGCAACAACCAAAATAATATCCTGGCCACGCCGAGCATCGTCACGCTGGATAACGCCGAGGCGGAATTCAGCGTCGGGCAAGATGTGCCGATCCTGACCGGTTCGCAAACCACCAATAGCGATAACGTCTTCAATACCGTGTCGCGCAAGACGGTGGGGATCAAACTCAAGGTCAAACCGCAGATCAACCAGGGCCAGTCCGTGCTGATGCAGATCGAACAGGAGGTCTCCAGCGTTGCCGACAGCGCCGGCGCTACGCCGGATTCGCTGGGGGCGACCTTCAATATCCGCACGGTTAACAACACGGTGCTGGTGGACAGCGGCGAAACCGTAGTGGTGGGTGGCCTGTTGGACAAGTCCAACTCGGAGCTGGAGAGCAGCGTGCCGATCCTGGGCAAGATCCCGCTGGTGGGGGCGCTGTTTCGCTCGACCGCCACCAAAGCGAGCAAGCGTAATTTGATGCTGTTTATCCGCCCGACCATCATTCGCAGCACCGAGGGATATGCCCGGCAGAGCCAACGCAAGTTAGGCAAGTTCGACGCCGAACAGCAGGACGATCGTGAGCTGAATGACGCACTGCGCGGCGAGATCGCCGGCGATAAGAAGGCTCCCGACAATCGGGCGTTTCTCGCCACCGTTGCAAATATCGACGCGTTTTATTCGCGGGGAGCACGCCCGTGAAGCCCCGTTCTGCGGGGCCGCTGTTGCCTTTTTCCTGGGCGCGCCAGCATGGCGTGCTGGCCGTTGACGGGCAGCACGGTATCCAGATTTATTGTCACCCTGACACGAGCCACGCCGCATTGATGGAGGCCTACCGCTGCCTGCCCGGCGAGCCGGCGCTGGCCCGGCTGGAGGCGGAGGCTTTTGATCAACGGCTGGTGGCGCACTACCAGCAGGAAAGCGGCCAGGCGCAGAAAATGATCGACGACCTGGGCGGCGAACTGGATTTTTACGCGCTGGCCGAGGAGCTGCCGCAGCAGCAAGACCTGTTGGACGAACAGGACGATGCGCCGATTATCCGCCTGATCAACGCCTTGCTGAGCGAGGCGATCAAAGAACGCGCCTCCGATATCCACATCGAAACCTACGAGAGTGAGCTGGTGATCCGCTTTCGCATCGACGGCGCGCTGCGGCGGATTTTGGCGCCGCAGCGCAAGCTGGCGGCGCTGCTGGTGTCGCGCATCAAGGTGATGTCGAAGCTGGATATCGCCGAGAAGCGCGTGCCGCAGGATGGGCGCATGGCGCTGAAGGTCGGCGGGCGAGCGATTGACGTGCGGGTGTCGGTGATGCCGGCCAGCCACGGCGAACGCGTGGTCATGCGCCTGTTGGACAAACAGGGCGTGCGGCTCGAACTGCCCAGCCTGGGCATGGCGCCGGCGCACCAGCAGGCGTTGCTGCGCCTGATCCGCCAGCCGCACGGCATCATTTTGGTCACCGGGCCGACCGGCTCCGGCAAGAGCACCACGCTCTATACCCTGCTGAGCCAGATCAACGATGAACAGCGCAACATCATGACGATCGAAGATCCCGTCGAGTATGAGTTGGCCGGCATTGCGCAGACGCAGGTGAATCCCAAGGTGGACATGACCTTCGCGCGCGGGCTGCGCGCGCTGCTGCGTCAGGATCCCGACGTGGTGCTGATCGGTGAGATCCGCGACGGCGAAACGGCGCAGATTGCGGTGCAGGCCTCATTGACCGGGCATTTGGTGCTGTCGACCCTGCATACCAACACGGCGATCGGCGCCGTGACCCGGCTGCGGGACATGGGGGTCGAACCGTTTCTGCTTTCGAGTTCGCTCAGCGGCGTGTTGGCGCAGCGCCTGGTGCGCCGGCTGTGCCCGCAGTGCCGCGAGCCTTATGCGTTGTCTGACGCGCAGCGGCGCCTGCTGGGGCTGCCCCCGACGCCGGCGGTGACCTGCTGGCGCCCGTTGGGGTGCGAGGCCTGCGGCGGGCAGGGATATCACGGCCGAATCGGCTTGCACGAACTGTTGGTACTGGATGAACCGATGCGCATGGCGATCCATCGCGGTGACGGCGAGCTGGACATCGCGAAACTGGCCGCCGAACGCTATCTGCCGCTGCGCCAGGATGGGATCGCCAAAATGCGCGCCGGGGAGACCAGCCTGGAGGAAGTGCTGCGAGTGACGCGCGAAGGGGACGGCGATGAAGTTTGATTATCGCGCCTGCGATCGTGAGGGGCGCGCCCAGCGCGGCGTGTTGGAGGCGGACTCTCTGCGCCACGCCCGCGATCGCCTGCGTGAAAAGGGGTGGCAGGTGCTGGCGGTGCAAGCGCGCAGGCGGCCCGCTTTCGCCGGCATGTTTGCCGGCCGCTGGATGAGCGGCGTGAGCAGCGGCGATGTGGCGCTGTTGACCCGGCAGCTGGCGACGCTGCTGTCCGCTGCGCTGCCGCTGGAGGAAGCGCTGATGGCGGTGGCGCGGCAAACGGAGAAAAAAGGTCTGCAGGCGGCGTTGGCTCAGGTGCGGCAGCGCATTCTGGAGGGCTTTCCGCTGGCGCAGGCGCTGGGTCAGCATCCGCAGATTTTTGACCGCCTCTATTGTGCCATGGTGGCCGCCGGTGAGATTTCCGGCCATCTGGCGCCGGTGCTGGAACGGCTGGCCGACTACGTCGAACAGCGCCAGCAAATGAAGAACAAAATCGTGCAGGCGCTGGTGTACCCGATGGTGCTGACGACGGTGGCAATCGGCGTGGTGGCGATCCTGTTGACGGCGGTGGTGCCGAAGGTGATCGAACAGTTTGTGCATATGAAGCAGACCTTGCCGCTGTCGACCCGGATGCTGCTCGGCGCCAGCGACGGGCTGCGTCGATGGGGGGCGTTGGCGCTGATATCGGTGCTGACGGGCCTTGGCGCGTTCCGCTATCGCCTGCGGGATCCGGCGCGGCGCGTGCGCTGGCATGCGTTCATCCTGCGGTTGCCGGTGGTCGGCAAGCTGTCGCTGGCGGTGAACACGGCGCGCTACGCCAAAACGCTGAGCATTTTGAACGCCAGCGCGGTGCCGTTGCTGGAGGCGATGCGCATCAGCGCCGGCGTGTTGGGCAACGATGCCGCCCGCGAACGGCTGCTGGCGGCGATGGAGCGGGTGCGGGAGGGCGAAGGATTGTCGCCGTCGCTTGAGGGCACCGCGCTGTTCTCACCGATGATGCGGCACATGATCATGTCCGGCGAGCGCAGCGGTGAGCTGGACATGATGCTCGAACGGGCGGCGACGATGCAGCAGGAGGCCTTCGGCCGGCAAGTCACGCTGGCGCTGGGGCTGTTTGAGCCTTTATTGGTGATCGCGATGGCCGGTTCGGTGCTGTTTATCATTTTGGCCATCCTGCAGCCGATATTGCAGCTCAATAATATGGTCGGCTAATCATGCCGTTAATGGAGAGTAAAGTGAGTCATATCAGCAAGATGCGCAGGTCGCGGCAGCGAGGGTTTACGCTGCTGGAAATCATGGTGGTGATCGTCATTCTGGGGCTGTTGGCCAGCCTGACTATTCCAAGCCTGATGGGAAACAAGGAGAAGGCCGATCGGCAAAAGGCCGCCAGCGATATCGTCGCGTTGGAGAACGCGTTGGATATGTACAAGCTGGACAACGGGCGTTATCCCAGCGCGGAACAGGGGCTGGCGGCGCTGGTGACCCGGCCGGCGCTGGCGCCGATCCCGAGAAATTATCCCGAAGACGGTTATATCCGCCGGTTGCCGCAAGATCCCTGGGGGCAGGAGTATCGTCTGCGTAATCCGGGGCGTCACGGCAAGCTGGACGTGTTTTCTCTGGGGCCGGACGGCATCGCCGACACCGATGACGATATCGGCAACTGGGTGGCCGACGCCGACGCGCCATGAGGCGCATACGCGGCTTTACGCTGCTGGAGATCATGCTGGTATTGCTGCTGCTGGGGGTGACCAGCGGCCTGGTGATGCTGAGTTTTCCGGCGGATGAGAAAGCGTTGGCACGGCAGGGGGAGCGGCTGAACCATTGGTTGAATGCCCTCGCCGAGCGGGCCGAGCGCGAAGGGGTGAGTTATGGCGTGGCGTTCGGCAGCGGCGGTTGGCGCAGCGTTGCCGCTGCGGGGCAGGCGAGCCGGGAGGCATACGCCCTGCCGGACGGCATCGCGCTGTGGCTGAGCGTTGAAGGGCAAACCGTCGCGCTCGATGACGCGGCGGCGCGGCCGCCGCAGGTGTGGCTGTATCCGGGGGGCGAAACCACGGCGTTCAGCGTAGTGCTGTCGCAGGGGCGGTGCCTGTGGCGATTGCAGGCGCCCGGTTACTTCGTATTTGAAACGACGGACATTCGTTGCGATGACGCGGAAAATGAGACGCCAGCAGGGCATGACGCTGCTGGAAGTGATGGTGGCCTTGATGATCTTCGCCATCGGTTGCCTGGCGCTGATCAACAGCACCGGCGGCCAGGTGCGTAGCCTGAGCGAGATCGAAGCCAAGACCGTTGCGCTGTGGGTAGCGGACAACCAGCTGACGCTGCTGCAGCTCGATCCGCAGCCGCCGACGCTGGCCTGGCATTCGGGCACCACGGTGATGGCCGGTGAGACCTGGCACTGGCGTTATCGTGGGCAGGAGACCAGCGACGCCGGAATGCGGGCGATCGCGATCGAAGTCAGGCGCGATCCGCAGGATCGCAACGTGCTGGCGGAGTTACAGGCTTACCGGGGGTTGCCATGAAGCGCGCTTTGCAACGCGGCTTTACGCTGGTGGAAATGCTGCTGGCCATCGCCCTGTTCGCCATGCTGTCGCTCACCGCCCTGGCGGTCTTCAGGGGCGTGCTGAAAAACGACGAAATTACCCAGCGCAAATCGACGCAGCTGACCCAGCTGCAACGGGCGCTGGCGATCGTCGAGCGCGATTTTGCTCATGCACAGGCGCGTGCGCCGATCGGTGATAAACGCAGGCCGGCGGCGCCGGAATTCGCGGTGCTGCAGACGGCGGAGGGGGAAGACGTGGATTTTCAGCTGTTGCTGATCCGAAGCGGCTGGTCGAATCCGCAGGCCCGGCTGCCGCGTGCCACGCAGGAGCGGGTGGCCTATCGCCATCGGCAGGGGCGGCTGGAGCGCCTCAGTTACCCGAATTTGAGCAGCCCGCAGGCGACGGCGCGCAGCGTGCTGTTGCTGCCTGAGGTGACGCGGTTCCGCCTGCGTTTTTACCGGCAAGGCGAATGGTTGACGGCCTGGCGAGCCGGCGGGCTGCTGCCGCAGGCGGTGGAGATCACCGTCGAAACCCCCGCGTTAGGGGAAATACGGCGCATCATCGCGCTGCCCTCGGCGAGGCCATGATGAAAAAACAACGCGGTATGGCGCTGTTGATGGTGCTGCTGATGATGTCGCTGATGGCGATCGTGGCGGTCAATATCAATGACCACTGGCAGCGTTCGCTGGCGCGCACCCAGTCTCAGCAGGATCGGCTGAGGGCGAAATGGCTGCTGTTGGGCGGGGAGAGCTACGCCCAACAGCGGTGGCGGCAGGCAGGAGAGCAGCGCAAGGCTTGGGGAGCCTCTGGGGCGGCGTTCAGTATGCGTACCGAAGAGGGGGAAGTGGCGATACGCCTGCGCCGGGTCGATGCCTGTTTCAACGTAAACGCCCTGATCCGCGCCGCCGGCCCAACGGAGGTCGGAGATAGCGAGGGGGTTCCCTCCAATAAAGAGAGGCGGATATTCATGCTGTTACTGAACAACCTGGGCATCGCCGACGCGCAGGCAGGCGCGATTGCCGATGCGATCGTCGCCCGGGCTTATGGCGAAGGGTACCTGATGGGGGATATCAGCGAACTGCGGGAGCTGGCCGGTATCGATCGTGAGCTATACCTGCGCCTCGCGCCGCAGCTTTGTGCGGCGCCGGATGCTGAATTGCAGATCAACCCGGACGCCGTGGATGAGGCCCGGTTGCCGCTGCTGCGGGCGATGCTGATGAACGCCCTGGGCGGAGAACGGCTGCGGACGTTGCTGGCGGCCCGCCCGCCGCAGGGGTGGCAGACGCTGACGTTTTTGTCGCAGGAAAAAGCGCTGCAAGCCTTGGATGACGACGATCTCGACGAGCGATTGAAGTTCGATGACAGCCGCTGGATTGCACAGCTGCAGCTGACGCTGAACGACGGGCGCTATCGGCTCGTCAGCGCGTGGCAACCGGGCCAGTCAGGCATCACGGTCAGCGGACGCCAGTTCGACAGAGGGGAGGGGTAAAGGGTGGCGAACACAATCCTGCTTATCGCGCTGAGCGAGGACTCGATGGCCGATGTACGCTGGGGCCACGTCGGCGAGACGCGCTGCCGCTTTGGCGCCCGCCTCGAGCTGACCGACGGCGGCGGCGAGTTGGCAGCCATGGCGCAGGGCAGCCGGGTCGTGGTACTGGTGCCTGCCCGTCATGTGGTGCTGAGACAAACGACATTCCAGGGCAAGGCCCGGCAGGCGACGCCACTGGCGCTGGCCTACGCCCACGAGGCCGGGCTGTTGACCGATACCGAGCAGATGCACTGGGCGGTGCTGGGCAAGGCGCAGCGTGATTTCACCCTCGCCGGCGTCGCGCTGGCGCAGATGCAGGGCTGGGTCGAGCGCCTGAGCGCCTGCGGCATTCGCGCCGATAAAATGCTGCCCGACGTGCTGGCATTGCCGCTGCCGGGCCAATGCAGCGCGCTGCGCTGGCGCGATCGCTGGCTGATCCGAACGGGGAATGGGCAGAGCTTGTCGCTGCCCGATGCCTGGCGGGATTGCACTCCGCTGCCGACGCCGGATTGGTGTTTGCACTGCGGCGGGGAGATTCCGGCGGGCTGGGAAGCGGCGCGCATTGACGAGGATCCGCTCTGGCAACTGGCGCAAGAGGCCTGGAGCAGCCCCGCCACGCTGCTGCAGGGGCGTTTCAAACCGAGCGTACGCTGGCCGCGTCGCCTGCCCGATAAGACCGTCTGCGCGCTGCTGTTGCTCAGTGGTTCGCTGCTGGTGGGCGGTTTGCATCACCAACAGATGGCCCGGCAGAACGAGAGCCGGATAGCGGTACTGTCTCAGCGCCTGCTGCCTGGCCAGACCGCGCCGGCGTTTGCGGAACAGGCGGCGAAAGCGCAGGTGCGGCGTATGCAAGACGCCCTGAATGCGCCGCAGCTGTTCAGGCTGCTGCCCTACGCGGCCGGGGCACTCGCTTTATGGGCGCCCCCGCAGCTGCAGGCGCTGGCTTTCGACGCTGCCGACGATCGTCTGGTGGTGACGGTGAACAGAAACGACGTGCCGCTGCCGGCACCGATTAACGATGGCGAGGTCAGCATGACGTTCAGCGAAGGCGGCGCACCCAACCAGGCGGTCCTGACGGTGAGAGGTGAGCGATGAATATCGGGTGGCACGATAAGGCGTTGCGGCGGGCGGTGTTGTTAAGCCTGTTGTTGTTGGTAGCCTGCGGCTATTGCCTGTATCAGTTTTCACAGGCGCAGAAAAGCGCACAACAGCTGGCGGCGCTGCAGGGGCAGGCACGTGTCATCCAGCAACTGCAGGCTCGCTCGCCGCCGGGCGCCGCTGCGCGCGAGCAACTGCCGGAGCGGCTGCGGCAGAGCGCGCAAGCGTACCGCATTCCCATCGCCGACCTGACGGAAAGTGACGCGGAGATGCGGGTGAGGCTGCCGCCCGTGCCGTTCGAAAGCCTGCTGTCGTGGTTGGCTGCCCTGCAGCGCGAGCACGGTATCCGCGTGCTCGCGCTCACCGTGGAGCGCGCGGGGCAGGCGCCGGGCGTCGTGCAGGTCAGCCGGCTGCAGGTGACGACGCAGCCGTCGATGTAACCCACGCTAACGAATCATCAGGAATCAGAAAAATCATGCTATTCGCCCTAAACGCGGCGGCGGATGAACACTGGCTGTTATTTAGCGCCGTGTTGAGTCTGTGCGTCGGCAGTTTTATTAACGTGGTCGTTTATCGGCTGCCT
The DNA here is from genome assembly GCF_058725505.1 of Serratia sp. A07. Classification (NCBI taxonomy): domain Bacteria; kingdom Pseudomonadati; phylum Pseudomonadota; class Gammaproteobacteria; order Enterobacterales; family Yersiniaceae; genus Serratia; species Serratia sp. A07. Next base: position 190,257 of record NZ_JBZXDO010000003.1, read on the forward strand.
ATCATGCTTGAGCGTGAAATAGAAACGACGCAGGCCGAGCGATTTGATCTCGTTTGGCCGCGTTCATTTTGCCCGTCATGCATAAAACAATTATCGGCGTTCGATAATATTCCGCTATTAAGTTGGCTGCTGTTGCGTGGCCGCTGTCGTTATTGCCGCAGCCCTATTCCCATGCGTTATCCACTGGTGGAGTTATTTCTGATGCTGATGGGAATCATGCTGGCCTGGCGTCTCGGCATCGGGGTTGATTGGTTTTTCATGCTGGCGTTTGTTGCGTTGTTGCTGGCGCTGGCGGCGATTGACAGCGAGCGCCAACTCCTGCCGGATTGCCTGACGCTGTCGCTGTTGTGGGGCGGGTTGCTGTGGCATTGCCTGGCGCACCCGGCCTTTTTGCCGGCGGCGGTGGTCGGCGCGATGGCGGGCTATCTGACGCTGTGGCTGCTGTATTGGGCATTTCGTCTGGCGACCGGCCGCGAGGGGCTGGGATACGGCGATTTTAAACTGTTGGCGGCGCTTGGCGCCTGGGGCGGGTATGCCGCTTTGCCGTCGATCCTGCTGTTTGCTTCAGCCGGCAGCCTGCTGTGGCTGTTGTTGCGCGTATGGCGCGGCGGTGATGGAACTCAGCCCCTGCCTTTCGGGCCGGGGCTGGCGACGGCGGGCGCAGGCGCGGTGGCCTGCCAATGGTTTGCGCTGCCGCTGGGGGGCTAACGGAGCTGGGCTAGAAAGGGCGCCAGTGACCGATTGAATTCGCTGCACTTCTCCTGCAGCGGCGTGGCGTCGGCCGCCAGCTGTGCGGCGACGCGTTGACCTGCAGCAAGCAACTGGGCGCGATTGAGCGCCGGCGACCACCCTTTTTTCTCTGCTTCCTGCAGCGCCGCCGCCGTGAGCTTATCGTCGGCCGGGATGTCGGCGCGATTGCAACGCTCTCTCAAAAACAAGCCGGCGCCGACCAGCGACGACAGCTGGTCGCGTTGGGCGGCGGCGTCAGGGGCCGATTTGGCGGCGTGCTGGCAGCCGGAGAGCAGCAGGGAGGCCAAGACCGCTGCGGCGATATTTTTCAATGTCACGTTATTCTCTCTGTGGAATAGGAACGGTGCGCTTATTTCTTTCGCCGTACGGCGGCGCTTCGCGATTTCCGGATTATTTTAAACGTTTGTCATGCCATTTAATATCTTGGCCGTATTAGGTTTTATTATTTTAATGCATTCTAAGTGCCGGGCGTTCAGGGCTTCTACTTATTATTCCTCTCGCGGTATCGCCGCATCTCTTTGAGTTTCTTCTCACTCAGTTGGAATCCAATAAATTTAACTGGAGTCGTAATGAAATTATCCAAAATCGCCCTGATGATGGCAACGCTTGCTGCCTCGTCGGCCGCCTGGTCGCATGGGTATATCGAAGTTCCCGAAAGCCGCGCCTACAAGTGCAAGCTGGGCAGCAACACCGACTGCGGCCGGGCGCAGTGGGAACCGCAGAGCGTTGAGCAGATTTCCGGCTTCCCTGGCGGCGCTACGCCGCTCGACGGCCAGCTGGCCAGCGGCGGGGTTAATGGCTTCGAACCGCTGGATCGCCAGGGCGTCAACGTCTGGGCGTTGAACACCATGAAGCCGGGGCCGCAGACGTTCACCTGGTACCACACCGCCAAGCACAAAACCAATAACTGGCGTTACTACATCACCAAACAAGACTGGGACGTGAACAAGCCGCTGTCGCGCGAGGCTTTCGAAAAAGAGCCGTTCTGCGAGGTTGATGGCCATGCTCAGGCGCCAAAAGATCGCGAAGTGCACCAGTGCGTGGTGCCGGAGAGAACCGGCTATCAGGTGATTTACGGCGTGTGGGAAATCAATGACACGGTGAACAGTTTCTATCAGGTGGTTGACGTCAACTTCGAGGACGACGGCGTCGTATCCGAATGGCGCAAGCAGCTGCAGGGATCCCTCACCGGTAAAAACCTGCAGGTTGGCGATAAAGTGATCGCTCGCTTCTTCGACGCGAGCGGCGAAGTGCTGGCGATGAAAACCGAGCTGGCGATCGACAGCGAGGCGCTGACCGACAAAAACCGCTGGAGCCACGCACTGGCAACCAAGATCAACGTCGAGCAGAAAACGGTGCGCGCCGGAGTGAAAGACGGCAAAGGCAACGTCAACCCGGTATTCGGCATAACGCGGTCTTCGCCAAGCAGGGTAGCCCGATGAAGAGCGTAGTGATCTCCTATGAGGAAGAAACGCCGGCCATTACCGAGGAGATCCGCATCGGCAATCTGTCCAGCACCAAGATCAAGGACGGTAAAGCCCAGCTGACCTTCAATGCCGAGGTCAAAGGCAAGCTGACGGTTGAAGCGCGCGTTTACGATCACGGCCAGACGGAGAAAGGCTATGTGAAAGAGACGCTGGAAGACGCCAGCCAGCCGCTGACCATCGCGCTGACCAACGTCAGCGAAGGCCACCACATGCTGAAAGTGATCGCCAGCAACGACAACGGGCAGAGCATTCAGCCTGATATCGAAAACTTCAACCTGGAAGCAGACTCCACCGGCGGTGGCGGCAACGGCGACTACAACTTCGTCTTCCCGAACGAGCTGAGTAAATACACCGCCGGCACCACGGTGCTGCAGCCGAAGAACGGTAAGGTGTATCAGTGCAAACCTTTCCCTTACAGCGGTTACTGCATGCAGTGGAACAGCGGCGCGACTCATTATGAGCCGGGCGTGGGATCCAACTGGCAGGATGCCTGGATCCTGAAAAAGTAAGCGTAAATCGGATAGCCAAGCGGCCAGCGATGGCCGCTTTTCAAGGAGTTTTATGTCACACGAACCTGCCCGTTACGATCTTTTCAGTCGGTTACTGCATTGGGGCATTGCCGCGGTCATGATCTACGTAATGATCGTTGGTTATTCGCTGCATTTTATGACGGATGCGCGCATCTTCGCTTTTTTCTCCGTGACCAATATGTCGTTGGCCTTGGTGCTGACACCGCTGATGGCGGCGCGCTTTATCTGGCGCTTTTTCCGGCCGAAGGTGCCCTATGGCGATATGTTGCAAGGGCACCAGAAGGGATTGGTGCATTTGCTGCACGAAATATTCTACCTGCTGATTTTCGTGGTGCTGCTCAGCGGATTCCTCATGCTAGAGCACGGCTTTGCCGTTTTCGGCGCGATTGACTTCCCACGCCCGATTGCAAATCTCGACGTTAACCGCTTCTTTTTCGCCGTGCACCGTTATGCGTGTATCGCGCTGTCGGCCATGATCGTGCTGCACGTCGCGGCGGTGATTAAACACCACTGTTTTGCCCGGCAGGCGATTTTGCGCCGCATGCTCTGATTTTACGGGGCGATCACGCCGCCCGGAGGCAGTGCGGCGGCGTGGCCGCGAGGAGCATAGGGGAGTTGGCGGCATGGCCGTTACGCTGGTGGCCGTAAAGCAGGGGCGAGAGTCATCACGCGTTAATCGCGTTATACCCCGAACAGGAACAGAGAAGTGTGTCTATTTATTATTAACGATAAAGATGAACGTAATTAACATTTCATTGTCAATAGGAAAAATACGTATTCAACGTGGACATTGAAGCCGATAAAAGCATCGGCTCAACGCGTTGGGGTCTGATTACCTGACATATTTCCAAACGGAGGTGGGGATTTTGTCATACAGTTTGTTCATGGTGAGCTCCGCCAGACGGTGATCGGCCGCTGAGTAAAACAGCTCCAGTTCATCATCGGAAAGCTCGTACTTATTTTTCTCAATAACACGTTCGAGAGTATCAATCGTGGTGCATTTACGTAAACGCATCAGATAGTCGGTTTTAGTCATGGTGGCCTTTTAGTTTAATAACCGTAAAATAGCTCGGGAATAATTATCCCCTAAGTTTTCATTGTCGTACAGATGTCCTCTCCTGAGAACATTCTGAATAATCTCGCCTTGGTCTTTTGCCAGCGGCGCAGGTCGGAATCATTGATACCGTAGCTGCTGAACAGCGTATAAGTATCGTCGAGATATTCTTCGACTAACTCCGACAGGTCTGATTCGTCCATGTATTTAATTTTATAACTCATCACAAACGAAGCGATATGTTCGATCAACTCATTAAGCTGCAGGTTGACGGAGGATGTCGGATCGTTGACCCACCCGTGGTGGCTGTCTCCCAGGGTCGCGATGCCTTCATCATACAAATTTTCGCACAAGAATTTGAGCTGAGCAATGTCGTGTCGCTTAGGCGAATACTCATCCATATCATCCCCTCCGTAAGTCTTAATTGCGGTGTGATAACACTATGTGAGTAAGCTGATTTACATCATGAACGGAGGCAGCTTAACGGTGGTTAAATAAACTTCCCGTAAAATGAATATAAATCATTTTTTCGCGTTTGGCCTGCAGTTATTACGTAAACTTACAATTCATCCGCAGTTGATGGACGTGAGTTATCAATGATGTCGAAGATTAAACCCCGCGCCGTCACTCGAAACCGGACGCTGTCGTTGATGATATCCTCGCTGTTGATATCCAGACAGGCATTAAAAATGCCCCACTTATAGCGATAACTCATTGAATAACCGCCGTCACCTTGTGGCACTATATCAAGTATTTCTAATGAATCCTCGGCATAGCGTGCGCTTTCAGAATAAAAACTGAGTCCGCTGGTCAGCGCCGGCACTAACTCCGCTATATTGTCATTAATCACTTTCTTTAATTTTTTAACAGAAAGTGCGTTCACTTCCAGGCTACAGGCAAGGGTAACAAGCATTAATCTCGGCCAACAGCAATGTTATCTGCTTATCTTACTCCTTTTCCGGCCTCGTCGGTAAATTTTTCGATTTACCGCAGTTCTTTACCCTATGCCAACATTTCTGTCGAACGGGAATATCCCTGAGGTTGATAAGGGGGAACGTGGCGGGGGAGAGCGCGCTGCGCGGGGCTGTTACGTTCCGTTGCATTAATTGGCACGGCAGAGCTTGAGACGTCGCAGTGAGTGTGATGTTATATTATAACCATTAATTCATCGCGTTGATCACGACATTGACTCCCTCTTCACAACATGACGCCGCGTCGTCACTGAATTCGCTGTTTACCACCTCCGCTGCCGTGCGCTGTGCGGGGGCCGTTGCGCTGCTGGCCCTGCTGTGGCTCGGCATTTTCTGGGCGGTGTCGCTGCCATGATTACCTTGCGTCAGCTGGCGATTGGCTATGGGGCCACGCCGCTTTTCCCGCCGCTGAGCGGGCAGTTTACCGCCGGATCGCTCACTGCGGTGGTGGGCGTCAACGGGGCAGGTAAGTCGACGCTGCTGAAAACCTTCGCCGGATTGTTGCCGCCGTTGGGAGGCAGCCTGAGTTTTAGCGGCGGAAAGCCACCGCGCAGAGCGTATTTACCGCAGCAGGCGGAGCTGGACCGGCAGTTCCCCATCGCGGTGAGCGATCTGGTGGCGATGGGCTGTTGGCCGCAAAGCGGCATGTTCGGCGGCATGAACAAGCGTGCGGCGAGCCAGGTCAATGAGGCGCTGGCGAACGTTGGCATGAGTGCGCTGGCGCACAGCCCGGTGGGCGAGCTGTCTGGCGGCCAGCTGCAGCGAGTGCTGTTTGCACGCCTGCTGGTCCAACAGGCGCCGCTGATCCTGCTGGATGAGCCTTTTACCGGCATCGACAGCGCCACCACGCAAATTTTGCTGCAGGTGATTGCGCAGCTGCACCGGCAGGGGAGAACGGTGATCGCCGTGCTGCACGATATGTCGATGGTTGCCGAGCATTTTCCGCAGGCGCTGTTGCTGACGCCGCAGGCTTGCCACTGGGGCGCGGCCGAGCGAGTGCTGGAGCAGGTGCCGAGGTATCACGCCACTGAACGGCAGCCGGATCTGCGGGCGGTGTCGCCATGATGCTGTGGCATGCGCTTATCGATCCTTTCCTCTCTTTCGGTTTTATGCGCCGCGCGCTCATGGCGTGCCTGGCGTTGTCGCTCAGCGCCGCCCCGCTGGGCGTGTTTCTGCTGCTGCGCCGCATGAGCCTGGTAGGGGATGCCTTGTCACACGCGGTGTTGCCGGGCGCGGCGATCGGCTATCTGATCTCCGGCATGTCGCTGGTGGCGATGGGCGTGGGCGGCTTTATTGCCGGGCTGGCGGTAGCGATGCTGTCCGGCCTGGTGAGCCGCCGCACGCCGCTGAAAGAGGATGCCAGCTTCGCCGGGTTCTATCTGGGGTCGTTGGCGCTGGGAGTCACGCTGGTCTCGCTGCGCGGTTCCAGCGTGGATCTGCTGCACGTGCTGTTCGGTTCGATTCTGGCGGTGGATGCACAGGCCATGGTGATGGTCGGTGCGATCGCCTCGGTTTCGCTGCTGGCGCTGGCGGCGCTGTATCGTGCGTTGGTGATTGAATCCTTCGACGTGACTTTTCTGCGCGTCAACGCGCCGCGCCGCTTGGCGCTGATCCACGGCCTGTTTCTGGCGCTGGTGGTGGTCAATCTGGTGGCGGGATTCCAGATCCTCGGCACCCTGATGTCGGTGGGGCTGATGATGCTGCCCGCCGCCAGCGCGCGCTTCTGGGCGCGCAATCTGCCGCAGACGCTGGCGACGGCGATGGGCATCGGCGCGCTTTCCAGCGTGATTGGGCTGGTGTGGTCCTATTACGCTTCGCTGCCTGCCGGCCCGGCGATCGTGCTCAGCGCCAGCGTCATCTTTTTCGTCTCGATCCTGTTTGGAACGCGCGGAGGCATTTGCGCCTTCGCGCGCCGTTGAGAAGTGCCATTTGCAAGGAGAAAGTATGAAACGTTTACCTATATCGCTGGCGGTCGCTGCTCTGCTGGCCAGCCCATGGGCGATGGCGAAGACCGTTGACGCCGTCGCCAGCTTTTCCATTCTGGGCGATATCGTCAAACAGGTGGGCGGCGATCACGTCAAGGTCAGCACGCTGGTGGGGCCGGATGGCGATCCGCACAGCTTCGAGCCCTCGCCGCAGGACGGCAAGAAGCTGGCTCAGGCTGATGTGGTGTTCGTCAGCGGCCTGGGGCTGGAAGGGTGGATCGATCGCCTGGTCAGCGCCTCGGGTTATAAAGGGCAGGTGATCACCGCTTCACAGGGGATCAGCACTCGTCAGATGGAAGAGGACGGGAAACCGATTACCGATCCTCACGCCTGGAACAGCATGAAAAACGGCGTACAGTACGCTACCAACGTGATGAATGCCCTGATTGCCGCCGATCCCGAGGATGCCAACTATTTTCGTCAGCGCGGAGCCGACTATATTCAGCAGCTGCAAAAGCTGGATCTGTGGGCCAAAACCCAGTTCGCGGCAGTACCGCCACAGAAACGTAAGGTGCTGACCAGCCATGATGCTTTTGGCTACTTTGGGCAAGAGTATGGCGTCACCTTCCTTGCCCCGGTCGGATTTTCCACCGAGGCAGAAGCCAGCGCCAGCGACGTGGCGGGCCTGATCAAACAGATCAAGCAGGAAAAGGTTAACGCTTACTTTATCGAAAATCAGACCGATCCGCGGCTGGTGAAACAGATTGCCGCCGCCACCGGTGCCAAGGCGGGCGGCGAGCTGTACCCTGAAGCGCTCTCCCGCGCGGGCGGCCCGGCGGCCACCTATGAGCAGGCGTTCAAGCACAATGTCGACGCGCTGCTGAGCAGCATGAAGTAATCTCCGCCCCCGCCTGCCGGCGGGGGACGGCTTGCAGGCACTTTCTCGCCATAAAAAAGCCCCGTTGAGCAGCAACGGGGCTTTGCGACAGATGACACTTTGGAGTTAACGCTTTTTCTTACGTCCCTGTACCGCTTTGAATCGCGGATTGCTTTTACAGATCACATAGATGCGGCCACGACGACGCACGACTTTGCAATCCGGGTGGCGATTTTTCGCCGAACGCAATGAACTCAATACCTGCATGGGGGTTCCTTGTTACTTATTGCCGATAAAGCGGCCAAAGCGCTGCTGGAAGCGCGCCGTGCTGCCTTCTTTGGAATAGTCTTTCTGCTTGCCGGTGTAATACGGGTGCGAAGCGGAAGAGACGTCGAGGGTGACATACGGCCAGCTTTCGCCGTCCAGTTCGATGGTGCGATCGGTTTTGATGGTCGATCCCACTTTGAAGTAGGCATTGGCGCTGACGTCGTGGAAGACCACGGTGCGGTAATCGGGGTGGATGCCGGGTTTCATAATGGCTCTCTCGTGTAATGTTATACTATAACAATAATTATGCGCCGACCTGGCATCACGATCAAGCGCAAATTGCACACAAGAGTGAATTAATGAGAACGGTTTGCATTAAGCAACTGAAGCAAAAGAAAAAGGCCGCATGCGCGGCCTTTTCGATTATCGGGTGGAGCTCACATCACTGAGCGATCAGTGGTGCTCTACCGGATGGCTGTGTTCCAGGTCCTCGTTCTTCTTGCTGAAGCGGCGGCGAACCACCACGAAGAACACCGGTACGAAGAAGATCGCCAAGACGGTGGCGGTGATCATCCCGCCCATTACGCCGGTACCTACCGCGTTCTGTGCGCCGGAGCCTGCACCGCTGCTGATAACCAGCGGCAGAACCCCGAGGATGAAGGCCAGAGACGTCATCAGGATTGGACGCAGACGCATACGCACCGCTTCCAACGTCGCTTCGATCAGGCCTTTGCCTTCTTTCTCCATCAGGTCTTTGGCGAATTCCACGATCAGGATGGCGTTCTTCGCCGACAGGCCTATGGTGGTCAGCAGCCCCACCTGGAAGTACACGTCGTTGTTCATGCCGCGCATCGTCGCGGCCAGCAACGCACCGATAACCCCCAGCGGCAATACCAGCATGACCGAGAACGGCACGGACCAGCTTTCATACAGCGCCGCCAGACACAGGAACACCACCAGAATAGAGATGGCGTACAGCGCCGGCGCCTGGTTGCCCGACAGACGTTCCTGATAGGACATGCCGGTCCAGTCGTAACCGATGCCGCTTGGCAGTTTGGACGCCAGCTGTTCCATCAGGTTCATCGCTTCACCGGTACTCTTGCCCGGTGCGGCCTGGCCCAGAATTTCCATCGACGGCAAGCCGTTATAGCGTTCCAGACGCGGTGAGCCGTATTCCCATTTCGCCGAAGAGAAGGCGGAGAATGGCACCATCTGGCCGCTCGTACCGCGCACGTACCATTTGTTGATGTCTTCCGGCAGCATACGGAACGGCGCCTCGGCCTGTACGTACACTTTCTTCACACGACCGCGGTCGATGAAGTCGTTGACGTACGAACCACCCAGGGCGGTGCTCAGCGTGCTGTTGATGGTGGTGATGCTGACGCCCAGCGCCTTGGCTTTCTCCTGATCGACGATCAGTTTGAACTGCGGCGTATCTTCCAGGCCGTTCGGGCGCACGCCAACCAGCACGTCCGGATGTTGAGCAACCATGCCCAACAGCTGGTTACGTGCTTCGGTCAGTTTCTCGTGCCCCAGGCCGCCCTGGTCAATCAGCTCGAAGTCGAAGCCGGTTGCGGTACCGAGTTCGATAATCGCCGGCAGGTTGAACGGGAACACCAGGCCTTCTTTAATCTGCGAGAACGCGCCCATGGCACGGCCCGCGATCGCTTCGACCTTGTTCCCGGCCCCTGGACGCTCGCCCCAGTCTTTCAGGCTGACGAATGCCAGGCCGTTGTTCTGGCCGTTACCGTTGAAGCCGAAGCCCGCGACGGTAAACACCGAAACCACGTTGTCCTTTTCCTTGTTCAGGAAGTAGTCGGAGACTTCTTCCAGCACTTTGTTGGTGCGGGACTCGGTGGCGCCGGCAGGCAGCTGCACCATGGTCAACAGGATGCCCTGATCTTCGTCCGGCAGGAACGAGGAAGGCAGGCGCAGGAACAGCAGGCCCATGCCAACCACGATCAGCAGGTAGATGATCAGATAGCGGCCGGTGCTGCGCAGGATGTTGCCCACGCTGTCGGTATAGTGATGCGTGCTCTTCTCGAACATGCGGTTAAACCAGCCGAAGAAGCCTGTTTTAACCCCGTGATCGCCTTTCGGGATCGGTTTGAGCATGGTGGCGCACAGCGCCGGCGTCAGGATCAAGGCCACCAGCACCGACAGCGCCATCGCGGACACGATGGTGATCGAGAACTGGCGATAGATGGCACCGGTTGAACCGCCGAAGAACGCCATCGGCACAAATACCGCCGACAGCACCATGGCGATACCCACCAGCGCGCCCTGGATCTGGCCCATCGATTTACGGGTCGCTTCTTTCGGCGGCAGCCCCTCTTCGGACATGACGCGCTCGACGTTTTCCACCACCACGATGGCGTCATCCACCAGCAGGCCGATCGCCAACACCATGCCGAACATCGTCAGGGTGTTTATCGAGAAGCCGAACGCCGCAAGGATCGCAAAGGTCCCCAGCAGTACCACCGGCACCGCGATGGTTGGGATCAGCGTCGCGCGGAAGTTCTGCAGGAACAGATACATCACCAGGAATACCAGGATGATGGCTTCGATCAGCGTTTTCACCACTTCGTTGATGGAGATTTTAACGAACGGGGTGGTGTCGTACGGATAAACCACTTTCATCCCTTGCGGGAAGAATGGCGCCATCTTGGCCAACTCGTCTTTCACACCTTTGGCGGTGTTCAGGGCGTTGGCACCGGTAGCCAGTTTGATACCCAGACCGGCGGCAGGCTTGCCGTTATAGCGAGCGGTAACCGCGTAGCTTTCCGCGCCGCGCTCGATGTGAGCGACGTCGCGCAGGCGCACCTGGGAACCGTCGGTATTCACCTTCAGCAGGATTTTGCCGAACTCTTCCGGCGAAGTCAGACGGGTCTGCGCGATGATCGAGGCGTTCAACTGCTGCCCCGGCACCGGCGGCAGGCCGCCCAGCTGGCCAGCGGCGATCTGGTTGTTCTGCTCGGTGATGGCGGAGGTTACGTCCGTGGTCGTCAGCTGGTAGTTGTTCAGCTTGTTCGGATCCAGCCAGATACGCATCGCGTACTGGGCACCGAACAGCTGCACTTCACCCACGCCGGACGAACGGCTGATCGGGTCCTTGATATTGGACGCCACATAGTCCGCAATATCGTCCTGAGTCATGTTCGGATCGTCGGAAACGAAGCCGGCCACCATCAGGAAGCTGCTGCTGGATTTTTCTACTTTCAGGCCCTGTTGCTGAACTTCTTGCGGCAGCAACGGGGTGGCCAACGACAGTTTGTTCTGGACCTGAACCTGCGCGATGTCAGGATCGGTGCCGGAATCAAATGTCAGGGTAATGGTGACGCTACCAGAGGAATCACTGGTGGAGGACATGTACATCAGGTTATCGATACCGTTCATGTTCTGTTCGATAATCTGCGTGACGGTATCCTGCACCGTTTTGGCATCTGCGCCCGGGTAGTTGGCGGAAATGCTCACCGCCGGCGGTGCAATAGTGGGATACTGCGCGATAGGCAGTTTCATTATTGCAAGCACCCCCGCCAACATGACGATGATGGCGATTACCCAGGCGAAAATTGGGCGATCTATAAAGAACTTAGCCATGTATTACAGGCTCCTTTTTATGACTTCTGCGCTTCAGACTGCGGCTGTTTTTGCGCCTGAGTGTCAACTTCCTGCACTTTTACCTGCGCGCCCGGATGCACTTTCATCAGGCCGGAGACGATCACGCGATCGCCGGCTTTCAGGCCATCGGTAACCAGCCATTTGTCGCCAATCGCCTGGTCTGCCTTCAGCGTACGCAGCTCAACTTTGTCGTCTGCCCCGACCACCAACGCCGTCGCGTCGCCGCGCGGGTTGCGGGTAACGCCTTGCTGAGGCACCAGCAGCGCATCGCTGCGCACGCCTTCGTCCAGACGGGCGCGCACGAACATGCCCGGCAACAGCGTATCGTTCGGGTTAGGGAACAGGGCGCGAATGGTGATGGAGCCGGTGGTCTCATCGACGGTGACGTCAGAGAATTCCAGCGTGCCTTCCTGCGCGTATTCAGCGCCGTTTTCCAGCATCAGTTTCACCTTGGCCTTGCCGTTTTCCTGCTTCAGCGCGCCGCTGGCCAGTTCTTGCTTCAGGCGCAGGAAGTCGGTGCTCGACTGGGTGACGTCGACATACATCGGATCCAACTGTTGCACGGTAGACAGGGCGGTCGCCTGGCCGTTGCTGACCAGCGCGCCTTCGGTCACGGCGGATTTGCCGATGCGGCCGGAGATCGGGGAGGTCACCTTGGTGTACGCCAGGTTGATGCGCGCGGTTTCCACGGCGGCCTTGGCGGCCACCACGGCGGCATCCGCCTGCTGCAGCGTGGAGACGGCGTTGTCGTAGTCCTGCTTACTGATGTAGCTGGTACCCAGCAATGGCTTGTAGCGGTTTACCGTCACGCGCGCGATGGAAGCGCTGGCCTGTGCTTTGGCCAAATCGCCTTTTGCGCTGTCGTAGCTGGCCTGATAGGTGGCGGGATCGATTTGGTACAGGGACGTCCCGGCCTTGATATCGCTGCCTTCAACGAAATTGCGCTTCAGGATGATGCCGCTGACCTGAGGGCGAACTTCGGCGATACGATACGCAGCGGTACGGCCAGGAAGATCGGTAGTGATGTTGAGAGGCTCGGCCTTCAAGGTCACCACGCCCACTTCAGGAGCCTGCTGGTGGGCGCCTTGCTGTTGGGTTTCTTTATCGTTACATCCTGTTAGCACTAAGCTGCCTGAAAGCATCAGAACGGCCGCCAGAGGCGTTAACCCTCTGTTTTTGTTCATAGAAAAACCTCAAGTGTCCGATTTCAAAATGATCAATGGATCACAAGCTTTAAAACCCATTGCTGCGTTAATTATATGTGCGTGCTATGGTACATACATTCGCGAATGTATGTAAATCACACTCCCCCTAAATAACAATGCCATGGCACGAAAAACCAAACAGCAGGCGCAAGAAACCCGACAGCAAATCCTTGATGCTGCGGTGAGAGAGTTCTCTGAACGTGGCGTTGCTGCAACGTCACTGACAGATATTGCCACCGCTGCCGGGGTTACGCGTGGAGCCATCTACTGGCACTTCAAGAATAAGGTAGACCTGTTTAATGAAGTTTGGGAATCTACCGAGCCGAAAATTGACCAGCTCGAAACAGAGTATCAGGCAAAGTTTCCCGATAATCCACTGCGGGTTATCCGAGAAATTCTGATTTACATTCTGACGTCTACGGTTGAAGACGGCCGTAGACGGGCGTTGATGGAAATTATATTCCACAAATGCGAGTTTGTCGGTGAAATGATGCCGCTGCTGGATTCGCGCAAGGTGTTGTACCTCGCCGGCTACGAACGCATTGAAGCGGTGCTGTATAACTGCATTCACCACGAGCAATTGCCCGCCGATTTACATACCCGCCGTGCGGCGATCATCCTGCGCGGTTATATCACCGGCCTGATGGAAAACTGGCTGTTTATGCCGGAAAGTTTCGATCTGCGGGCCGAAGCCGAAGCGCTGGTGGACGCGTTTCTGGAGATGCTGCAGTTTTGCCCCACCTTGCGCCTCAAACCCGATGCGGCGACGCCTGACGCCGACCGCCTTCCTTTATAAGGAGAGATTTCATGTCATCCATCGTTCTCATCGCCAATGGCGCCGCCTATGGCCATGAATCCTTGTTCAATGCGCTGCGGTTGGCCATTGCCATGAAAGAGCAGCAGAGCAGCCTCGATCTGCGGCTGTTTCTGATGTCCGACGCGGTGGTGGCCGGGCTGGCCGGGCAGCAGCCGCACGAAGGGTATCACCTGCAGCAGATGCTGGAGATCCTCACCGCGCAGCAGGTGCCGGTCAAGCTGTGCAAGACCTGTGCCGACGCGCGCGGCGTCAGCCGCTTGCCGCTGGCGGACGGCGTGGCGATCGGCACGCTGGTCGAGCTGGCGCAGTGGACGCTGGCGGCGGAGAAAGTGCTGACTTTCTGATTTCGCGACAACGGGACATCACCGGCAACGCTTTTGTTGTTCGTTGCCCGCCGGCGATCGTGATAATCTTCAGGCTTCTTTACCGATCCGAAGCCAAATCATGCATCGCTGGTTGACTCTGCCTTCTCTGGCGCCGCTCACGTTTGTCGGCGCATGCCGGCGGCGCATCGCCGCCGCGACACTTCTTTTCCTGATTTTTGCGTGCTGCTTGCCGGCACAGGCGGCGCTGAACGGCGATCTGCCGCAGCGCAGCGAAGTGCAAAGCCAGCTGGAAACGCTGAACAAGCAAAAAGCCCTGACGCCGGTCGAAAAGCTCTCCCAACAGGATTTAACCCGTACGCTGGAGCTGCTGGACGCCATCGAGCGCAACCGGCAGGACGCCGCACAGCTTAAACAGCAGGTGCAGCAGGCGCCGGCGAAGCTCAATCAGGTCACCGCCGAACTGGATGCGCTGAAGCGGCCGACGGACAACGCGGCCGCGCGCGCCGCGCTGCTGCCGCTGTCGCTGCGCCAGCTGGAAAGCCGGCTGTATCAAACGCTCGACGAGCTGCAAAGCGCGCAGGAGAGCCTCTCCACCTACAACAGCCAACTGGTGTCGCTGCAAACCCAGCCTGAACGGGTGCAGAGCACCATGTACGCCGCTTCGCAGCGTCTGCAGGAGATCCGCAGCCAGCTCAGCGGCCAGACGCCGGGGCAAGATTCGCTGCGCAACAGCCAGCAGGTGATGCTGAACACCGAACAGGCGCTGCTCAACGCGCAGCTGGAGCTGCAGCGCAAGAGCCTGGAAGCCAATACCACGCTACAAGATCTGCTGCAAAAACAGCGCGATTACACCACGGCGCATATCGACGCGCTGGATCGGTCGGTGCAGCTGCTGCAGGAGCTCGTCAACAGCAAGCGCCTGACGCTGTCTGAAAAAACCGCCAAAGAGGCGCAGAACCCGGAAGACGCCACCGATATCCAGCACGATCAGTTGGTCAGCAAGCAGCTGGACGTCAACCGCCAGCTGAGCCAGCAGCTGATCGCCGCCACCGAAGAGAGCAACACCCTGTTCCAGCAGAATATTCGGGTCAAAAACTGGCTCGATCGCGGTCTGCAGGCGGAACGTAACCTGAAAGAGCAGATTCAGGTGCTGAAGGGCAGCCTGGTGCTGTCGCGCATTCTGTATCAGCAGCAGCAGAGCCTGCCGCAGGGCACGCTGCTGGCGGATATAGACACGCGCATCGCCGATCTGCGGCTGGAGCAGTTCGATATCAATCAGCAACGCGACGATCTGTTCAAGGGGGAGGATTACATCAATCAGCTGGTGGCCGAAAGCAAGGAAAAGGCCGGCCCGGAAGTGATCGATGCGCTGAACGAAATTGTCGACATGCGCCGCGAGCTGTTGGATCAGCTGAACAAGCAGCTCAGCAACCAGCTGTCGTTATCGATCAACCTGCAGATCAACCAGCAGCAGCTGACCAGCGTCTACGGTTCGTTGCAGGATACGCTGACCCAGCAGATTTTCTGGGTCAACAGCAACAAGCCGGTCGATCTGGCGTGGCTGAAGGCGATGCCGGAGGCGGTGCGCGATCAGCTCGCCGGGCTCGATATCAAATTCGATGGCGGCAAGTTATTGCAGGGCGGTTTGAATGCGCTGGTGTTCCTGATCCCGATGCTGGTGGCGATCGGGCTATTGCGCTGGCGCTACCGGCTGATCGACGGCCATCTGCAAAAGCTGGCCAACGACGTGGGGCAGCTTAAACGCGATGGCCAGCTGCATACGCCGAAGGCCATCGCGCTGACCTTGCTGAAGGTGTTGCCCGGCGCCGCGCTGCTGCTCGGCGTCGGTTTCTGGATGTATCGCGCGGACTTAGGCATCAGCGACTTTATCTGGGCGCTGTCGCAGCAGCTGGCGCTGTCATGGATGGTGTTCGGCTTCAGCTACCGCATGCTGAAACCGGGCGGCATCGCCGAGCGGCATTTCAACTTCGGCGCCAACCTGTGCGCGCATTACCGCCGCCAGACGCTGCGGCTGGGGCTGGCGCTGCAGCCGCTGATCTTCTGGTCGGTCTTGGGCGAAAAAGCGCCGCTGCGCCTGGTGGAAGACGTCATCGGCCAGATCGTGGTGATGTTGACGCTGGCGCTGCTCACGGTGCTGGTGTTCCCGCTGTGCCGCGACAGCTGGCGTGAAAAGGGCTCGCACGCCGTGCGGCTGGTGGTGGTCACCGCGCTCGCCGCCACGCCGCTGATCCTGCTGGGGCTGATGTTCGCCGGCTACTTCTATACCACGCTGCGGCTGGCCAGCCGTTGGATAGACAGCCTGTATCTGTTCTTCCTGTGGAATATCGTGTACCTGACCGCGCTGCGCGGCCTGAGCGTGGCGGCGCGGCGTCTGGCCTACCGGCGCGCGTTGGCGCGGCGGCAAAACGTGGCGAAGGAGGGGGCCGAAGGCGGTGAAGCCGTGGTGGAAGAGCCGCCGCTGGCGCTCGATCAGATCAACCAGCAGTCGCTGCGTCTGACCACCCTGGTGCTGTTTGCTATCTTCGCCAGCGCCTTCTACGCCATTTGGTCGGATCTGGTGACGGTCATCGCTTACCTGGACAGCATCACGCTGTGGCATTACACCAGCACCGTGGCGGGCAGCAGCGTGTCGCAGGCGGTGACGCTGGGCAACATGATGGTGGCGATCGCCGCGGTGATCGTCGCCTACGTGCTCACCCGCAACCTGCCCGGTTTGCTGGAGGTGGTGGTGCTGTCGCGGCTGCAGCTGCGGCAAGGGGCATCCTATGCCATCACCACCGTGCTCACTTACCTGATCACCGCCGTGGGCGCCGTGGTTGCGCTGGGATCGCTGGGCGTCTCCTGGGACAAACTGCAATGGCTGGCCGCCGGTCTGACGGTCGGGCTGGGCTTCGGCCTGCAGGAAATCTTCGCCAACTTCGTCTCCGGCCTGATCATTCTGTTCGAACGCCCGATCCGCATCGGCGATACTATCACCATCGGCACCTTCTCCGGTTCGGTCAGCAAGATCCGCATTCGCGCCACCACCATTACCGACTTCGATCGCAAAGAGGTGATCATTCCGAACAAGGCGTTCGTCACCGAGCGGTTGATCAACTGGTCACTGTCCGACACCATCACCCGCGTGCTGATCAAGGTGGGCGTGGCTTACGGTTCCGATCTCGACAAGGTGAAAAAGGTGCTGCTGCAGGCGGCGCATGACAACCCGCGGGTGATGACCGATCCCGAACCGCAGGTGTTCTTCCTCAACTTCGGCGCCAGCACGCTGGATCACGAGCTGCGGCTGTATGTGCGCGAACTGCGCGATCGCAGCTACACCGTGGACGAGCTGAACCGCTCAATCGATCGTTTGTGTCGGGAAAACGACATCGACATCGCTTTCAACCAGCTGGAGGTGTATCTGCATAACCAGCAGGGCAACGAAGTGCAGGAAGTGAAAAGAACGCTGTCGCCGGATGACGGCGGCCAGACGGCGGGCTAATAAGCGTTGAAAAACGATAGGGACAGCGGTGCTGTCCCGGGTTACTGCCCGGCAGGCAGATAGGGAGAGGTGACGCCGGCGCGCTGCAGCTTTTCCTGATAGTCCCGTTTGACGATATCCAGCGCCGCCAGCGCGGTAGCCGGATCGATCTCGTTGCACTCCAGCAGGTAAATCAAGTCTACCGCCAGCTGCAGTTCGGGTGACGCGTTTTCCAGAGACATAGCACCTGCGCTTTTATTAATTAATGGGATGAATAACTCGTGTACCGGCAGAGTATAGTGAACCCGGCGCGCAACCGGGAATAATCATTAAAATATTGTGATAAATCTTCAAAAACCGTTTTCTTTGCGCTCGATATTGCGTTCGATGCGCGCCAGCGCCTGGCGGCAGCGCATCAGTCTCCCCTCCAGCGCCGCCAGCTCGTGCTGCAGCTTTTGCTGCGCCGCCAGCGTGGTCTGGCGCCCCAGCAGGCTTTCCCGATCCTGAATCATGCCGATCAGCCGGCGTTCGTAGTCCTGATGCTCTGCCAGCTTGTGGTACAGATCGGCCTCGGGGGCTTCTTTCGGCTGGTTCTTGCGCCGCAGCGCCTGGGTTGCCAGCTCGCGCTGCAGGGCGGCGATCTGAGCCACCAGTTTTTCGGCCAGAAAGGCCACCTGGCTGGTGCGGCTGTCGTTGGCGGCGCTTTGCAGCTGGGCGAAATTCTTCTCCACCTCGGCCAGGTAGTCGCGCAGCCGCGTGCCGCGATTGGCGAACAGGGCGGCGTCAAAGCGCGCCTGCGGGATTGGCACATCGCCGCGCGGGGTCACTTCGGCCGCCAGCGCCGCGATCTGTTGTGCCAACACCTGTAATAGACGCTGAGTGCTCACATAAGCTCCCTCTTGATTTCAACAGGCGTAAGCTTGCCCGCGATCCTGCCGTGAAACAAGCGCCGCACGCATATTCCGCCGGCGCGGCGCCGATGCTACAGTAGGCGGCAACCGATTGAGGAGCGAAGAGCCGCATGACGCGTGGGTTATTGATCATTTTAGGCTGGCTGGCGGTGGTGCTGGCGACGTTGGGCGTGGTGCTGCCGCTGCTGCCGACCACGCCGTTCCTGCTGTTGGCCGCCTGGTGCTTCGCCCGCTCTTCGCCGCGCTTTCATCACTGGCTGCTGCACCGCTCCTGGTTCGGCCCCTACCTGCGCCACTGGCAGCAGCATCGCGCGCTGCCGCCGGGGGCGAAATGGAAGGCGGTGCTGGTGATCGTGCTCACCTTCGCCTGTTCGCTGTGGCTGGTGAAAATCTGGTGGGTGCGCGGGCTGTTGCTGCTGATGCTGGTTATTCTGCTGACCTTTATGCTGCGCCTGCCGGTTATTGACCTGTCGCAACAAAAACAGCGCTGATTGTGCGCCGCCGGTTGCATTTGTCCGCCAGTTTGCATAGATTTGGGCGTTTTCGTGCGCGGATCGCCTGCCATTTCTTCTCCGGTGTGTTTCACCCGGGGGCGGTGGGTGAGCGGCGCGCCGGTTTTCAGGCAGTTTTATCAGGCAACAATTATGACCGCTACTGCGCAGCAGCTTCAGTTTATTAAAGACAGTATCAAAACCATCCCGGATTATCCGAAGCCGGGCATCCTGTTCCGCGACGTGACCAGCCTGCT
The DNA here is from genome assembly GCF_058725505.1 of Serratia sp. A07. Taxonomy (NCBI): domain Bacteria; kingdom Pseudomonadati; phylum Pseudomonadota; class Gammaproteobacteria; order Enterobacterales; family Yersiniaceae; genus Serratia; species Serratia sp. A07. The sequence continues at coordinate 209,227 of NZ_JBZXDO010000003.1, forward strand.
GGAAAACCCGTTGGCCTACGCCGCCAGCATCGAGCTGCTGGTTGAGCGCTATCGCGAAGCGGGCGTGACCAAGGTGGTGGGTACCGAAGCGCGTGGTTTCCTGTTCGGCGCGCCCGTCGCGCTGGCATTGGGCGTCGGTTTCGTGCCGGTACGTAAACCGGGCAAACTGCCGCGCGCCACGCTCAGCGAAAGCTATGAGCTGGAGTACGGCACCGACAAGCTGGAGATCCACACCGACGCCATCACCACGGGTGACAAAGTGCTGGTGGTGGACGATCTGCTGGCGACCGGCGGCACCATCGAAGCGACCACCAAACTGATCCGCCGCCTGGGCGGTGAAGTGAAAGACGCCGCGTTCATCATCAACCTGCCGGATCTGGGCGGGGAAGCGCGTCTGAACAAGCTGGGCATCGACTGCTACTGCCTGGTGGACTTCGCCGGCCATTGAGGCGGCATCGCCCCTTGGGCACAACGGCCTCGCGGATCGCCGCGGGGCTGTGTTAGCATGACCCTCCAGATTCCTCGACTTCTCCGGTATTAATGAGCTATCAGGTTCTCGCCCGTAAGTGGCGCCCTCAAACGTTCGCAGACGTGGTCGGCCAGGAACATGTCCTGACCGCGCTGGCCAACGGCCTCTCGCTGGGGCGGATCCATCACGCCTATCTGTTCTCGGGCACCCGCGGCGTGGGGAAAACCACCATCGCGCGCCTGCTGGCCAAAGGCCTGAACTGTGAAACCGGCATCACCGCCACGCCGTGCGGCCAATGCGACAACTGCCGCGAGATCGAGCAGGGGCGCTTCGTCGATCTGATCGAGATCGACGCCGCTTCCCGAACCAAGGTGGAAGATACCCGCGATCTGCTGGACAACGTCCAGTACGCGCCGGCGCGCGGCCGCTTCAAGGTCTACCTGATCGACGAAGTGCACATGCTCTCGCGCCACAGCTTCAACGCGTTGCTGAAGACGCTGGAAGAGCCGCCGCCGCACGTCAAATTCCTGTTGGCCACCACCGATCCGCAAAAGCTGCCGGTGACCATTCTCTCGCGCTGCCTGCAGTTCCACCTCAAGGCGCTGGATGTCGATCAGATCCGCCAGCAGCTGGAAACGGTGCTGACGGCGGAGCAGATCACCAGCGACGCCCGTGCGCTGCAGCTGCTGGCGCGCGCCGCCGACGGCAGCATGCGCGATGCGCTGAGCCTGACCGATCAGGCGATCGCTATGGGGCAGGGGCAGGTGACCGCCGCCACCGTCAGCCAGATGCTCGGCACGCTCGATGACGAGCAGCCGCTGGCGATCCTCGAAGCGCTGGTCAGCGCCGACGGCGAAAAGGTGATGGCGCAGGTCGCGCAGGCCGCTTCGCGCGGCGTGGACTGGGAAAACCTGCTGGTGGAGACGCTGGCGCTGCTGCACCGCATTGCGATGGTGCAGCTGCTGCCTTCGATGCTCGACAACCACTACGCGGCCGTGGAACAACGGCTGCGCGAGCTGGCGCGCACTTTGCCGCCGGCCGATGTGCAACTTTACTACCAGACGCTGCTGGTGGGCCGCAAAGAGCTGGCCTATGCGCCGGATCGCCGCATGGGGGTTGAGATGACCCTGCTGCGCGCGCTGGCGTTTCACCCGAAAGCGGTGATCCCGGAGCCGGTGGCGTTGGTGCAGACCGCGCCGGCGCCGATGGCGCAGCCGCAGGCCGCCGCAGCGCAACAGCCACCGCAGTTTCAGGACGCGCCGCCGCCGCTAGGGCAGCCGGCCGCGCCACCGCGACAATCATCGACCCCATTACCGGATGCCACCGCCCAGCTGTTGAAAGCGCGGTCCCAGCTGCAGCGGCAGCAGGGAGCATCCACACCAAAAAAGAATGAGCCGGCGGCGCCAGGAATAGCGCGGCCGGCAAACTCGGCGCTGGGGCGTTTGGCTTCCGTGACCGAGCGTAGCCAGCAGCGTCTGGCAGAGAAGAAGGTGCCGGAAAAACCGGCCAAGCCGGAAGCCTATCGCTGGCGCGCGCAGACCGAGCCGGAAGCGGCGCCGGAACCGCTGGCGACGCCGAAAGCGCTGCGCACGGCGTTGGAGCACGAGAAAACGCCAGAGCTGGCCGCCAAGCTGGTGGTGGAGTCGCTGGAGCGCGACGCCTGGGCGGCGGAAATCGACAGGCTGAAGATCCCGAAACTGGTGCAGCAGCTGGCGTTGAACGCCTTCAAGCAGCAGCCGGAAGCGGGCAAGATTTGCCTCCATCTGCGGTCTTCGCAGCGTCATCTGAATTCGCCTTCGGCGCAGAAGACGTTGGCCGAAGCGCTCGGTGAGCTGTACGGCAGCCCGATCGAGCTGACCGTGATAGAGGACGATAATCCGGCGGAGCGCACCCCGCTGGAGTGGCGACAAGCCATCTATGAAGAAAAGCTGGCGCAGGCGCGCCAGTCCATCGTTGCGGATACCCATATTCAGACGCTGTGCCGGTTCTTCGACGCGGATCTGGATGAAGAGAGTATCCGCCCCCTTTAAACGCCGCGCGAGGTGCGCGGCCCTAGCGACGAGAGACGACTATGTTTGGTAAAGGCGGTCTGGGCAACCTGATGAAGCAAGCCCAGCAAATGCAAGAAAAAATGCAGCAGATGCAGGAAGAAGTCGCCAAATTGGAAGTGACCGGCGAGTCTGGCGCGGGCCTGGTGAAAGTCACCATCAACGGCGCGCACAACTGCCGCCGCGTGGAGATCGATCCTAGCCTGATGGAAGACGACAAAGACATGCTGGAAGATCTGATCGCCGCCGCGTTTAACGACGCCGCGCGCCGCATCGAAGAGACCCAGAAAGAGAAAATGGCTTCCGTCTCCAGCGGCATGCAGTTGCCGCCTGGCTTCAAGATGCCGTTCTGATGCAAACCAGCCCGCTCCTTGAATCCCTGATGGAGGCGCTGCGCTGCCTGCCGGGCGTCGGCCCGAAATCGGCGCAGCGCATGGCGTTTCAGCTGCTGCAGCGCGATCGCAGCGGCGGCATGCGCCTGGCGCAGGCGTTGACGCGCGCGATGTCGGAGATCGGCCACTGCGCCGATTGCCGCACCTTCACCGAGCAGGACATCTGCACCATCTGCGCCAATCCGCGCCGTCAGCAAAACGGCCAGATTTGCGTGGTGGAAAGCCCGGCGGATATCCACGCCATCGAGCAGACCGGCCAGTTCGCCGGGCGCTACTTTGTGCTGATGGGTCATCTGTCGCCGCTGGACGGCATAGGGCCGGGCGATATCGGTCTGGATCGCCTGGAGCAACGGCTGGAAAAGGAAAGCATCACCGAAGTGATCCTCGCCACCAACCCGACGGTGGAAGGGGAAGCGACCGCCAACTACATCGCTGAGATGTGCGGCCAGTATGGCGTGCTCGCCAGCCGTATCGCCCATGGCGTGCCGGTGGGCGGTGAGCTGGAAATGGTCGACGGCACCACGCTGTCGCATTCGCTGGCCGGGCGTCACGCCATCAAGTTCTGATGTTTTCCCGGACGGGGCCATACGGCCCCGTCTTTTTTTTGCCAAAAATCTCCCGCCGTCCGCTTGAAAAACAAGACCCTGACCCTCATCTGATCCTCATTGTTCGATTTTGGTAGCCATTGTCTTTTGAGGTAATCAATGAGTATGAAAGGTCAAGAAACCCGCGGGTTCCAGTCTGAAGTAAAACAGCTGCTTCATTTGATGATCCATTCGCTGTACTCCAACAAAGAAATTTTCCTGCGCGAGCTGATTTCCAACGCCTCTGACGCCGCCGACAAGCTGCGCTTCCGCGCCCTGTCCGCGCCAGAGCTGTACGCCGGCGACGGCGAGCTGCGCGTACGCTTGTCCTTCGATAAAGAGCAGCGCACCCTGACCATCGCCGACAACGGCATCGGCATGCGCCGCGAAGAAGTGATCGAAAACCTCGGCACCATCGCCAAGTCCGGCACCAAAGCGTTCCTGGAATCCATTGGTTCCGACCAGGCGAAAGACAGCCAGCTGATCGGCCAGTTCGGCGTCGGTTTCTACTCGGCGTTCATCGTGGCGGACAAAGTGACCGTGCGCACCCGCGCCGCCGGCGCCGCCGATGACGAAGGCGTGTTCTGGGAGTCCGCCGGCGAAGGCGACTACACCATCGCCGATATCACCAAAGAGACCCGCGGCACCGAAATCACCCTGCATCTGCGCGAAGGCGAAGATGAGTACCTCGACGCCTGGCGCCTGCGCTCGGTGATCGGCAAATATTCCGATCACATCGCCTTGCCGGTAGAGATCGAAAGCAAAAACGAAGAAGACGATACCGTCACCTGGGAGAAGATCAACAAGGCGCAGGCCCTGTGGACCCGCAGCAAGGCTGACGTGACCGATGAAGAGTACAAAGAGTTCTACAAGCACATCGCCCACGACTTCACCGATCCGCTGAGCTGGAGCCACAACCGGGTGGAAGGCAAGCAGGAGTACACCAGCCTGCTGTATATCCCGGCGCAGGCGCCGTGGGACATGTGGAACCGCGATCACAAGCACGGCCTGAAGCTGTACGTGCAGCGCGTGTTCATCATGGACGACGCCGAGCAGTTCATGCCGAACTACCTGCGCTTCGTGCGTGGCCTGATCGATTCCAACGATCTGCCGCTGAACGTGTCGCGCGAGATCCTGCAAGACAGCCGCGTGACGCAAAACCTGCGCGGCGCGCTGACCAAGCGCGTGCTGCAGATGCTGGATAAGCTGGCCAAAGACGACGCCGAAGGCTACCAGAAATTCTGGCAGCAGTTCGGTCTGGTGCTGAAAGAGGGCCCGGCGGAAGACAACGGCAACCAGGAAGCGATCGCCAAGCTGCTGCGCTTTGCCTCCACCCACGGCGACAGCTCGGCGCAGACCGTGTCGCTGGAAGAGTACGTCGGCCGCATGGCGGAAGGGCAGGAGAAGATTTACTACATCACCGCCGACAGCTACGCCGCCGCCAAGAGCAGCCCACACCTGGAGCTGTTCCGCAAGAAAGGCATCGAAGTGTTGCTGCTGTCCGATCGCATCGACGAGTGGATGATGAGCTACCTTACCGAGTTCGACGGCAAGCCGTTCCAGTCGGTCAGCAAAGCGGATGAAACGCTGGATAAATTGGCGGATGAAACCGAAGAGCAGAAGGCCGCCGAGAAGCAGCTGGAACCCTTCATCGAACGCGTGAAAACCCTGCTGGGCGAGCGCGTGAAGGATGTGCGCCTGACGCACCGCCTGACCGATACGCCGGCGATCGTGGTAACCGACGCCGACGAAATGAGCACCCAGATGGCCAAGCTGTTCGCCGCCGCCGGCCAGCAGGCGCCGGAGGTGAAGTACATTTTCGAGCTTAATCCGGAGCATGCGTTGGTCAAACGAGCATCCGACGTGGGCGATAACGAACATTTTGCCGAATGGATCGACCTGTTATTGGATCAGGCGCTGCTGGCTGAACGCGGCACGCTGGAGGATCCGAACCTGTTCATCCGTCGCATGAATAAGTTGCTGTCCGCCTAAAGCTGAAGATATGCGCCCTTAACGGCACCGTTAGGGGCGCATTGCCGATTTTTCCCCGCTTTTTCTCGCCTTTTGCTTGCCCGTTTTTTTGCACATTCCGCAATCGATTTCCTTCGCGCGCCTTGAGCCTGCCCCCCCTGAAATGGTATCGTTGAGCGTTTTCGCAATTTTATAAAAACTACATAGCAAGGGGATTTACGCAATGCGTATCATTCTGCTGGGCGCTCCGGGCGCTGGTAAAGGTACTCAGGCTCAATTCATCATGGAGAAATACGGCATTCCGCAAATCTCCACCGGTGATATGTTGCGCGCAGCCGTGAAGGCCGGCAGTGAACTGGGCAAGCAGGCGAAAGAGATCATGGACGCCGGCAAGCTGGTGACCGATGAGCTGGTGATCGCGCTGGTCAAAGAGCGCATCGCTCAGGAAGATTGCCGCAAGGGCTTCCTGCTGGACGGTTTCCCACGCACCATTCCGCAGGCTGACGCGATGAAAGAAGCCGGCATCAACGTGGACTTCGTGCTGGAGTTCGACGTGCCGGACGAGCTGATCGTTGACCGCATCGTTGGCCGCCGCGTGCACGCGCCGTCCGGCCGCGTATACCACGTGAAGTTCAATCCGCCGCAGGTGGAAGGCAAAGACGACGTGACCGGCGAAGAGCTGACCACGCGCAAGGACGATCAGGAAGAGACCGTGCGCAAGCGCCTGGTGGAATACCATCAGATGACCGCGCCGCTGATCTCTTACTACAGCAAAGAAGCGGCAGCGGGTAACACCCAATACCGCAAAATCGACGGCACCCGCAAGGTCGCCGAAGTGAGCGCAGAGCTGGCGACCATCCTCGGTTGATCGCAAGCGGATTGTGCATGACGCCGGGCCTGTGGCCCGGCGTTTTTTTTTGCCGTTTTCCCGCTAAATTGTGATCGCGGCGGCTTGTTGCGGCCGTGCCCATTAATCGCCCGCGCCAAATGGCGTATAACAAGCCTGCGTTTTCACCCTCAGCAGGGAGCCGGGCATGCTCAGACAAACCAATCTTCTGGCGGAAGCCACCGCGCGCCAGATCGTCCAGCGGGCGATGGGCATCATCAGCCATTCCGTCAACGTGATGGACAGCAACGGTGTGATCATCGCCTCCGGCAACCCGCAGCGCCTGTTCCAGCGCCATGAAGGCGCGGTGCTGGCGCTGGCCGAGAATCGGGTGGTGGAAATCGACCGCGCCACCGCCGAGCATCTGAAGGGTGTGCGGCCCGGCATCAACCTGCCGTTCAGCTTTCGCAACCAGCGGGTGGGGGTGATCGGCATCTCCGGCGAACCGGCCGAGGTGCGCGCCTACGCCGAGCTGGTGAAGATGGCGGCGGAGTTGATGGTGGAGCAGGCGGCGCTGCTGGATCAGCACCAGTGGGAAAAACGCTACCGGGAGGAGCTGGCGAACCAGCTGCTGCAGCCGCAGCCGAACACCGCGTCGCTGCAAGCGATGGCGGCGTATCTGGGATTGGATCTGCGCCAGGCGCGCATCGTGTGGATCGTCGAGCTGCAAGAGGCGCAGCCGCACCTGCTGCGCGAGCTGCTGGCGGAGCTGGAGGCCACCCAGCGCGATGCGTTGATCGCCATTACCGGCTTCAATGAAATGACCCTGCTGCACCCGGCCTGCATGGCGCAGGGTGAATGGAGCCTGAAGCTGGAACGCCAGCAGGCGCAGCGTTTGCAAAACCAACTCAAACACCGCTTTCGGGTGCGCTTGATCGTCGGCGGTTTTTATGACGATCCGCAGAGCGCCTACCGTTCCAGCCTGACGGCGCGCGCCACCCAGGCGATGGCGCAGCGCCTGAAACTGCGTCACGCCACGCTGTTCTACCACGACTACCCGCTGCCGTCGCTGTTGTGCGATCTGGGGGAGGACTGGCGCGCGCAGGAGCTGGGGCGCCCCTGGCGGACGCTGGGCGAACAGGACGAAAAAGGCGTGCTGCGCGGCACGCTGCGCCACTATTTTTCGCAGAATTGTGATCAGACGCAGACCGCCGCGCAGCTGCATATCCACGTCAATACCCTGCGCTATCGCCTGCAGCGCATCGAAGCGATAACCGGCATGAAAATCAATCAATTAACCGACGCTCTGCGGTTGTATATCGGCATGCTGATGCACGACTGAGTTGTGCCAACCCACAAATTCCACGCTGTTCACCCGGCGATTTTTTGTTGTTTCCCCTCAGGGCAACGCCGGGCGCGCGGGATATGTTGGCCTGCACATCAACCACGGAGAAAACAACAATGACAACCGTATCCACGCTGGGGGCGCTGGTGGCGTTAGCCGTCGCCATCGTCCTGATTCTACGCAAGGTGCCACCGGCTTACGGCATGATCGCCGGCGCGCTGGCGGGCGGGCTGTGTGGCGGCGCCGACCTGGTGCAGACCGTAACGCTGATGATCGGCGGGGCGCAGGGCATCACCAACGCCGTGATGCGCATTCTGGCGGCGGGGGTGCTGGCCGGAGTGCTGATCGAATCCGGCGCGGCGCACACCATCGCCGAAACCATCGTGCGCAAGGTGGGTGAAACCCGCGCGCTGCTGGCGCTGGCGGTGGCTACACTGATCCTGACGGCGGTGGGGGTATTTATCGACGTGGCGGTGATCACCGTCGCACCGATCGCGCTGTCGATCGCCCAGAAGGCCGGCATTTCGCGCGCGGCGATCCTGCTGGCGATGATCGGCGGTGGCAAGGCCGGCAACGTGATGTCGCCCAACCCGAACACCATTGCGGCGGCGGACAACTTCCACGTGCCGCTCACTTCGGTGATGATGGCCGGCATCGTGCCGGGGCTGTGTGGCCTGGTGGTGGCCTATCTGCTGGCGCGTCGCCTGAGCGATAAAGGCAGCAAAGTGATGGCCGAAGAGCTGACTCAGCATGCCGAAGGGGCGCGGCCGGGCTTCGCTGCGGCGATCAGCGCGCCGCTGGTGGCGATCCTGCTGCTGTCGCTGCGGCCGCTCGCCGGTATCGCCGTCGATCCGCTGATCGCGCTGCCGGCCGGCGGGTTGGCGGGCGCGCTGCTGATGGGGCGTATCCGCCAGTGCAATCATTTTATGGTCTCCGGCCTGTCGCGCATGGCACCGGTGGCGATCATGCTGCTTGGCACCGGCACGCTGGCGGGTATTATCGCCAACTCGGCGCTGAAGGATGTCTTGATTAACGGCTTAACGCATACCGGGCTGCCGGCCTGGCTGCTGGCGCCGCTGTCCGGCGCGCTGATGTCGATGGCGACCGCATCGACCACCGCCGGCACCGCCGTGGCTTCCGGGGTGTTCAGCTCTACGCTGCTCGAACTGGGTGTGAGCGGGCTGGCCGGCGCGGCGATGATCCATGCGGGCGCCACGGTGCTGGATCACCTGCCGCACGGCAGCTTCTTCCACGCCACCGGCGGCAGCGTCAATATGGCGGTGCACGAGCGGCTGAAGCTGTTGCCGTATGAAACGCTGGTGGGATTCACCATCGCGGCAATCTCGGCGCTGATGTTTGGCGTATTTAACCTGGCGGGATAAGGAACAGTGATGAAAACGCTGAAAAAAGTGGTTATTGCCCCGGATTCTTTTAAAGAGAGCCTGAGCGCGCTCGGCGTTGCCGACGCCATCGAGCGGGGATTCCGCCAAATTTATCCGCAGGTGCACTACGTGAAGCTGCCGATGGCGGACGGCGGCGAAGGCACGGTGGAGTCGATGGTGGCGGCCACCGGCGGCGAAATCGTCCAGGTGACGGTCACTGGGCCGCTGGGGGAGCCGGTGCAGGGGTTCTATGGCCTGCTGGGCGACGGCGAAACCGCAGTGATTGAAATGGCCGCCGCCTCCGGGCTGCATCTGGCGCCGCCCGGCCGGCGCGATCCGCGCATCACCACCAGTTACGGCACCGGCGAACTGATGCTGGCGGCGCTGGAGCGCGGCGTGAAGGCGATCATTCTCGGCATCGGCGGTAGCGCCACCAACGACGGCGGCGCCGGGATGATGCAGGCACTGGGCGTGAAGTTGCTGGATAAGGATCGCCGGCCGCTGCCGGTGGGCGGGGCGGCCCTGGCGCAGCTGGCGCACCTCGATCTCGCCGGGCTGGATGCGCGTTGGCAACGGGTGAGCGTAACCGCCGCCTGCGACGTCGATAACCCGCTGTGCGGCGAAAAGGGCGCCTCGGCGGTGTTTGGGCCGCAGAAGGGGGCGACGCCGGAGATGGTGGCGCAGCTCGATGCGGCACTGCATCACTATGGCGAACTGCTGGAACGAGAAACCGGCCGCGCCGTGCTCACCCAGCCGGGCGCGGGAGCGGCGGGCGGCATGGGGGCGGCGCTGCTCGGCATGCTCAGCGCGCGCTTGCGGCCGGGCATCGAGATCATCACCGAAACCCTGCGTCTGGATGAGGCGGTGCGCGATGCCGATTTGGTGATCACCGGCGAAGGGCGGCTGGACAGCCAGTCGATCCACGGCAAAACGCCGATCGGCGTGGCGCGGGTGGCCAAGCGCCACGGGGTGCCGGTGATCGCCATCGCCGGCAGCCTGACGCCGGATTACCAGGTGGTGCATCAACACGGCATCGACGCGGCGTTTTCGGTGCTCGACCGCATCGTGACGCTGGAAGAAGCGCTGGCGGACGCCGATCGCAATCTGCAGGTGACGGCGCGCAACGTGGCGGCGGTGTGGCAACTGGCGCAAAGGGAAGGCCCACAGGCATAGCCTGTTGCTGTTATCGGTTTCGACGCAGGACTTTTCCGTTACAATAGCCGGCATTAATGGCTGCTGACATCCCGACCCAGAACGGAATGCCGGCCGGAAAGGAAATGAGGGGAACTGAGATGAAGCAAGAGAAACACGGCGTATTGCTGGTGAACCTGGGCACACCAGATGCGCCGACCTCGTCGGCGGTCAAACGCTATCTGAAGGAATTCCTCAGTGACGATCGCGTGGTCGATACGGCGCCGCTGATCTGGTGGCCGATCCTCAACGGCGCGATCTTGCCGATCCGTTCGCCGCGCGTGGCGAAGCTGTATCAGTCGGTGTGGATGGAAGAGGGCTCGCCGCTGCTGGTGTACAGCCGCCGCCAACAGCGGGCGCTGGCGGCGCGCATGCCGAATACGCCGGTGGAGCTGGGCATGAGCTACGGCTCGCCGAGCCTGGCGGAAGCCATCGACAAGCTGCTGGCGCAGGGCGTGACCAACCTGGTGGTGCTGCCGCTCTATCCGCAATATTCCTGTTCCACCAGCGCGGCGGTATGGGATGGCGTGGCGCGGGTGCTGAAAGGCTATCGCCGTTTGCCTTCTGTGGCCTTCATCCGCGATTACGCCGAACACCCGGCCTACATCGCCGCGCTGCAGCAAAGCGTGGAGCGCTCGTTCGCCGAGCACGGCCAGCCGGATCGGCTGGTGCTGTCGTTCCACGGTATTCCCAAACGTTATGCGCGCCTGGGCGACGACTACCCGCAGCGCTGCGAGGACACCCTGCGTGCGCTGAGCGCCACGCTGCCGCTGGCGCCGGAACGCGTGATGATGACGTACCAATCGCGCTTCGGCCGCGAGCCGTGGCTGACGCCGTACACCGATGAGACCCTGAAGGGGCTGCCGGCGCAGGGCGTGAAGCACATTCAGCTGATTTGCCCCGGTTTCTCGGCGGACTGCCTGGAAACGCTGGAAGAGATCAAAGAACAGAACCGCGAGATCTTCCTCAAGGCCGGCGGCGAGAAGTTTGAATATATCTCGGCGTTGAACGACGAGCCGGCGCATATCGATATGATGCAGCAGCTGGTGGCGCAGCGCCTGTAATCATCCATAATCTGTATATTAGATGCATCGTGATCGGGCGGGGATGTGTTAACATTCTCCGCTTGTTAAACCGTCACCACCGCCAATCACATGAAATTTCCTGGTAAACGCAAGTCCAAACACTATTTCCCGGTGAGCGCCCGCGATCCGCTTCTGCAGCAGGCCCAGCCCGAAAGTGAAATCAGCACCTCGTATATCGTCGGCATCGATCAGACGCTGGTGGATATCGAGGCGAAAGTGGACGACGCTTTTGTCCAGCGCTACGGCCTGAGCCTGGGCCACTCTCTGGTGATCGAAGACGACGTCGCCGAGGCGCTGTATCAGGAACTGAATGACAACAACCTGGTTACCCATCAGTTCGCCGGCGGCACCATCGGCAATACCATGCACAACTATTCAGTGCTGGCGGACGATCGCTCGGTGCTGCTCGGCGTGATGTGCAGCAACGTGAAAATCGGCAGCTATGCCTACCGTTACCTGTGCAATACCTCCAGCCGTACCGATCTTAACTATCTGCAGGGCGTTGATGGCGCCATCGGCCGCTGTTTCACGCTGATTGGCGAAAGCGGCGAGCGCACCTTCGCCATCAACCCGGGCCAGATGAACCAGCTGCGCCCGGAAAGCATTCCTGAAGAGGTGATCGCCGGCGCGTCGGCGCTGGTGCTGAGCTCTTATCTGGTGCGCTGCAAGGAAGGGGAGCCGATGAAGGCCGCCACCCTGCAGGCGATCGAATACGCCAAAAAACACGACGTGCCGGTGGTATTGACGCTGGGCACCAAGTACGTGATCGCCGACAACCCGCAGTGGTGGCGCGACTTCCTTAAGGAAAACGTGACGATTCTGGCGATGAACGAAGACGAAGCGCTGGAGCTGACCGGGCTGAGCGATCCGTTGACCGCCTCGGACATGGCGCTGGAGTGGGTGGATCTGGTGCTGTGCACCGCCGGGCCGAACGGCCTGTATATGGCGGGCTACACCGAAGAGGCCAACAAGCGCCAGACCCAGCACCCGCTGCTGCCGGGGCATATCGCCGAGTTCAACCGCTACGAATTCAGCCGCGCCATGCGCCGTGAACACTGTGAAAATCCGCTGCGCGTTTATTCGCACATCGCGCCGTATATGGGCGGGCCGGAGAGGATCATGAACACCAACGGCGCCGGCGACGGCGCGCTGTCGGCGTTGCTGCACGATATTGCCGCCAACGGCTATCACCGCCATAACGTGCCGAATTCCAGCAAGCACGTGCGCAGCTACCTGACTTATTCCTCCCTGGCGCAGGTGTGCAAATACGCCAACCGCGTCAGCTACCAGGTGTTGAACCAGCATTCGCCGCGCCTCACCCGTGGCCTGCCGGAGCGGGAAGACAGCCTGGAAGAGTCCTACTGGGAGCGTTAACCCGCTGAAAAAGAAAAGGTCCGGCAATGCCGGACCTTTTTTTGTGCGCCGTGGCGCTTCAGATCGGACAGCCGCCCATTTTTTCTTCTTCGCTCAGGGTGTCCAGCTGCAGGATGTTCAGCATGCTGTTGGCGATCTCCCGTTCGCCCATCACCACCTGATTAGCGCCGCGATCGGTGATGTAGGCCACTTCGTCGTCGTAGTGGGCGCGGGCGATGATCTCGATGTTCGGCCGCTTGGCGCGCGCCGAGGCGACGATCTCGCCGGCCTCATAGCCGTTGGGTATGGTCAGCAGCAGCCAGCGCGCGCAGTCGAGCCGCGCCAGATCCATCACTTCCGGATTGGCGGCGTTGCCCAGCACCGTCTTGATGCCCTGTTCGCGCAGCGCTTCCACCCGTGGGCGGGAGTTCTCGATCACCACCAGCGGAATGCCCGCCTCGGCCAGTTTGCCGCCCAGCAGGCTGCCGACACGGCCATAGCCGACCACCAGCGCGTGGTTGCACATGTCCACCGGGATCTGCTTCTCTTCTTCCACCGCCTCTTCGAGAATTTGCTCTTCGATGGTTTCGGTTTTGGCCAGATAGCGCTCCAGCAGGGTGAACAGCAGCGGGTTGAGCATGATGGACAGAATGGCGCCGGCCAGCACCAGATTGCGCCCGTGTTCCGACATCATGCCGAGCGCGATGCCGAGGCCCGCCAGAATAAAGGCGAACTCGCCGATCTGCGCCAGGCTGGCGGAAATGGTCAGCGCGGTGCGCTTGGAATGACCGAACATTTTCACCAGCAGGAACGCGGCGGCAGATTTGCCGAACACGATGATTGCCAGCGTCGCCAGCACCGCCAGCGGTTCGTTAATCACGATCATCGGATCGAACAGCATGCCGACCGAGACGAAGAACAGCACCGCGAACGCGTCGCGCAGCGGCAGGGTGTCGTGCGCCGCACGGTGGCTCAGTTCGGACTCGTTCAGCACCATGCCGGCGAAGAAGGCGCCCAGCGCGAAGGAGACGTCGAACAGCTTCACCGCGCCGTAGGCGATGCCGAGCGCCAGCGCCAACACCGCCAGGGTGAACAGCTCGCGCGAGCCGGTGCTGGCGGTTTTCGACAGGATCCACGGCACCAGGCGGCGGCCGACCACGATCATCAACGCGATGAAGGCGATGACCTTACCGATGGTCAGCGCCAGCTCCATCAGCAGCTGGCTGCTGCTGGCGTTGTCGTTGCCCAGCATATTGCCGAAGGCGGGCAGCAAGACCAGCGTCAGCACCATCGCCAAATCTTCGACGATCAGCCAGCCGATGGCGATTTGCCCGCGCTGGCTGTCGATCAGCTGCCGTTCCTCCAGGGCACGCAGCAGCACCACGGTGCTGGCGGTGGAGAGGCAGAGGCCGAACACCAGACCGGAGATCAGATCCCAGCCGAGCAGCTTGGACAGCCCCATACCGAGCAGGGTAGCGACGGCTATCTGCGCCACGGCGCCGGGAATGGCGATAGATTTTACTGCGAGGAGGTCTTTCAAAGAGAAGTGCAGGCCAACACCGAACATCAACAGGATAACGCCGATTTCCGCCAGTTCCGGCGCCAGTGAGGTATCGGCGACGAAACCGGGGGTGAACGGGCCGGCGAGCACCCCTGCGGCCAGATACCCCACCAGAGGGGAGATGCGCAGGCGGTTCGCCAGCATGCCGAGGAGGAAGGCGAGTACTAACCCTCCGACGATGGTGGTGATGAGCGGTGTTGAATTATGCATCCATACTCCTTCTGGCTATGCATCGCGGCACGGGAGAAACGCAACAAAGTTACGAAAAGATACATTTAGTTTATTGCATTTGTTCGCGGCTTGCTTGGCTAATTTGGCCTTTTTTGTAAAAAAGCAGAGGATTTCACTTAAGGCGCGGCAATGAGGAGATTTTGTGTCAGATAAGCCAAATAACATTGGTTTATCCGTGGGATAACCCGGATGAATAAATAATGTCATCCGGGCATTCAGCGGGGTTATTGCGCTTTATGCTCCATATTGGGCAGTAGCGCCGTGATAATGCCGATCAGCGGCAGGAAAGCACAGATTTGGTAGACCAGCTCGATACTGGTCAAATCGGCGACATAACCAAGAACTGCCGCACCTAACCCACCCATACCGAAAGCAAAACCGAAGAATAAGCCGGAAACCATGCCGACTTTACCGGGGATCAGCTCCTGCGCATAGACCAGGATGGCGGAGAACGCCGAGGCGAGAATAACCCCGATGATCACCGTCAAAATGCCGGTCCAATACAGGGATGCATAGGGTAAAACAAGGGTAAACGGTGCAGCGCCGAGAATGGAGCCCCAAATACCATATTTACGCCCTATCTTGTCGCCGAGAGGCCCGCCGATAATGGTTCCAGCCGCCACTGCGAACAGGAAGGCGAACAGGTGAATCTGTGCATTCTGCACCGAAACGCCGAACTTATGTATCAGATAAAAGGTGTAATAGCTGCTGATGCTGGCCAGATAGAAGTATTTGGAGAAAATCAGCACCAGCAGGATGCCCAGCGAGTAGGCAACGGTACGTTTTGGCAGCGGTTTCAGCAGCGACGGGCTTTTCGGCTGCCCTTTAGTTGCCCGGTGCTGATGTTGATACCACTTGCTGACCTGTAGCAACACCACGATCGCCAGCAGCGCCGCCAGCGAGAACCAGGCGACGTTGCCCTTGCCGTAAGGCGCGATGATCAGCGCCGCCAGCAGCGGGCCGAGCGAGCTGCCGAAGTTGCCGCCGACCTGGAACAGCGACTGCGCCAGGCCGTGCCGGCCGCCGGAGGCCATGCGCGCCACGCGCGAGGATTCCGGGTGGAACACCGATGAGCCGGTGCCCACCAGCGCCGCCGCCAGCAGCACCAGCGGGAAGGTGTTCGCCACCGACAGCAGCAGCAGGCCGGACAGGGTAAAGCCCATGCCGATCGGCAGCGAGTAAGGCTGCGGGTGTTTATCGGTGTAATAGCCAATCAGCGGTTGCAGCAGCGAGGCCGTAAGCTGATAGGTCAGGGTAATCATGCCGATCTGTACGAAGCTGAGGTGAAAATCGGCTTGCAGGATCGGGTAAATCGCCAGGATCAGCGACTGGATCATATCGTTGAGCAGGTGAGACACGCTGATGGCGCCAAGGATGGAGAAGGCGGTTCCCTTCACCGCGCTGCCCTTGGCGGGCGGCATCGCGCTTTGGCTACTGTCGGTCATATTATTATTAGCCTGATAAGTTGTTGAGCACAGAGATGACATCTTAGGCAGGGCGCGCAATTTTTACCATATCTGAAATAATCAGACTCACATCGCAAAAATTTGAAATCAGCTGTCATTAATTCGCGCTACAATTTCGCCCTCATCATAAAAGCCATTTAATACACGGAGATCCGCCATGCGTTTTTCGCTGAAAACCACCGCATGCGCGTTGGCCGTTTCCCTGACGTTGCTGTCGGGGGCCGCCAGTGCCTGGGAAAAGGATAAGACCTACGCCATCACCATTCTGCACACCAACGATCATCACGGTCACTTCTGGCAGAACGATCACGGCGAATACGGCCTGGGCGCGCAGAAAACGCTGGTGGACGGCATTCGTCAGGAAGTGGCGGCGCAGGGCGGCAGCCTGTTGCTGCTGTCGGGCGGCGATATCAACACCGGCGTGCCGGAATCGGATCTGCAGGACGCCGAGCCGGACTTCCGCGGCATGAACCTGGTGGGGTACGACGCGATGGCGATCGGCAATCACGAATTCGACAACCCGCTGAGCGTACTGCGCCAGCAGGAAAAATGGGCGACCTTCCCGCTGCTGTCCGCCAACATCTATCAGAAAAGTACCGGCCAGCGGCTGTTCAAGCCTTACGCCTTGTTCGACAAGCAGGGCATCAAGATCGCGGTGATCGGCCTGACGACCGACGACACCGCGAAAATGGGCAACCCAGAGTACTTTACCGACATTGAATTCCGCGTGCCGGCGCCGGAGGCGAAGCGGGTGGTGGAGCAATTGCGCAAGGACGAGAAGCCGGACGTGATCATCGCCGCTACCCACATGGGGCACTATGACAACGGCGAACACGGCTCCAACGCGCCGGGCGACGTGGAGATGGCGCGCAGCCTGCCGGCCGGGTATCTCGACATGATCGTCGGCGGCCACTCGCAGGATCCGGTGTGCATGGCCGGCGACAACCGTAAGCAGGTGGATTATGTGCCGGGCACGCCGTGCTCGCCGGATCGCCAGAACGGCACCTGGATCGTGCAGGCGCATGAGTGGGGCAAATACGTGGGCCGCGCCGACTTCGAATTCCGCAACGGTGAGCTGAAGCTGGTGCATTATCAGCTGATCCCGGTGAACCTGAAGAAGAAGGTGGAGAAGACGGACGGCACCAGCGAGCGCGTGTATTACACCCAGCAGATCGCGGAAGATCCGACCATGATGAAGCTGCTGACGCCGTTCCAGGAGAAGGGCAAGGAGCAGCTGAGCGTGAAGATCGGCAGCGTTAACGGCAAGCTGGAGGGCGATCGCAGCAAGGTGCGCTTCGTGCAAACCAACCTGGCGCGGGTGATGTTGGCCGCGCAGAGGGAGCGCGCCGATGCCGACTTCGCGGTGATGAGCGGCGGTGGGGTGCGTGATTCCATTGAAAGCGGCGATATCACCTACAAAAACGTGCTCAAGGTACAGCCGTTCGGCAACACCTTGGTGCATGTCGATATGAAAGGCCGCGAGGTTGAGCAGTACCTGGCGGTAGTGGCCAACATGAAGCCGGATTCCGGCGCCTACGCCCAGTTCGCCAACGTCAGCCTGGTGGCGGACGGCAAGGGCGTCAGCGAGGTGAAGATCAACGGCCAGCCGCTGCAGGCGGATAAAACCTACCGCATGGCGACGCTGAACTTCAACGCGCTGGGCGGCGACGGCTATCCGAAGCTGGACGGGCTGCCGAGCTACGTCAACACCGGTTTTATCGATGCCGAGGTGCTCAAGCAGTACATCGAGAAACACTCGCCGCTGGATGCGGCGGCTTATGAACCGAAGGGCGAGATCGTTTATCGCTAATCGCCACCGCAGCGGCCTGCTCCCCATGGGCAGGCCGCCTGTTTTCCCGCCGAAATCCTCCTTCAAACGCACGCAAAAGTCGCCGCCGCCGCCTTCCAATGATAGCCTGAGCAACAATTTGGTTTTGATAACGCAAGCAGGGAGATGACATGTTGAAAACCGCAGGCTGGCTGCTGCCCGCCATCCTGGCGCTGGCGGGGTGTTCGTCATCCGGCCAACGCCATGAGCAAACGCTCAGCCAGGCGCTGGCGGCCATCGGCCAAGACAAGGCGCTGGTTGGCGCGTCGAGCGGCGTGATGGTGCGTGATGCCGACAGCGGCACCGTGCTGTATCAGGCGCACGCGCAGCAGCGCCTGGCGCCGGCTTCCAACATGAAGATGTTCACTTCTCTGGCGGCGTTCGGCGTGCTGGGGGCGGATTACCGGTTTGAAACCCGGCTGCTGACCACCGGCGAGCAGCGCGGCGACACCTTGCAGGGGGATCTCTATCTGCAGGGCAGCGGCGATCCGACGTTGCACCCTGACGATCTCGACACCTTCGCCGCCACGCTGGCGCAGCGCGGCATTCGCCATATTCATGGGCGGCTGATCCTGGACGCCAGCGCGTTCGATCAAACGCCCTTCGGCGCCGGCTGGAGCTGGGACGACGAACCCTTCGCTTTCGGCGCGCCGATCTCGGCGCTGAACTACGCCTTTACCCCCGGTGGCGATATCAACGTGGTGCGGGTGGACGTGCAGCCGGGGGCCCGCGCCGGTGCGCCAGGGCGGGTGGGTTTCTATCCCGCCAATGACGCGGTGACGCTGGTCAACCGCACCACCACCGGCGGCGACACCGCACTGACGTTCGATCGCCAGCCGGGCAGCAACCGAATCGTGGTCAGCGGCACCATCGCCGCGCAGGCGGAGACCCGCTCGCGATTGATCACCGTCGATCAACCGGCCCGCGTGATCGGCGCCTTATTGCAACATGCGCTGCGCGCGCACGGCATCACGCTGCGCGGTAACGCGGAAGAGGGCGTGACCCCTGCCGATGCCCGGTTGCTGGCCGAAAAAACCTCGCCGCCGCTCTCTCGCCTGGCCGTCACCTTCCTGAAGGTGTCCAACAACGGTTACGGCGAGGTACTGACCAAGGCGATGGGCCGCAAGACGCAGGGCAAGGGGGATTGGGCCGCCGGCCTGCAGGCGATCGGCCAGTTTGTGCGAAGCCAGGGCATCGCGGCCGGCGCGTACCGTCAGGTAGACGGTTCCGGGCTGTCGCGCATGAACCAAATCACGGCGCAGCAGCTGACGACGCTGCTGCTGGCAGCCAGGAAACAGCCGTGGTTTGCCGCCTGGTATAACGCCTTGCCCATCGCGGGCCAGCCGGGGTTGCTGGTGGGCGGTACGCTGCAGAGCCGCATGGTGAAGACGGCGGCGGCGGGCCGCGCCCACGCCAAGAGCGGTTCCATGACCGGGGTCTCGTCGCTCAGCGGCTATGTCGACTCGGCGACCGGACGGCCGCTGGCGTTCGCCATCATCAGCAACAACTATCTGGTGCCCGGCGCGGAGGTGAAGGCGCTGGAGGACCGCCTGGTCGAGACGCTGGCGGCCTGTGACGCCACGGTAGTGTGCCGCTGAGCGCGCGGCGTCAGTCGCGCTTGGCGATGTCGGCGAAGCTGCCGGCCAGCAGGCGGCACAGATCGGCGGCGGCCAGCTCGATGTCCAGCCCGCGTTTGCCGCCGGAAACGTAGATGGTGGCGAACGCTTGCGCCGGGCTGTCGATCACCGTCGGCAGCCGTTTTTTCTGTCCCAGCGGGCTGATGCCGCCCACCAGATACCCGGTGACGCGCTGCGCCAGCTGCGGATCGGCCATCTCGGCCTTTTTGGCGCCGAGGGCGCGGGCGACCTTTTTCAGATCCAGCTGGGTGGCGACCGGCGTGACCGCCACCGCCAGGTGTTTGGCGTCGCCGTTCAGCGCCACCAGCAAGGTTTTGTAAACCCGATCGGCATCCAGCCCCAGCTTTCTCACCGCTTCGTCGCCGAAATTAGTTTCGTCGCTGTCGTGGTGATACGGATGAAGGGTAAAGGTGACCTTTTGTTTTTCGAGCAGAACGACTGCGGGCGTCATGATGTGTTGTCCAGAATGTCCCCTGCGGGGGAAGGGTGATAGCCAGCTTTAAAAATACAAAAATCCGACCTGCCCGGCAACCTGAGCGGCTGTTACATAAAGCGGGTTGCCAAGATATTCACCGGGTTGCTACCCTGTTTACTGTAACCGTTAACACGGTTGCTATGCGTATAACTAGAATACAAGAAATTCCTCTTTGACTGGCCAATAGCGATATTGGCCTCTTTTTTAGCCCTGCGGCTGCAGCATCGCCGGCAGGTTATCCTCGCCGTACAGGTGCAATGCGCCAACCGCCACCACATAGTCCCCGGCCGGCAGCGCCTCCAACTGACGCCGCCAGTCGCGATTGCGCTGATGCATCAGCACGTCGTACAGCCCGGCGCTGAAGGTGGCGGGCAGGGTGTCCAGCGTGCCGCGCGGTTTGGCGTCCAGCCACCAGCTCACCATGGTTTGCAGCAGCCGCGCGTTGGTGTGCCAGTGCTCCAGCGTATCGCGCAGCAGCGCAATGCCGCCTTCCGGCAGCTGTTCCAGCATCGCCAGCTGCTGCTGCGCCCCTTCCAGCTCGATCACCGGTTTGTCCTGCGCCCGGGCGGCCTGCAGCAGCTGATAGTCCACGCCGTACTCTGCCCGCAGCCCCAGACGCTGAGCCTGGCGCGCCTGCATCATCAGCGCGACCTGCCAGCCGGGCAGGGTGGCGAAGGCGTCTGGATCGGCGCCAAGCTCATGGCACAGCGCCAGCAGCCGTTGATATTCTTCGGCGGACAGGCGCTGTTCCAGCGCCGGCTGCAGCTCGGCGTGGTCGAAAGGTGAGGCGGAATCGGTGATATCGGCTTCGACGATCAGCGCGTCGGCCTGTTGCAGCCGGGCGGCCAGCCGGGGCGGCAACGGCGACATATCGACGGTGCCCATATGGATGCTGCCCACCAGATGCAGCCGACGATCGCCCGGCAGAGTGATGTCCAACGCCGGATAAGCGTAACGTTTGGGCGAGATCAGGCCGAGAAAGGCGGCGAGGCGGCGTAACAGTTGACCCATACGGCGTGGCTCCTGAATAACGGGTGCGCGTTTCAGCATGAAAGGCGAGGGAAAATCGTCATTCATGCTAAACGCTATCCGCCGCGCAGGAAAGCCCGGAAAACAGCGGGGCGCCATGACGGCGCCCCGGCGATCACTTCCTGGGTTTAAAACGCAGCAGCCGGTTGGCGTTGCTGACTACGGTAATCGACGACAGCGCCATCGCCGCGCCCGCCACTACCGGGCTGAGCAGCGTGCCGGTCAGCGGATAGAGCACGCCGGCGGCGATCGGGATACCCAGCGTATTGTAGATAAAGGCGCCGAACAGGTTCTGCTTCATGTTGCGCAGCGTGGCCTTCGACAGCGCTACCGCATCCGCCACGCCGTGCAGGCTGTGGCGCATCAGGGTGATGGCGGCGGTCTCGATGGCGATGTCGCTGCCGCCGCCCATCGCGATGCCCACGTCGGCCTGCGCCAGCGCCGGGGCGTCGTTGATGCCGTCGCCGACCATCGCCACGCGCTGGCCTTGCGCCTGCAACTGCTTGATCGCCGCCGCTTTGCCGTCCGGCAGCACCCCGGCAATCACCCGATCGATGCCGGCCTCTTTGGCGATGGCGTTGGCGGTCACCGGGTTGTCGCCGGTCAGCATCACCAGCTGATAGCCCTGCTGGTGCAGGCGCTGCAGCGCCGCGACGCTGTCCTCGCGCAGCGGATCGCGAATGGCGAACAGTGCGGCCGGTTTACCGTTAACGGCCAGCAGCACCGGCGTCACGCCGCGTTCGGCCTGGGCGCGCATCGGCGCTTCCAGTTCGGCGGTCGCAACCTGATGCTGCTCCAGCATCGCGGCGTTGCCCAGCAGCACCGGCATGCCGTCGATCTCCCCGCTGACGCCGGCGCCGCGCAGGGTGCGGAACTGCGCGACCTGCGGCAGCGTTTGCCCGGCGGCGCGTTCCATGATGGCGCGCGCCAGCGGGTGGTTGGAACCTTGCTCCAGCGCGGCGGCCCAGCCGATCGCCTGCTGCTCGCTGACCTGATTGAAGGTCAGGATCTCCACCACCTGCGGTTTCCCTTCGGTCAGGGTGCCGGTTTTGTCGAACACCAGGGTGTCCAGCTGGCTGGCCTGCTGCAGGGCGTCGGCGTCGCGTACCAGCACGCCGAACTCCGCCGCGCGGCCGACGCCGGAGATGATCGACATCGGCGTCGCCAATCCCAATGCGCACGGGCAGGCGATGATCAGCACCGTGGTGGCGATCACCAGCGTGTAGACCAGCTGCGGCTGCGGGCCGAAGAAGTACCACATCGCCGCGCTGAACAGGGCGATCGCCACCACCGCCGGCACGAACACCGCCGAGACGCGGTCGGCCAGTTGGCCGATCGCCGGTTTACTGCTCTGCGCCTGACGCACCAGTTTGATGATGCGCGCCAGCGTGGTTTGGCTGCCGATGGCGGCGGCGCGGAACAGCACGCTGCCGTCGTCGACCACCGTCCCGGCATGCACCGTATCGCCGGCACCTTTCTGCTGCGGCACCGCTTCGCCGGTCAGCATCGCTTCATCGAGCCAGACTTCACCCTGCACGATTTCACCGTCGACCGGCACGCGATCGCCGGTGGTCAGCCGCAGCGTCATGCCGAGCTGCACCTCCACCAGCGGAATATCGCGCTCGCCGTCGTCGGTTACCAACCGCGCGGTAGGCGGCGTCAGATCCAGCAACCGCTCCAGCGCCTGCGAAGAACGCTGACGGGCGCGCTGCTCCAGCGCATGGCCGAGGTTGATCAAACCGATGATCATCGCGCTGGCCTCGTAATAGAGGTGGCGCGCCTCCATCGGGAAGAAATCGGGCCAAATGTTGACGGCGATCGAGTAAAGCCAGGCAGCGCCGGTGCCGAGCGCCACCAGGGTGTCCATGGTGGCGCTGCCGTTCATCAGCGCGCGCCAGGCGTTGCGGTAGAAGTGCCCACCGGCGAACACCATCACTGCCAGGGTGATGACGCCGACCAGCAGCCAGGGTCGCTGGGTCTCCGGCGTCAGCGTCATGC
Organism: Serratia sp. A07; assembly: GCF_058725505.1. NCBI lineage: Bacteria > Pseudomonadati > Pseudomonadota > Gammaproteobacteria > Enterobacterales > Yersiniaceae > Serratia > Serratia sp. A07. The sequence continues at coordinate 232,098 of NZ_JBZXDO010000003.1, forward strand.
TGCCGCCGAACAGCCCCCAGGCCATCAGTGGGATACCCAACGCCAGACCCAGCGCCGCCTGCCAGCTAAAGCGCTTCATGTTGGCGCGTGCGGTCTGCTGCTGGCGCTCGCGGCGTTCGGTTTCATCCTGAATCATTTCGGCGCCGTAGCCGGCTTTTTCCACCGCCGCCACCAGCGCCTGCGCATCGGCGGCGCCGGTCACCAGAGCGCTGCGTTCCGCCAGGTTGACGCGCGCATGCTCTACGCCGGGAACGCTTTGCAGCGCCTGCTGCACTTTATTGACGCAGCTGGCGCAGGTCATGCCGCTGAGCAGCAGCTGTACGCTGTCGTCCGCGCCGTCGGTTGCCGGAAGGGGAGATTGCGCCGCTGGCTGAACGTCCGGCAACGAAGGTGTTGCGTCAGTCAACGGCTCAGTTTTTGGGGCGACGGCGCCCGCTACGCTGGCGTGATAGCCGGCATCTTCCACCGCGGCGATCAGCGCCTGCGGATCGGCATCGCCGTATACTTTCGCGCCGTCGATAGCGACATCGGCGGCGAACACGCCCGGCACCGCTTCCAGCGCCTTGCGGGTGGTGCCGACGCAGTGCATGCAGCTCAGGCCGCTCAGCTGCAGTTCGGTATCGGCGTGCGGCGCGACTTCGGCCTGATAGCCGGCGGCGATCACGCTGTCGATCAGCGCGCTGTCCGGCGCGTCGCCGGTCACTTTGGCGTAATGCACGTTAACGTCCGCCTGTTCGACATCGCTGCGGCTTTCCAGGGCTTTTTTCACCCGCTGCGCGCAGTTCATGCAGGACAGCCCCTGCAATGCCAGCATAGTGGTGTGTGACATGATTGAACTCCTTGCTTAAAGGGCGGTGTTTAAAGGTTGACCGCCTGACCTGTTTTCACTAAGAATGGAGCTTAAACCTTCCAGCAAGGGTAAGGTCAAGGAGGGAAAATGAATATTAGCGACGTCGCGAAAAAAACCGGGCTAACCAGCAAGACGATTCGTTTTTACGAAGAGAAAGCGCTGATTACCGCCCCGATCCGCAGCGATAACGGTTATCGCCACTATTCCGCCAGGCACGTTGAAGAGCTGACGCTGCTGCGCCAGGCGCGGCAGGTGGGCTTCAACCTGGACGAGTGCCGCGAGCTGGTGGCGCTGTTCAACGATCCGGCTCGCCACAGCGCGGACGTGAAGGCGCGCACGCTGCAGAAGGTGGCGGAGATCGAAAGGCACATCAGCGAACTGGGCGACATGCGCCAGCGCCTGCTGGCGCTGGCCGACCAATGCCCGGGCGACGAGGGGGCGGAGTGCCCCATCATCAACAACCTGGCGGGGTGTTGTCGTTCGAATTAACGGCTGATGGCGCGGATCACCAGCGTGACGCCTTCCACCGCCACCACTTCTACTTCGGTGCCGGCGGGCAGATCTTCTGCCGCCTGCGCGCGCCAGCTGCTGTCGCCGATATTGATGCGCCCCATACCGTTGTGCATCGGCTCCGTCAGCGTAGCGCGGGTGCCGATCAGCTGGCGGTTGCGCTGGTTGAGCACCGGCGAACCGCCGGATGCGGCCGCCGGGCGCCGGCGCAGCCAGTACCACCACAGGTAGGCGACGACGACGGTCAGGACGGCGAAGATCATGCCCTGCCACGCCCAGGAGAGCGGCGGCAGCAGCCAGATCAGAGCGCCGACCAACAGCGCCGCCACGCCGCTCCACAGCAGGTAGCCGCCGGCGCCGAGCATTTCCGCCGCCAGCAACACGCCCCCGAGGGAGAGCCAAAACCACAGCGGATTCGCCGCGATCAGTTCGAGCATGATTATTTGCCTTTGCTTTCTTTCAGCAGTTCGGTAATGCCGCCGATCGAGCCGAGCAGGCTGCTGGCGTCCAGCGGCATCATCACCACTTTGCTGTTGTTGGAGGAACCGATCTTCTGCAGCGCGTCGGTGTATTTCTGCGCCACGAAGTAGTTCACCGCCTGAATGTTACCGCTGGCGATGGCGTCGGACACCAGCTGGGTGGCGCGCGCCTCGGCCTCGGCGGCGCGTTCACGCGCTTCCGCCTGCAGGAACGCCGACTGGCGTTCGCCCTCGGCCTTCAGGATCTGCGATTGTTTCTCCCCCTCGGCGCGCAGAATGGCCGCCTGGCGCACCCCTTCCGCCTCGAGGATGTCGGCGCGCTTGGTACGTTCGGCCTTCATCTGGGCGTTCATCGAGGCGATCAGTTCCGCCGGTGGCCGCACGTCGCGGATCTCGATACGGGTGATTTTCACCCCCCACGGATTGGTCGCTTCATCGACGATGTGCAGCAGGCGGCTGTTGATGCTGTCTCGTTGCGACAGCATTTCGTCCAGCTCCATCGAGCCGAGCACGGTACGGAAGTTGGTCATGGTCAGGTTGACGATCGCCTGTTCGAGGTTGCTGACCTCGTAGGCGGCGCGCGCCGGATCGACCACCTGGATAAAGCACACCGCGTCGATGGCGACGTTGGCGTTATCGCGGGAAATCACCTCCTGCGAGGGAATGTCCAGCACCTGCTCCATCATGTTGATTTTGCGGCCAATGCGGTCCATGAACGGCACCACCAGGTTCAGGCCCGGCATCAGCGTTTTGGTGTAGCGGCCGAAGCGTTCTACCGTCCATTGGAACCCCTGCGGCACAATTTTGACGCCGGCGAACACCACAATCAGTGCGACGACGATCACGATGGGAATAAAAGTAAGCATGCAAACCTCCTGTCAGACATATGTAAACAGATATTACGTCAGCGCCGGAAAAATGCCTACCGTTACCGCGACTTAATCCAGGGCGCTGACCAAACCCGCGATCAGCGGATCCCGCGTCTGGAACAGGCCGATCAGGGTACGCACCGCCTCACCGCCGCGAGCATCGGACCAGGCCAGCGACAGGGGAGAGGGCTGGCGTGGATATTTGAGTTGCTTAGCCACCAACTCGCCGCTATCAAGGTAAGTTTGGCACAGCTGGCGCGGAAGGAAACCGATCCCGAGACCGCGCAGGTGGCACTCCAGCTTGGTGCGCAGGTCCGGTACCTTGATCTCCTGTTGGCCCGACAGCAGCCAGGCCGTGCGCTTGGCCAAATGGCGCGCGGTATCTTCGACGTTGATCGCCGCGTAAGGGCGCAGCTGCGTTTCGTTCAGCGGATCGGCGGCGGCGGCCAGCGGGTGCGTCGGCGCGATGGCGAACACCCAATCGATCTTGCCCAGGGGCAGCACCTTGATGCTGTTTTCCAGCGATTCATTGCCCGCCGCCCCGATCGCCAGATGGCAATCCTCATTCAGCAGCGCGTCCCACACGCCCATGTACACCTGGCGGGAAATGTGAAATTGGGTGAACGGGTATTTGGCGTGCAGGTGGGCCAACAGCCCGGCCACGGCGGCGGCGTCATACAGCAGGTTGTTGACAACGATATTCACCTGGTGCTCTACGCCGTCGTTGATTTGCCGCAGTTCGCCCGGCATGGCGTCCAGCCAGGTGTGCCACTGGCGGCAGCGCTCCAGCAAATACTCTCCGGCCGGCGTCAGGTTGACGGTGCGGGTGGTGCGGATAAATAGCTGCGTGCCGATGCTCTCTTCCAGCGTTTTGATGCGGTAGCTGATGGTGGCGGTGGTTTTGTGCAGCAGCTCCGCCGCGCGGGAGAAACTTTGGCACTCGGCAACTTTGATAAACGAACGAATGGTTTCGTGATCCAGCATGAGGGGTCCTTGGCTGACACCGCCTTTTCGGTTATCGGTGAGAAGAATCTACTGATGTTGCGGCGCGATAGGCAGCGGTAAAGCCCAACCCCACGATCCCGGTCACAGAATCACCCGATAGCGATGAACGCGCGCCGCCCCATTTTGCCCGATGATGAATTGGGCGGTTTTTTAATTCATTGATTTAAAGCAACTAATATGGCTCTTCGATCGTAAAGTGTGCGGGTGATCTTGTTGTGGAAAAATTTTCCAAAAAAATGCTGTCAAATTCACCACGCGCTGTCTAGAGTGAAGGCGTTGGGTGAAATATCGCCGTTCAATCGCCGTCTGGGTCATGCGCTTGGGAGAATCACATGGATTTAGTCATCGAAGAATTAACGCCGGCGGCCTTTGCGCCTTACGGCGATGTATTGCAGATAGAGGGCTCGCGTTTCTTTCATATCAATGACGGAAAAACCGAGCGTTATCACGATCTCGCCAAGATAGAGGTGTCCGACGGCAACCGGGTGCTGGCCAGCATCAACCGGGCGGAACCCTGCGATCTGCCGATGACCTTTTCCCTGTTGGAAAAGCATCCGCTCTCGTCGCAGGCCTTTGTGCCGATGAACGGCGAACGCTTCGTGGTGATCGTCGCCGAACCGGGCGAAACCATCCCCATCGGCACGCTGCGCGCCTTTATCACCAACGGCAAGCAGGGAATTAACTATCACCGCAATGTCTGGCACCATCCGCTGTTTGCCTATGCGAAGGTCACCGACTTTTTCACCATCGATCGCGCAGGTGCCGACAACTGCGTGGTCAGCCGCTTGCCGGAGCCGTATCGCATAGTTTTGGCATAGCGCTGGCCGCACGCCGCGCAGGGCGTTTATCATAGCGTCACCCATGCCGTTACTGACAAAGGAAGCTTGAATGACCGAATTACGCAGGAAAGGACGACCCGCCACCGAAGCCGGCGCCACCAAAGGGGCGCAGGCGTTGGATCGCGGGCTGGAGATCCTCCAGTACCTGGCCAACGCCGGAGGGAGTTCGTCGGTTTCCGTGCTGTCCGAAAAGCTGGAGCTGCCGCTGTCCACCACCTTCAGATTGTTGAAAGTGCTGGAGAAATCGGAATTCGTCTTTCAGGATCCACAGCTGGGCTGGTGGCATATCGGCATTCAGTCGTTCACCGTCGGTTCCGCTTACATGAACGATCGCGACGTGGTATCGGTGGCCGGGCCGTTCATGCGCCGGCTGATGCTGCTGTCCGGTGAGACCGCCAACCTGGCGATCCGCAACAATTTCGACGCGGTGCTGATTCGTCAATGCGAGTGCCAGGCGATGGTGCGCATGTGCGCGCCGCTGGGCAGCCGCTTGCCGCTGCACGCCTCGGGCGCCGGCAAAGCGCTGCTGTACCCGCTGGCGGAAGAGGAGATGCTGGATCTGATCGTGCGTTCGGGGCTGCAATCCTACACGCCCAAGACGCTGACCAGCGTGAACCTGCTGCGCAAGGATCTGCATCAGTCGCTGGCGCAGGGCTACACCATCGACGATGAAGAGCACGCGCTTGGCCTGAACTGCCTGGCTTCGGCGATTTTCGATCGCAACAACAACGTGATCGCCGCCATCTCCATCTCCGGGCCGAGTTCGCGGGTCGGCAAGGAGCGGTTCAAGGAGCTGGGCGAACTGGTGGGTGAAGTGGCCAGAGACATCAGCGCCGCGCTGGGCGAATCGCGCAGCAAGGCGTAAACGTCGCGCGCCGGACTGAACCGGCGCGGAGCAAGACTCCCCGTTTGATGAGCAAACGGGTTTTTTTGACCGCAATTTTAAGTTGGAAAAACTTTCCAATAAATTAAGGAGAGCATCACATGGCAATTATGCGAGCGGTAGACGCGGCAATGCACGTGCTGGAAAAAGAAGGGATCACCACCGCGTTCGGCGTGCCCGGCGCGGCGATCAACCCGTTCTACGATGCGATGCGGCGGCACGGCGGCATCAAACACTACCTGGCGCGGCACGTGGAAGGGGCCTCGCACATGGCGGAAGGTTACACCCGCGCCGCCGCCGGCAACATCGGCGTGTGCATCGGCACCTCCGGCCCGGCGGGCACCGACATGATCACCGGCCTTTACTCCGCCTCCGCCGATTCGATCCCGATCCTGTGCATCACCGGCCAGGCGCCGCGTGCGCGTTTGCACAAAGAAGATTTTCAGGCGGTAGACATCGAATCGATCGCCAAGCCGGTGACCAAGATGGCGGTCACCGTGCAGGAACCGGCGCTGGTGCCACGCGTGCTGCAGCAGGCGTTCCACCTGATGCGCTCCGGCCGGCCGGGCCCGGTGCTGATCGACCTGCCTTTCGACGTGCAGATGGCGGAGATCGAGTTCGATCCGGACACCTACTCTTCACTGCCCGCCTATAAGCCGGCGGCCACCCAGGCGCAGATCGACAAAGCGCTGGATCTGCTGTGCGCGGCGAAAAAACCGCTGATCATCGCCGGCGGCGGCATTCACAACGCCGACGCGGCGGATTTGCTGCAGCAGCTGGCGGAGATCTGCAACGTGCCGGTGATCCCGACCTTGATGGGCTGGGGCGCCATTCCGGACGATCACCCGCTGATGGCGGGCATGGCGGGCCTGCAAACCTCGCACCGCTACGGCAACGCCAACCTGCTGGATTCGGATCTGGTGTTCGGCATCGGCAACCGCTGGGCCAACCGCCACACCGGCTCGGTGGACAAGTACACCGCCGGGCGCAAGGTGGTGCACATCGATATTGAGCCGACGCAGATTGGCCGGGTGATCTGCCCGGATCTGGGCATCGTCTCCGACGCGCGCATCGCGCTGCAAATGCTGGTGGATACGGCAAAGCGCCGCTTCGAGCGCGGCGAGTTGCCGAATCGCGACGCTTGGTGCGCTGCCTGTCTGCAGCGCAAGCAAACGCTGCTGCGCAAAACCCACTTCGACAACGTGCCGGTCAAGCCGCAGCGGGTGTATGAAGAGATGAACCGCGCCTTTGGTCGCGATGCCTGCTACGTCACCACCATCGGGCTGTCGCAGATCGCCGCCGCGCAAATGCTGCACGTTTTCGAGCCGCGTCACTGGATCAACGCCGGCCAGGCCGGCCCGCTGGGCTGGACGCTGCCTGCGGCGCTGGGCGTATGCGCCGCCGATCCGCAGCGCAAGGTGGTCGCGCTGTCGGGCGACTATGATTTCCAATTTATGATTGAAGAGCTGGCGGTCGGCGCACAGTTCAAGCTGCCCTATATCCACGTGCTGGTGAACAACGCCTATCTGGGGCTGATCCGCCAGGCGCAGCGCGGGTTCGACATGGATTACTGCGTGCAGCTGTCGTTTGAAAACATTAACAATGCGGAGATTGGCGAGTACGGCGTCGATCACGTCAAGGTGGCGGAAGGGCTGGGCTGCAAGGCGCTGCGGGTGTTCAAACCGGAAGAGATTGCGCCGGCGTTTCGTCAGGCCCAGGAGCTGATGCAGCAGCACCGGGTGCCGGTGGTGGTGGAAATCATCCTGGAGCGCGTCACCAATATTTCCATGGGCACCGAGCTGGATAACGTCAACGAGTTCGAACCGGTGGCGGCAACACCGGAAGACGCGCCGACCTCGGTCAACTTCTTTGATTACCGTTGAGGAACCTTACCATGCCGAAATTTTCAGCCAACCTGTCCATGCTGTTCACCGAAGTCGATTTCATGCAGCGCTTCCGCCGGGCGAAGGAGCAGGGCTTCAGCGCGGTGGAATATATGTTCCCCTATGACTACCCGATCGCCGCGCTGCGCAGCGAACTGGAGGCGCATCGCCTGAGCCAGGTGCTGTTCAACCTGCCGGCCGGCGACTGGGCGGCGGGCGAACGGGGCATCGCCTGCTTGCCGGGGCGCGAAGCGGAGTTCCGCGACGGCGTCGGGCGCGCGATCGAGTATGCGCAGGCGCTGGGCTGCGATCGCATCAACTGCCTGATCGGCAATCCGGATCCCGCCGTCGGCCGCCACGCCACCGACGAACGGGTGAAGGAGAACCTGAGCTACGCCGCCGACACTCTGGCGCGGCAGAATATCCGTCTACTGATCGAACCGATCAACCGTTACGACATGCCGCAGTTCTACCTGCAAACCTCCCGGCAGGCGATCGAACTGATCGAGGCGATCGGCAGCCCCAACCTGTATCTGCAGTACGACCTTTACCATATGCAGCGCATGGAAGGAGAGCTGACGCAGACCCTTGAGCGCCTGCTGGCGAAGATCGACCACATTCAGGTCGCCGACAATCCGGGGCGGCACGAGCCGGGCACCGGTGAAATCAACTGCGAGTTTATCTTCGCGCAGCTGGATCGCATGGGTTATCGCGGCTGGATCGGCTGTGAATACAAACCGCTCACCACCACGGAAAGCGGCCTGTCATGGATTAAAAAATACCTGTCTTGAGGAGATGAAAATGAAAGTGGGATTTATCGGTCTGGGCATCATGGGCGCGCCGATGGCGGAAAAACTGCTGGCGGGTGGGCACACGCTTTACGCCCACACCCGGCATGAGGTGCCGGCGGCACTGTTGCAGCAAGGGGCCATCGCCTGCCGCGATCCGCAGCAGGTGGCGGATGAGGCGGACGTGATCTTTATCATGGTGCCGGATACGCCGCAGGTGGAAGAGGTGCTGTTCGGTGAACGCGGCTGCGCCGCCGGCAAGTTGAACGGCAAAGTGGTGGTGGACATGAGCTCCATTTCACCGCTGGAGACCAAGCGATTCGCGCAGCGTATCAACCAGCTGGGCGCCCAGTATCTGGACGCGCCGGTTTCCGGCGGCGAAGTGGGTGCCAAACAGGGCACGCTGACCATCATGGTGGGCGGCGAGGAAGCGACCTTCGAACGGGTGCAGCCACTGCTGGCGCTGATGGGCAAGAACATCACGCTGATCGGCGGCAACGGCGACGGGCAAACCTGCAAGGTCGCCAACCAGATCATCGTGGCGTTGACCATCGAAGCGGTCTCCGAGGCGCTGGTCTTCGCCTCGCGCGCCGGCGCCGATCCGGCCCGGGTGCGCGAAGCCCTGATGGGCGGTTTCGCCTCGTCGCGCATTCTGGAGGTGCACGGTGAGCGGATGATCAAGCGGGCGTTCGCGCCGGGGTTCCGCATCTCGCTGCACCAGAAGGATCTCAACCTGGCGCTGCAGGGCGCGAAGGCGCTGGCGCTCAGCCTGCCGAATACCGCCACCTGCCAGGAGCTGTTCAACGTCTGCGCCGCCAATGGCGACGGCGAGCTGGATCACTCCGCGCTGGTGCGGGCGCTGGAAATCATGGGCAACCACCGGGTGGCCGGCTAAGAGCACCCCCGGCATTTGATTTGCCGGCTTATCGTTAGAATCAGAGATGTTCGACATTAATAACGCCCTCTTTATGATAAATAAAGAGGGTCCCCGCCAATCCAATAAAAAATGATTCAGCACAATAAAAAGTAAAAAGCAGGATGCCAACCGAGGAGACACTGAATATGGCAACCGATAATGCTGTTATTGATAAAGATATTCTTACCGCCCCTGACAAAAACCGTTTATATCGAAAAATCGCCTGGCGCATTATGCCCATTTTATTAGTGAGCTATATCGTCGGTTATCTCGATCGGGTTGGGATCTCGTTTTCGAAATTTCAAATGATGCCCGATATTCTGAACGGCAATGTCTCGATGGCCGAAGCCGTTTACGGGCTGGGCGCCGGGGTGTTTTTCATCGGCTATATCATCGCCGGGGTACCCAGTAACATTCTGCTGAGCCGCTACGGCGCCAGAAAGATCATCGCGCTGCTGATGGTGGTGTGGGGGGCGATTTCGATGCTGAGCATCTTTATCACCAATCCCTGGCAATTCTACCTGGCGCGTTTCCTGCTGGGGCTGGCGGAGGCCGGCTTCTACCCCGGCGTGATCCTCTATCTGACGCTGTGGTTCCCGTCCAGCCAGCGCGCCAAGATGACCGCGCTGTTCGTGTGTGGCATCCCGGTCAGCAACATCATCGGCGGCCCGCTGTGCGGGTGGATCATCGAGCACATGAACGGCCTGATGAACCTCTCCGGCTGGCAGTGGCTGTTCTTTATCAGCGGCCCGCGCGCGCTGCTGATCGCCGTCGTCATCTTCTGTTTCCTGAATAATACCTATCAGAGCGCCAAGTGGCTCAGCCCGCAGGAGAAGGCGCTGATCAAAGAGGATATGGCGCAGAGCGCGCCGCGCCAGGGCGGTGCCGGCGGGCAGGAATGGACGATGAAAAGCATGCTGAGATCGTCCGCGTTCACCAAAATGTGGCTGATTTGCTTCTGCACCGTGATGGGCCAGGGCGGGCTGGCGTTTTGGGTTCCGACCATCATTCGCGACACCGGCGTGACCTCGGTGATGGATATCGGGTTGCTGACCATGCTGCCGTACATGCTGGCGGTGGTGGCGATGCTGGTGGCCGCGCGCAGTTCGGACAAGCATCGCGAGCGGCGCTGGCACATCATCGTGCCGTTCTGCATCGCCGCGGTGTCGCTGATCTTTATCGGCCTGTTCCCGGACAACAAGCACGTGGTGATGGCGGCGCTGTGCGTGGCGGTGGCGTCGAGCCTGGTGCCGTCGCCGCTGTTCTGGAGCCTGCCGAACGCCATTTTTACCGGCACCTGCGCCGCGGCGGGCATTGCGCTCATCAATTCCATCGCCAATATCGGCGGTTTTATTTCGCCTTATATCATCGGTTATTTCAAACAGCTGACCCACAGCAATTTGGCGGCGATGTGCGTCTTATCGACAATGATGATACTGGGGGCGATATTAACCTACAGCGTGCCGGCGAAATGGGTCAATAAATAACACTTCCCATTATCTTCATTAAATAGTCGGCAACAGTTTTATTTTATTTCGCCATGCATTTCTCATCTGATTATTTCAGCGGGGGAAGGCATGGCCATTTTTTATTTCGTCTCGAATAAAGGAGGCATCATGAAAATTGTTATTGCACCGGATTCATTTAAAGAAAGCGTCAGCGCGGAGCGGGCGGCGCGGGCGATCGCGCGCGGCTTTCACGAGGTTTATCCCGATGCCGAGTGCGTGTGCCTGCCGATCGCCGACGGTGGCGAAGGCACGGTGGACGCGCTGGTGGCCGCCACCGGCGGGCGCAAAGTGAGCGTGACCGCCACGGGGCCGCTGGGGGAACGGGTGGCGGCGTTTTACGGCGTCAGCGGCGACGGCAAGACGGCGGTGATCGAAATGGCGGCGGCCAGCGGGTTAATGCTGACGCCGGCGGAGCGCCGTAACCCGCTGCTGGCGACCAGCTACGGCACCGGCGAACTGATCCTGCATGCGTTGGATCAGGGCATTCGCCACCTGATCCTCGGCATCGGCGGCAGCGCCACGGTGGATGGCGGCGTCGGCATGGTGCAGGCGCTGGGCGGGCGCTTCTACCGTCCGGACGGCAAGGCGCTGCCGTGGGGCGGCGGCGAGCTGGCGACGCTGAGCGGAATCGATCTCAGTACGCTGGATGCGCGCCTGCGGCAGTGCCGAATTGAGGTCGCCTGCGACGTAGACAATCCGCTGGTGGGGCCGCGCGGCGCGGCGGCGGTGTTCGGGCCGCAGAAGGGCGCGACGGCGGCGATGGTGGCGCAGTTGGAGCAGGGCCTGACGCAGTATGCCGAGGTGATCCGCCAGAGTACCGGCCGCGACGTGCGGCACGTCGCCGGCGGCGGGGCGGCGGGCGGCATGGGGATCGCCTGCCAGGTGTTTCTCGGCGCAACGCTGAAGCCGGGCATCGAGATCGTGATGGCGGCGCTGGGCCTGGAGCAGGCGCTGGCGGAGGCCGATCTGCTGATCACCGGCGAAGGGCGCATCGACAGCCAAACGCTGGGCGGCAAGGCGCTGTCCGGCGTCGCTCGTCTGGCGCGGGCGCATGGCCTGCCGGTCATCGCGCTGGCCGGCGTGGTGGAGGACGGGGCGGAGGCGCTGCACGCGCAGGGGATCGATGCGATGTTCAGCATTCTGCCGCGCCTGAGCACGCTGGCGGTCGCGCTGTCGCAAGGGGAACTCAACCTGCAGCGCAGCGCCGCCAACGTCGCCCGCGCGATGCGTATCGGCCGGCGATTGGGATAAATAAAAAAGAAGGCCACGCTGCGCGAGCAGGTGGCCTTGGTTTTGGCGGCGAAGCGCTTACGGCTCGACGTCGCGGTTGCAGTCCTTGGAGTAGATGTAGCTGAAGGTTTCCTGGCCCACCGCATAGCCCGCCTGTTGCACATAGGCGCCCATGAAGATGTAGTCGCCTTGCTTCACCGGCATCCATTCATTGTCCAGGTTGTACACGCCGGCACCGCTGAGAATGTAGGCGCCATGCTCCTGCACGTGGGTCTCGATGTAGCCGTGGCTGGCGCCGGGGGCGAAGGAGAGGATGTGCATATTCATGTCGAAGCCCAGATCTTTCGGCAGCAGATCCTGCAGGATCACCTCGCTCATGCCCTCGTAGTGGATCTTCTCCAGGTTGGCGACGTTGTTGCTGACCACGTGCGCCTCGTAACCCTTGATGCGCTGATAGCGGCGCTTGTAGAGGAACAGGCGGCTGGATTGGCCGCCGTTGGCGTTTTCCAACCGCATCGTGACGCCCGCCGGGCAGTAAAGGTAGCCGCCGGCGGTCAGTGGGTAGTCGGTGGCGTCGGCGGAAGCGGTGATGGCGCCGTCGATGACGTACACGAAGGTTTCGAGCTCTTCGCCGCCAAAGCCTTTGGTGTTGCGGCCGCAGTCGTGCAGCGTCACCAGATAATCGACGAAGGTGGCACCCAGTTTCGGCGTCGACAAGATGGTGACGTCGCAGTTTTCAAAACCGGGAATGACGTTGCGCACCAGGCCGTTCGGCGGGATCAGCGCATAGTTGCCGCGTTTGATGATGGCACGCGTTGACAGAATGTCGGTTGGATAACCGGTTTGATTGTTGAAGTAACCCACGTTGATTCTCCTGATCGTTGAAAGGGCGCCGCGGCGGCGCCCGGTAAAAAAGCGCCGTCAGGCCTCGGTGGCCGTTCGGGCTGCCGTAGTGCGTTTCATCAAGACGTTGACGGTGAAGAAAATGGCGGTGCCCACCAGCAGGATGGCGGCGGAGATGTAAAAGCCCATCACCTTGGAGCCGGTGCTGTCGGAGATCACGCCGGTGAGGAAGGGGGCGATCACCGACGAGGACATGCCGAAGAAGTTGAACACGCCGAAGCTGGTGCCATAGCCTTTCTTCGGCGCGTTGTCGGCGACGAAGGAGATCATGATCGGATCGACCGCCAGCTTACCCAGCAACCCGTACAGGATCAGGCTGATCAGCAGCATGGTGGAGTCCGGCGAAATGACGGTGCAAACCAGCATCACCGCCGCGCACAGCTCGAGGAAAATGATCAGCTGCACCTTCTTGTTGCGGAAACGGTCGGACATGCGGCTGAAGAACAGCGCGCCCGGCACCGACGCGAACGCCACCAGGGCGGAGGAGAAGCCGATGGCTACCCCTTCAAAGCCGCGCTCTTGCTGCAGGAACGAGGGCAGCCAGGTGACTATCATGTAGTAGCCGTAGCAGGTGGCGAAGTACATCGCGTAGGCGGAGATCATGCGCAGGCTGAACAGGCCGCTGGCCTGGCCGTCCTCTTCGGGCTCGGCAGCCGTCGGCGCAACGGTCTGGCTGACGGCCGCCGGGGCTTGAGGCTGCGAGCCTTTGATGACCACGGCGAACACCAGCGTCATCACCACCAGCAGGCCGGTGATGATGAACAGCATGATCTGCCAGTTCATGTTGAAGCTTTTCACCAGCAGGCTGGAGGCGATCAGGCCGATGGCCATGCCGAGCGCCGAGCCGCTGTTGATCACCGCGGTCGCCAGGCCACGGCGTTCCAGCGGGATATTCTCCGACGACAGGGAGTAGGCCGAGCCGTAATAAGAGCCGCAGCCCATGCCCGCCAGCAGGCTGCCGGCATAGACCATGGTCAGGCTGGTGGCGTTGCCGATCAGCAGCGTGGCGATGATGAACAGGCAGAAGCCCGGGATCAGCACCACCTTCTTGCCGAATTTGTCCACCAGGATGCCCGCCGGGATCTGCATCCCGGTGTAGGCGAAGAAGTAGAAGCTGGCGATCAGCCCCATTTCCGCATTGGAGTGCGCACCGATGGTTTGTTGGATCTCGGGGAAGATCGGCGTCAGGACGGTGCGATAGATCCAGATCACCGCCCAGCCCAGACAGAGCACGACGACGATCTTTTTCCAGTAGCGCGGGTCGATGTCGTTGCTCATGCCTCGGCCCCCTGTTCGGTGTAGGCCAGCTGATACAGCGTCTGCGCCAGGATTTTCACCCCTTCGTTCAGATCGGCGACGGCGGTTTTTTCCGCCGGGTTATGGCTGATACCGGCGATGCTCGGCACGAACATCATCACCGTCGGCACGCGCGGGGCGAAGATTTGCGAGTCGTGCCCGGCGCCGCTATGCATCATGCGGTAATTCAGCCGCTGCGTTTCGCACAGGCGGCTGACGCAGGCCACCAGCTGTTCGTTCATCGGGATCGGCGCTTCGTCCATCCACAGATCGATCTCGGCCTCGATGCCCATCTCGGCGCAGATGCGCTGGATATCCTGCTCGATCTCTTGTGTGAAGCGCAGCAGCGCGGCCTGATCGGTGTGGCGGCAGTCGAGGGTGAAGTGGGTGAAGCCCGGCACCACGTTGACGGTGTTCGGCTTCGGCTCCACCTTGCCGAAGGTCAGCACCAGCGGATCGCCCTCGGCGCGCGCCTTGGCGATCGATTCGCAGCAGATGCGGCTGAAAGCGTGCACGGTATCCCGGCGATAGCTCATCGGGGTGGTGCCGGCGTGGTTGGCTTCGCCCTGCAGCCGCACGTCATAACGCCGTTGGCCGACGATGCTGGTCACCACGCCGATGGTTTTGCCTTCGGTTTCCAGCACCTTGCCCTGCTCGATGTGGATCTCGACGAAGGCCGCGATGTCGCTGCGCAGCGGCTGATGCGGCGGAGGGAAATCGAAACCGGCGTCGCGCATGGCGTTGACGAAGCCGACGCCCTTGGCGTCCGTAATGTGTTGCACGTCTTCCCGCCGGGCCAGGCCGACGATGTTCTTGCTGCCCCAGAACACATAAGGGAAGCGGCTGCCTTCTTCTTCCGCCAGCGCGATGACTTCCAGGCTGCGCAGCGGCGGGCCGTAGGTGTCCTTGAGGTGTTTGATCGCCATGAAGGCGGCTTCGATACCGAACTGGCCGTCGAGGTTGCCGCCGTTGACCACCGTGTCGATGTGCGAACCGGAGAGAATCACCTGGTCGGGGTATTTGCTGCCCTCCAGTCGGCCGAACAGGTTGCCGACCGCATCAAAATGGGTGTTCAGCCCGGCGGCCTCGAAGGCGTTTTTCAACGCGTGCTGCGCTTCGATCCATTCCGGGGTATAAAGCAGACGCGTCATGCCGCCGCTGGGGTCGGCGCCGATTTTCGATAACCAGCCGGAAATATCACGGATTTCTTGTTGGAAGTCTTTCATGTTTACCTGCCCGCATGTTGTGTCTCAGCGGCGATGCGGCCAGGGCTGATGCTATTCGCCGCCGGCCGGCCTATTGCGCTGAGCGCGCTGATGAAGGTTTTCTTTTTTCTCCCCGGCTCTGACATATCAACCGCGAGCCGCGGCGTAAAAAGCCCACGATAATAAGAGTGCGTTAACTGGCGAAGGGATCTTTATGGTCGTAAGAACGCTGGTAAATAGCATTTGAAATTAAGTATTGATAAATATCGTCGACGATTTCGATACCGTTTTTCTCGCTTTCCATTTCACGCGCATGGCTGTTCTGCCCTGGATAAAGCACTTTGCTGACGCCCGGCGCCGGCTTAACGGCATTCAATTCTTTCATGACCTGGCTGATATTTTTACGGAATGCGGATTCGTTGGTGAAATAACCCGGGTTCAGAACGATATGCAATTGGCCCAATTCCCGGCCGGCGCTGAGATCGTGATACATCGAGCTGACGTGTTTGCCGAACGGCAGGCCGAGCAAAATGCCCGACAGCACGTCGACCATCATCATCAGGCCGTAGCCTTTCGGCCCGGCGATCGGCAGCAGCCCGCTGACGGCGAACGGATCGGTGGTGTGCTTACCCTCGGCGTCCACCGCCCAGGTATCCGGGATGGCGGCGTTGCGCGAGCGGGCGTCCAGCACTTTGCCCCAGGCCTGTACGGTGGTGGCCATATCGAAGGTGATCAGCTCGTCGCCTTCGCCCGGCGCGGAGAAGGCGATGGGGTTGGTGCCGTAGTAGACCTCGGCGCCGCCGTACGGCACCACCATCGGATCGGACTGGCACAGCGAAATGCCGACCATGCCGGCGCGCGCCGCCTGCTGCACGAAGTACGACAGCGCCCCGCTGTGGCCGATGCGGCGTACGCCCACCACCGCCACGCCATTCTCTTTCGCCATCTCGATGGCGCGATCCATGCTCAGCTTGGCCGCCACGTGCCCGGCGCCGTTGTCGCCGTCGAAAATGGCGCTGCAGGGGCCGGTTTTTTCAAAGGTGAAATGCGGGTGATTGTTGGTGCCGCCTTTGCTGATGCGTTCGGAATAGTATTCGACCCTGACCGCGCCGTGAGAATGAATGCCGCGCGCATCGGCATGAACCAGCACGTCGGCGACGATGCCGGCGTGTTCCTGGCTCAGGCCGGCGGCGTGAATTTTTTGCTGGATAAGCTGATGTAATTGTTGTTTAGAGACCTTCATATACAGTCCTTTTATCACTACGGTTTATTTAATTCGCCTCTGCGTTGTAATGTATAAATACCGGGGGGGAATAATGTGATCCAGATGCGTTTTATCCGATTGGATTAAAAATTCGTTGAATTAAATCGCCATTGTTAGAAGTTTTTTTATAAATGATTATTCCCGTCTGGATTAACTAATATTCAGGCGATTAAGTTATTTTTTCTAACAATAGATAAAGTGTGACCGTACTCACCTCTGGGCGTGGTTTTAATTTGTAGCTTGATCATTAACCTTTTCGCTGGATTCAATGCATCGCCGCACCGCCGGTGCGGGAAATATTGCCGATATTATTAAATGCTGTCTTAAGGATATCACCATGATCCATGCTTTTATTAAAAAGGGGAGCTTTCAGGATTCCGTCAGCCTGATGTTGATCTCCCGCAAACTCAGTGAATCTCCCAAGGTCGAGGAAATATCCGTCATGATGGGGACACCGGCCAATAAGTCCTTATTGGAGGTGACCGGTTTCTGGCACCCGCAGTTTAGCGAAGCGACGCCGAACGATATTTGCGTGGCGATCAAAGCGGAGTCCGCCGACGAGACGATCGCCGAGGAGATCGGCGCGGCGCTGGAGACGGCGCTCAAGGCGATTGCGCAGGGGGGCCAGGGCGGCAAAAAACTGCTGCGGGCACGTAGCTGGCGCACCGCCAGGCAGAAGCTGCCCGCCGCCAATCTGGCGCTGATCTCGATCGCCGGCGAATACGCGGCGGAGCTGGCGGATAGCGCGCTGGAAGACGGCTGCAACGTGATGATGTTCTCCGACAACGTCAGCGTGGCGCAGGAAGTGGCGCTGAAAACCAAGGCGCGCGAGCGCGGGCTGATCGTGATGGGGCCGGACTGCGGCACCGCCTGCATCGCCGGCGCGCCGCTGGCGTTCGCCAACGTGGCGCCCGCCGGCTCTATCGGCGTAGTGGGCGCCTCCGGCACCGGCATTCAGGAGCTTATTTCGCAAATTACCCTGGCAGGCCAGGGCATCTCGCACGCCATTGGCCTCGGCGGGCGGGATTTGACGGCGGAGATCGGCGGCATCAGCGCCATCAGCGCGCTGCGCATGCTGGCAGCGGATCCGCAGAGTCTTGTGCTGGCGTTCGTGTCCAAACCGCCGGCACCCGAGGTGCGCCAACGGGTGATCGACGAGATGAAAGCGCTCGGCAAGCCGGTGGTGGCGCTGTTCCTCGGCGCGCAGTCCGCCGTGCGCCAGGAGGGCAACATCACGTTCGCCGCCACGCTGGATGAAGCGGCGCGGCTGGCGGCGATGCTGGGCTGCGTGCAGCAACAGGCGGCGCAGCAGCCAGCGGTCCCCGGCGGCAACATCGCCGGGCTGTACGCCGGCGGCACGCTGGCGGCCGAATGCGCGATGCTGCTGGCGGAAAAACTGTCCCTGCCGGTGGATAGCGAACACCCGCGCGGCGCCATGCTGGTGGCCGACGGCCATCGCATTATCGACATGGGCGATGACTTTTATACCCAGGGGCGCCCGCACCCGATGATTGACCCGACCGCCCGCAATCAAGAAATCGCCCGCCTGGCGCAGCAGCCGCAGACTGGCGTGTTGCTGCTGGACGTGGTGATCGGCTTCGGCGCTCAGGACGATCCGGCGGCGTCGCTGGCGGCTGAGGTGGCCAACGTGCGCGCGGCGCGCGGCGCGGCCCACCCGCTGGCGGCAATCGCCACCGTCACCGGCACCGAACAGGATCCGCAGCAGCGCTCGCGGCAAATCGCCACCCTGCAGGAAGCCGGCATCGCGGTGATGCCGTCGCTGCCGGCGGCGGTCGCGCTGGCGCATCAGCTGATTACCCCCGTCTTACCCGCACCCGAACGCGAACGGCCGGCCTTGCTGGACGGCGTCGCGGTGATCAACGCCGGGCTGCGCAGCTTCGCCGATGACCTGCAAACCAGCGACATTCCGGTGGTGCATTACCAGTGGGCGCCGGTAGCCGGTGGCGATCAACGATTAGCCAACATCTTGAAAAAATTAAAGTAAGGAACCGCTATGTACGCAACGATTGAGCAAGCAAACGCCGCCGTTATCGCCCGTATCCGCGAGGCGCGCCCGCACTGGCAGGATGTGGATCTGGCGCACCGCTTGATCCCGCAGCTGGCCGAAGGGCGCAAGCTGCTGCATGCCGGCCCGCCGGTCACCTGGCAAGAGATGAGCGGCCCGGTGCGCGGCGCCTGCATCGGTGCCTGCCTGTTCGAAGGCTGGGCGCAGGATGAGCAGCAGGCGCTGGCGCTGCTGGCGCAGGGGGAAATCGAGTTTATCCCGTGCCACAGCGTGAGCGCGGTGGGGCCGATGGGCGGCATCACCTCGGCCCACATGCCGATGGTGGTGGTCAGGAACACCGTTCACGGCAATTACGCCTACTGCAACATGAACGAAGGCATCGGCAAAGTGATGCGCTTCGGCGCCTACGGCGAGGACGTGCAGCAGCGCCTGCGCTGGATGCGCGACTCGCTGGCCCCGGTGCTGAAAGCGGTGCTGGCGACGCTGGAGGAAGGGATCGATCTGACCGCGCTGATGGCGCAGGCGATCAGCATGGGGGACGAATTCCACCAGCGCAATATCGCGGCCTCGGCGCTGCTGATGCGCAGGCTGGCGCCGGAGATCAGCCTGCTGCCGCGCGATAAGGCGGAGCTGGCGCAGGTGATGCAGTTCCTCAGCATCACCGATCAGTTCTTCCTCAATCTGGCGATGGCCTACTGCAAGGCGGCGATGGACGCCGGGGCGGAGATTGAGCAGGGCACCATCGTCACGGTAATGACCCGCAACGGCAAGAATTTCGGCATCAAGATCAGCGGGATGGGCGATCGTTGGTTCACCGCGCCGGTGAACACGCCGGAAGGGCTGTTCTTCTCCGGCTTCAGCCAGGCAGACGCCAACCCGGACATCGGCGACAGCGCGATCACCGAAACCTTCGGCATTGGCGGCGCGGCGATGGTGGCGGCACCGGGCGTGACGCGCTTCGTCGGGGCTTCCGGCGGCATGAGCGCCGCCACCGACATCTCCGAGGAGATGGCGGAAATCTACCTCGAACGCAACATGATGCTGCAGATCCCGACCTGGGACTTCCAGGGCGCCTGCCTGGGGCTGGATGCCCGGCGGGTGGTGGAAACCGGCATCACGCCGCTGATCAACACCGGCATCGCCCACCGCGAAGCCGGGGTCGGGCAAATTGGCGCCGGTACGGTGCGTGCACCGCTCGGCTGCTTCGAGAAAGCGATCGAAGCGCTGGCCGACAAGCTCGGCATTACGGCGTAAGCGAACGGAGGCGCATATGGACATTATCGCGTTGGCCGGCAGCCGCCATGCGACGCAGGATTACGGCGCGCTGCGCTGCGTCGGCAGCTTCAACAACGCGATCAATTTCCTGACGGAAAACGCACGGCTGCTGACGCTGCACCGCGCCGGCAGCGGCCTGAGTCCGATGGGGTGGCAGCTCGGCGCGCGGGATTTCGATCGCGTGCGGCGTGTGGTGCCGTCCGTACGACGCTGCGCTTTCTCCGCCACAGGCATCACGTTGGATGCGCTCCTGGTGCGGCCCGCCGCGGCGGCGCGGGATCTGGCGCTGGCGCCGCGTGCGGCCATTGCCGATCGGCCGCTGACGGCGGTATTGCAGCGCTGCACGGCGCAGTGCGGGTTGCACGGCGAGCTGGGCCGATTGGTGAGGCAGCCGTTAACGCCGGAGCCGGCCGCGCTGGTGCGGGATTTTTCCCGTTGGCTGCGGGGCGACACGGTCGACTGGCACCAGGCGCTGGGCAAGGGGCCGGGGCTGACGCCGAGCAACGACGACACCTTGCTCGGCCTGCTGCTGAGCGCCCACCTCGACAGCCGCATCCCGGTTAGCGGGCTGGCGCCGTTTTTCGCCCAGACGCCACCGCTGGACGCGCTGACCACGCTGGTGAGCGCGCACTACCTGCGTTACGCCGAGCAGGGCCTGTTCGCCACGCCGCTGCATGCGTTGGCGCAGGGGCTGCGGGCGCCTGAAGGCGTATCGGCGGCGGTGGCGGCGGTGCTGAGCCTGGGGCACTTCTCGGGAGCGGACACGCTGCTGGGCGTGTGGCTGGGGGTGACGACGATTAACGCACTGTGCGGCGCGCGGTGTGAACACGAGGGCCGGATCGCGGATCCGGCCGGGACGGTATGATTTCAACTACGGGTGCAAACCATGAAAACCTTGGTCATTGCGTTGGGCGGCAACGCCCTGTTGCAGCGCGGAGCCGTGCTCTCTGCGGAAAATCAGTATAAGAGCATCGCCCTTATCGCCGACGCCATCGGCAAGCTGGCGCAGAAATACCGCATTGCCATCGTACACGGCAACGGGCCGCAGGTGGGGCTGCTGGCGTTGCAGAACCTGGCGTACCGCGATGTGCCGCCTTATCCGCTGGATATTCTGGTGGCCGAAAGCCAGGGCATGATCGGCTATATGCTGGCGCAGCAGCTGAGCGCCAGCCATCCGCAGCAGCCGGTGTCCACGCTGCTGACGCGGGTGCTGGTGGATGCGCAGGATGCGGATTATCAGGCGCCGAGCAAGTTCATCGGGCCGGTGTATGCGCCGGAACAGCGGCAGGCGCTGGAGGCCAAATACGGCTGGACGCTGAAGGCGGACGGCAACTACATCCGCCGGGTGGTGCCTTCGCCGGCGCCGCAAAAGATCCTCGACATCGAGGCGATCACGCTGCTGCTGTCGCAGCGGCACATCGTGATCTGCAACGGCGGCGGCGGTATCCCGATGATCGCCGGCGAGCATGGGCTGACGGGCAGCGAAGCGGTGATCGACAAAGATCTGGCTGCGGCGCTGTTGGCGGAGCAGGTGGGGGCCGATCATCTGGTGATCCTCACCGATGCCGACGCGGTGTACCAGGAGTGGGGCACGCCGCGCCAGCGCGCTATCCGGCGCGCCACCACGCAGGAACTGGCGCCGATGGCGGTGGCGGACGGCGCCATGGGGCCGAAGATCATGGCGGTCAGCCGCTTCGTCGATCGCACCGGGCGGACGGCCCATATCGGTGGCCTGCAGGATATCGACGCGGTGCTGGCGGGCCAGGCCGGCACCTCTATTTTGCCTTAGCCGCCGTCGGTTTATCCGCGCCCGCGCTGGCGCGGATAAGTATGCCTAAATGGCATGATTTCAATAATTTTTATTCATTTCATGATGTTGCTCGCCTTGGCTAGAGTAAAAACACCCCCGTATTTACCGTCAAAAATTTGTCATTTTTATTTGCGACTATGCTTTTTGAAATGACATTTCGGCCAAGGATTGTTATGGATTCGCTCAGTGTTGATGAACTCGCCCAGAAGAAGGATCGCTGGTATCGCATTGTGGAGGAGATGTTGGCGGAAGCCGGCGTCGCCATCAACGGCCCGCGCGCCTGGGATATCCGGGTGCACAACCCGGCGTTGTTCAAACGCATTTTGCAGGAAGGCTCGCTCGGTTTTGGCGAAGGCTATATGGACGGCTGGTGGGAGTGCGAACGGCTGGACATGCTGTTCACCCGCATTCTGCAGGCCGGCGTCGATGAGCGGCTGCCGAAAAGCCTGAGCGACATCGCGCGCGTTGCCTATGCCCGGCTGTTCAACCGCCAATCGCGCAAGCGCGCCTGGCAGGTGGGCAAAGAGCACTACGACATCGGCAACGACCTGTTCCGGGCGATGCTCGATCCTTACATGCAATACTCCTGCGGCTACTGGAAAGAGGCGCAGACGCTCGAGCAGGCGCAGCAGGCCAAGCTGCGGATGATCTGCGAAAAACTGCAGCTGAAACCGGGCATGACGCTGCTGGATATCGGCTGCGGCTGGGGCGGGTTGGCGCAGTTTGCGGCGCAAAACTACGGCGTCTCGGTGCACGGCGTGACCATTTCCGCCGAGCAGCAGAAGCTGGCGCAGGCACGCTGCGCCGGGCTGGACGTCGAGATCTTGCTGCAGGACTACCGCGATCTGGATCGCCAGTTCGATCGCATCGTATCGGTCGGCATGTTCGAGCACGTCGGGCCGAAAAACTATGAGACCTATTTCAGCGTCGCGGCGCGCAACCTGAAGCCGGATGGCCTGTTCCTGCTGCACACCATCGGTTCCAATCAGACCGATCTCAACGTCGACGCCTGGATAGACAAATACATCTTCCCCAACGGCTGCCTGCCTTCGGTGCGGCATATCGCCGAGGCCAGCGAAGGGCGTTTTGTGATGGAGGATTGGCACAACTTTGGCGCCGATTACGATCGCACGCTGATGGCCTGGCTGGAGAACTTCAAACGGGCGTGGCCAGAGTTGGCCGGCGGCTATTCCGAGCGCTTCGAACGCATGTTCACTTATTACCTGAACGCCTGCGCCGGCGCGTTCCGTTCGCGCAACATTCAGCTGTGGCAGGTGTTGTTCAGCCCGGCGGGCGTGGAAGGTGGGGTGCGGGTCTATCGCTGATATCCCCGTCATATTTCAAGCTGCATCTGTGTTGGCTGCGTTTGCGCGCCCCGCTCGCTTACTTGAGTAAGCTCCCGGGGACTTACAAACTTGCCGCCTTGATGCAACTCGAACTATTTAGGGGATACCCTTCAATATTTACTTTGGGACAACAGATATACCCAATGGATTTCCAGTTGCGTCCAGGCGGCAAACGTGACAAACCCCAGGAGCTTAGATAACTAAGTGACTGGGGTTCGAACATGCAGCCGATAACGATGCGGCTGGAAAGAAGAAGGGTATATCAGTACAGCAGGGAGTACAGCTGGCGGCGATACTTAGCGGCCAGCGCGTCGCCGGTGCCGAGCGCGGCCAGAATGTCCATCAGAGTCTTGCGCGCGTTGCCGTTGGCGGCGGCCAGATCTTTCTTCAGATGCCCCATCAGCAGCTCCAGCGCTTCTTCGTTACGCCCGACCTGATGCAGCTGCAGCGCCAGCTGCACCGCCAGCTCGACGTTGTCCGGCTGCTGCTGCACCTGCTGTTGCAGCTGTTGGATTTCCGGCGTGTCCGCCGCCTGCTTCAACAGTTCAATCTGCGCCACCAGGCCCTGATAGCGGGTATCGCGATCCTGCAGCGGGATGGTTGCCAGCACCGCTTCGGCGTCTTCGCTGCGGCTGAGCGCGATCTGGGTTCGGCCAGGGTCAGGCCGATGTCGCTGCGCTGTTGGCTACTCTGCCAGGCGTCTTTCAGCAGCGGCAGCGCTTCGGCGGCGTTGCCGGCGGCCAGCAGTTCCTGCGCCTGCGCCAGTTTCAGGTCTTCTTCCTTCGGCAGGAAACGCTGCAGCAAGTCGCGGATCGCTTCTTCGGGCTGCGGGCCCTGGAAGCCGTCGACCGGCTGGCCGTCTTTGAACAGGTAGACCGTCGGAATGGAGCGCAGCCCGAATTGGGAGGCGATCATCTGTTCGGCGTCGCAGTCCACCTTGGCCAGAATAAACTGACCGGCGTATTCCGCCGCCAGCTTGTCCAGCACCGGCGTGAGCTGCAGGCAGTGTTGGCTGCGCTCGGACCAGAAGTAGAACAGCACCGGAATGGACATCGATTGTTCCAGCGTCTGGTGCAGGTTAGTTTCGTTAATATCAACAACAGCTTGAGCTAGCATCTTTTTTCTCTCTGATCGTGCGGAGCCATGGGGTGTAGATGGGGGCGCGCCGCCATTCTTCAACCCCGGCGGGCGAATTAAGCGTTGCTGCGCAGCAGCCAATCCAGACAGCGGCCCGGCAGAATGCGGCGCAGCACGCTCATGGCGTGCGCCAGCAGGGTCACCGGGTAGCGCAGTTTGGCGCGCGGGCTTTCCAGCGCGTGGCGCAGCTTGGGCAGAATGGCCTCCGGCGGCAGCGTCAGGCGCTTGGCGATGCCGGGGTTGTGCACCGGCTTGTCGCTCTGCGCCTGGTTGACGTTCTGGCTAAAGTGGGTAGAAATCGGCCCCGGTTCGATCAGGCTGACCTGAATGCCGCTGCCGTGCAGCTCCATGCGCAGCGCGTCCGACCAGGCCTCCAACGCGAACTTGCTGGCGGCGTAGGCGCCGCGCCCGGCGCTGGAGACCAGCCCCATCACCGAACTGGTCTGGATAATGCGCCCTTCGCCGTGCGGCAACATCGCGGGCAACAGCAGCTGGGTCAGCTGGTGGGTGCCGAACAGGTTGGTAGCGAACTGCCGCTCCAGCTGGCTGCGCGAAATGCGGCTGAGCGGGCCGTAAACGCCGAAGCCGCCGTTGTTGAACAGGCCGTACAGGCGGCCACCGGTCAGCGCGATCACCTCGGCGGCGGCGCGCTCGACGCTGGCGCTGTCGTCCAGATCCAGCTCGATGCCTTCCAGCCCGAGCTGGCGCATGTTTTCCACGTCCTGCGGTTTGCGGCAGGCGGCCAGCACCCGATAGCCGCGGTTGCGCAGATCCTGCGCCGCAATCAGTCCAATCCCGCTGGAGCAGCCGGTTATCAATACTGCTTTTTGCATAACTTTACCTAGTGTACGACCCTAATTTAGTTAGACTCATGTTTTACTAGCGGTTCCAGGCGCTCCGCCATCCAGGTGGCGATAAACGGCTGGGCGTCCCCATTGGGGTGCAATCCGTCATCCTGCATCCATTCCGGCTTCACCACCACCTGTTCCATATAGAACGGCAGCAGCGGAATGTTGAACTGCTTGGCCAGCGCCGGGTAAACGGCGCTGAACGCTTCGGTATAGCGGCGGCCGTAGTTCGGCGGGATGCGGATCTGCATCAGCAGCGGCTGTGCGCCGGCCTGCTGCACCTGTGTGATGATCTGGCCGAGATCGCGCTGTACGTCCTGCGCCGGGAAACCGCGCAGGCCGTCGTTGGCGCCCAGCTCGATCAGCACCCAGCGCGGCTGATGCTGTTTCAGCAGCGCGGGCAGACGCGCCAGCCCCTGTGCGGCGGTGTCGCCGCTGATGCTGGCGTTGACCAGCTGTGGCGCGCCCGGTTTTTTCTGCCACTGTTCGGCCAACAGCGTCGGCCAGGCCCGCTCGATCGGCAGGCGGTAGCCGGCGCTTAAACTGTCGCCCAAAATCAACAAGGTATCGGCGGCGACAGCGCGTAAACTGAATAATCCCAACAGCAAAAGGAAGGGAAGATGCCAGCGGAAAACGTTCTTGAAGTTCATCATCTTAGTAAACACGTTGGTCAGGGTGAGCATCAGCTCACCATCCTTACCGGAGTCGAGCTGCTTGTCAAACCCGCGCAGACGATCGCCCTGATCGGCGAATCCGGATCGGGGAAATCGACCCTGCTGGGCATTTTGGCCGGGCTGGATGACGGCAGCGAGGGCGAGGTGCGCCTGCTTGGCGAGTCGTTGACCGCGTTGGACGAAGAGGGCCGCGCCGCGCTGCGCGCCAGGAACGTCGGCTTCGTGTTTCAGTCGTTCATGCTGGTGCCGACGCTGAACGCGCTGGAAAACGTGCAGCTGCCGGCGCTGCTGCGCGGCGAGAGCGACAGGCAAAGCCGCGAGCAGGCGGTGCAGCTGCTGGAACAGCTGGGATTGGGCAAACGGCTCGATCACCTGCCGGCGCAGCTGTCCGGCGGCGAGCAGCAGCGCGTGGCGCTGGCGCGCGCCTTCAGCGGCCGGCCGCGGGTGCTGTTCGCCGATGAACCGACCGGCAACCTCGATCGTCAGACCGGCGATCGCATCGCCGACCTGCTGTTTTCCCTCAATCGCGATTTTGACACCACCCTGATCCTGGTGACCCATGACGAAACCCTGGCGGCGCGCTGCCAGCGGCGGCTGCGGCTGCGCGAAGGCAAGCTGTGGGAGGAAGCATGATCTGGCGCTGGTTCTGGCGCGAATGGCGCTCGCCGTCGCTGCTGATCGTTTGGCTGGCGCTGACGCTCTCCGTGGCTTGCGTGCTGGCGCTGGGCAGCATCAGCGATCGTATGGACAAAGGGCTCAGTCAACAGAGCCGCGACTTTATCGCCGGCGATCGGGTGCTGCGCAGCGCGCATCCGGTGCCGGAAGGCTGGCTGCTGGACGCGCAGCAGCAGGGGCTGAAGCTGAGCCGTCAGCTGTCGTTCACCACCATGACCTATGCCGGCGATCGGCCGCAGCTGGCGGACGTGAAAGCCACCGATCTGGCCTATCCGCTGTACGGCAAGCTGGAAACGCGCCCGGCCAACATCAAGCCCGAACCGGGCAGCGTGCTGGTGACACCGCGTCTGCTGGCGCTGCTGAACGTGAAAGTCGGGGATTCGCTCGAGGTGGGCGACACCACGCTGCGCATCGCCGGTGAAATCATTCAGGAGCCGGACGCCGGCTTCAACCCGTTCCAGACCGCGCCGCGCATCATGATCAACCTGGCGGACGTCGATAAGACCGGCGCGGTGCAGCCGGGCAGCCGCCTGACCTACCGCTATATGTTCGCCGGCGCCGAGCCGGATATTCAACGTTACGAAGAACGGCTGACGCCGCAGTTGACGCCGGATCAGCGCTGGTTCGGGCTGCAGGAGTCCGGCAGCGCGCTCGGCAAGTCGCTGCAGCGATCCCAACAGTTCCTGCTGTTGTCGGCCCTGCTGACGCTGCTGTTGTCGATCGCCGCCGTGGCGGTGGCGATGAGCCACTATTGCCGCAGCCGCTACGATCTGATCGCGGTGCTGAAAACCCTCGGCGCCGGGCACGGCGCGCTGCGTAAGCTGATCGTCGGCCAGTGGCTGGCGGTGATGGCGCTGGCGGCGGTGTGCGGCGGGGCGATCGGGCTGGCGTTCGAAGCGCTGTTGATTCGCCTGCTGAAACCGGTGTTACCGGCCGCATTGCCTGCCGCCGGCGCCTGGCCGTGGCTGTGGGCGCTCGGCGCGCTGGTGCTGATTTCACTGCTGGTCGGGCTGCGGCCGTACCGTCAGCTGCTGGCTACCCAACCGCTGCGGGTGCTGCGCCGCGACGTGGTGGCCAACGTCTGGCCGCTGCGCTACTTCCTGCCGGTGACGGCGGCGGTCGTGGTGGCGCTGCTGGTGACGCTGATGGGGGCCAGCACGCTGCTGTGGGCGATCCTGGCCGGTATGGCGGTGCTGGCGCTGCTGCTGGGCGGCATCGGCTGGGGCAGCCTGCTGTTGCTGCGCCGCATCACGCTCAAGAGCCTGGCGCTGCGGCTGGCGGTTAACCGCCTGCTGCATCAGCCGTGGGTGACCATCAGCCAGCTGGCGGCATTTTCGCTGTCGTTCATGCTGCTGGCGCTGCTGTTGGTGCTGCGCGGCGATCTGCTCGAACGCTGGCAGCAACAGCTGCCGCCGGACAGCCCGAACTATTTCTTGCTCAACATGACCGAGGCGCAGGTGCCGCAGGTGAAAACCTTCCTGCAGCAGCACCAGATCAAGCCGGAAACCTATTATCCGATCGTCCGGGTGCGCCTGACCGAGATAAACCAGCAGCTGGCGACCGAGCGGGTGCATGAAGACGATCCGGGCGGCGAGGCGGTGAACCGCGAGCTGAACCTGACCTGGCTGGCCGATCTGCCGGATCATAATCCGCTGGTGGCGGGCAGCTGGCCGCCGAAAAGCGGCGAAGTCTCGATGGATGAAGGCATTGCCGGGCGGCTGAAGATCACGCTGGGCGACACGCTGACCTTCAGCGGCGATACCCAGGCGTTCAGCGCCAAGGTCACCAGTCTGCGCCAGGTGGATTGGGAAAGCCTGAAGCCGAACTTTTACTTTATCTTCCCGCCGGGCGCGCTGGACGGCCAGCCGCAGACCTGGCTTACCAGCTTCCGCTACGACGGCGACGGCCAGATGCTGACCCAGCTCAACCGCCAGTTTCCGACGCTCAGCCTGTTGGACATCGGCGCGATCCTGAAACAGGTCGGCGGCGTGCTGCAGCAGGTCAGCCGCGCGCTGGAGGTGATGGTGGTGCTGGTGGTGTTGTGCGGTGGCCTGCTGCTGCTGGCGCAGGTGCAGGTCGGCATGCGTCAGCGCCGCCAGGAGCTGGTGGTGTACCGCACGCTGGGGGCCGGCAAACGGCTGCTGCGCCGCACACTGTGGTGCGAGTTCGCCCTGCTGGGGCTGGTGGCGGGCATCGCGGCGGCGGTGGGCGCCGAGGCGGCGCTGTGGCTGCTGCAGAGCCGGGTATTCGACTTCCCGTGGACGCCGACGCCGGTGCTGTGGTGGGCGTTGCCGCTGGCCAGCGCGCTGCTGCTGTCGCTGTGCGGCGGCTGGCTGGGCGTGCGCCTGCTGCGCGGCCGGGCGCTGTTCCGCAGTTATGAGGGGTGATGTTGACTTAGCGGGATGAAAAAAGGGGTTAGCCTAAGGCTAGCCCCTTTTACTTTTGGCGGCGGCGCTTTAGGCCAGCTTCTGCTGTGCCCAGGCCAGCCCGCTTTGGTATTCGCCCGGCAGCAGCGGCGCCAGCGCCTGCAGCGCCTGGCGCAGATCGGCGGCGCTCGGGTCGTTCAGATTGAGATGGCCGACCTTGCGGCCCGGGCGCACCTCTTTCTCATACCAGTGCAGATGCACCAGCGGCAGCGACAGCCACTGTTCGTTGACGGCGGTGCCGATCAGGTTGACCATCACCGACGGCGTGCTCACCACCGGCTGCGGCAACGGCAGGCCAAGGATGGCGCGCAGATGCAGTTCGAACTGGCTGATGGACGCGCCGTTTTGCGTCCAGTGGCCGCTGTTGTGCACGCGCGGCGCCAGTTCGTTGATCAGCAGCCGATCGCCGACGATAAAGCACTCCATCGCCATCACGCCGACGTAGTTCAGCTCGTTCAGGATCGCCGCCAGCATCTGCTCTGCCTGTTGCTGCAGCGCCGGGTTGGGCTGCGGCAGCGCCACGCTGGTGCGCAGGATGCCGTCTTCATGTAGGTTGTGAGTCAGCGGGTAGAATACCGAACGGCCGTCGTGGCCGCGCGCGCCCACCAGCGACACTTCGCCGGAGAAATTGATGCCTTGCTCGACGATGCACTCGCCATAGGCGTCGGCCGGCAGTTCGGCTTCCTGGCCCGGGCGCAAGCGCCATTGGCCGCGGCCGTCATAGCCGCCGACCCGGCGTTTGACGATCGCCAGCTCGCCCAGCGAAGCGAATACCTGCGGCCATTCGGCGGCGCTCGCCAGCAGCTGCCACGGCGCGGTCGCCAGGCCGAGCTGGTCGAGCAGCTGTTTTTGCGTCAGGCGATCGGCCAGGCGCGGGAAGATGTCGCGGTTGACGAAGGCGCTGTGGGTCGCCAGCTCGCGCGTTAGCGCGGTTTCCGGCCAGCGTTCGATCTCGGCGGTAATGACGCTGTTCTGATACGGCACCGCCTCGGGCTCGGCATCGATGCCGACGGGGTAAACGGCGATGCCCAGCGGTTCGCCGGCCTGGCGCAGCATGCGCCCCAGCTGGCCGTTGCCCAGTACGCAAACCGGCTTCATGCGTCCTCCCGCGGATCGGGGTGGTTCAATACCTCTTCGGTCTGCGCCCGACGCCAGTCCGCCAAACGCTGTGCCAGCGCGGCGTCGTGCAGCGCCAGGATCTGCATCGCCAGCAGCCCGGCGTTGGCGGCGCCGGCTTTGCCGATCGCCAGCGTGCCCACCGGAATGCCGCGCGGCATCTGTACGATGGAGTACAGGCTGTCTACGCCGCTCAGCGCGGCGCTTTGCACCGGCACACCCAGCACCGGCACCAGGGTTTTCGCCGCCAGCATGCCCGGCAGGTGCGCCGCACCGCCGGCGCCGGCGATGATCACGTCAAAGCCGTTGGCGGTAGCCTGCTCGGCGAAGCTGAACAGCTTGTCCGGCGTACGGTGGGCGGAAACGACTTCGACATGGAAGGGGACTTCGAGCTGGGTCAGGACTTCGGCGGCGAACTGCATGGTGGCCCAGTCACTTTTCGATCCCATTACAATTGCGATTTTCGCCCCGGTAGTGGCGGCTGAAGCGGCGTTGGCTCCCATGGGTGTAAGGCTCCTGTGATTTGTCTGGCGTCGGCTGAGGGCCGAATGAGGGCGTAGAGCATACCATGAGCGCACGGCGAGGAAAACGGTTGCGTCGCCGGTTTTCAGCGCCGAAAGCGCGAATTTTCACTCGCGCGCCAGTCCGGGGCTCAGAATGGGAATTGGATCAGCTCGACGGCGTCGGCGCTGACTTTGACCATCGATCCTTCGACGTGCCAGGCGCCCAGCACCGCGCGATGGGCTTCGCCGTTGCTCAACGCCAGCCGGTGCACCGCCGGGCGATGGGTATGGCCGTGGATCATCCAGTGCACGTCGTGGCGCAGCATCGTCTGTTCGACTGCCTGCGGGTTGACGTCCATGATGGCTTCCGACTTGTACTGGTTGGATTGCTGGCTGCGGGCGCGCATGTTGGCGGCGATCTTCAGTCGCCAGCGCAGCGGCAGCGCCAGGAACAATTTTTGAATCAGCGGGTTGTGCACTTTACGGCGGAATTGCTGATAGGCCTGATCGTCGGTGCACAGGGTGTCGCCGTGCAGGATCAGGATCCTGCGGCCGTACAGCTCCAGCACTTTCTCTTCCGGCAGCAGCTGCATGCCGCTGGCGCGGGCGAAGCGCTTGCCGAGCAGAAAATCGCGGTTGCCGTGGATGAAGTAGCAGGGCACGCCGGCCTGTTGCAGCGCTTTCAGCGCCGCGGCGATCTCCGCGTGCAGCGGCTCGGGATCGTCGTCGCCGATCCAGGCTTCAAACAGGTCGCCGAGGATGTACAGCGCGTCGGCGTGAACTGCTTCGCGCCGTAAAAAACGCAGAAAACCGGCAGTGATTGCCGGTTCCTGTGCGCACAAGTGCAGATCTGCGATGAACAGCGTACTCATGCAGCCGCGATTACTCGCTGACGGTCACGCTGTTGATCACGACGTCTTCTACCGGTACGTCCTGGTGCATGCCGCTGCGGCCGGTTTTCACGCCTTTGATCTTGTTGACCACGTCCATGCCTTCAACCACTTCAGCAAACACGCAGTAGCCCCAGCCCTGCACGTTTTCGCCGCGGAAGTTCAGGAAGTCGTTGTCAGCCACGTTGATGAAGAACTGTGCGGTGGCGGAGTGTGGATCGTTGGTGCGCGCCATTGCCAGGGTGCCAATGGTGTTTTTCAGACCGTTGTTGGCTTCGTTCTTGATGGTCGCGTTGGTCGCTTTCTGGTTCATGCCCGGCTCGAAACCGCCGCCCTGGATCATGAAGCCGTTGATCACACGGTGGAAGATGGTGTTGTCGTAGAAACCGGCGCGGCAGTAGTTCAGGAAGTTTTCAACGGTAACCGGCGCTTTGTCAGCAAAGGTCTTGATAACGATATCGCCGTGATTGGTGTGGAAAGTAACCATAGTTTTAATCCTAACAAGGTGAAGTGAGACGTCACGTAAAGCGAGTGAACATTCAGACCGCCCTTATAACATATCCGCCCCAGCGAGTCAGCAGCGGCTCAACCGCGTACTGTCTGTGGTAATTGCATTTATGTTATATTATAACAATTGCGCCCGCCGCCGAATTTCGCGCATTTTATTCGCGTGAAATCAGCAAAGCATGGCCTTAACCTTGCAATAGATCAGGCTTCAGGTTTCAATACGCTACCGGGCGGAAAACCTGAAGCCCGGTTATCTTTTTTGTTATCACGCACACCACGGAATCTCCCGATGCTAAAGATTTTTAATACCCTGAGTCGTCAAAAAGAGGAATTCAAACCCATTCATGCCGGGAAAGTGGGCATGTACGTGTGCGGGGTAACCATCTATGACCTGTGTCACATCGGCCACGGTCGTACCTTTGTCGCTTTCGACGTGGTGGCGCGTTACCTGCGCTACCTCGGCTATTCGCTGAACTACGTGCGCAACGTCACCGACGTGGACGACAAAATCATCCGCCGCGCGGCGGAAAATCATGAAACCTGCGACCAGCTGACCGAACGCATGCTGGCGGAAATGCACGCCGACTTCGACGCGCTGCTGATCGACCGCCCGGATCAAGAGCCGCGCGCGACCCAGCACATCGCCGAGATCATCGAGATCACCCAGCGCCTGATCGATCGCGATCACGCCTATGTGGCCAGCAACGGTGACGTGATGTTCTCCATCGACAGCGATCCGCAATACGGGCTGCTGTCGCGCCAGGATCTGGATCAGCTTCAGGCCGGCGCGCGCGTAGAGATCGACGACGTGAAGCGCAACCCGATGGACTTCGTGCTGTGGAAGATGTCCAAACCGGGCGAGCCAAGCTGGCAGTCGCCGTGGGGGCCGGGCCGTCCGGGCTGGCACATCGAATGCTCCGCCATGAACTGCAAGCAGCTGGGCACCCACTTCGATATCCACGGCGGCGGTTCCGATCTGATGTTCCCGCATCACGAGAACGAGATCGCACAGTCGAGCTGCGCCCACGACGGCCCGTACGTCAATTACTGGATGCACTCCGGCATGGTGATGATCGACAAAGAGAAAATGTCCAAATCGCTGGATAACTTCTTCACCATTCGCGACGTGCTCGGCCATTACGATGCGGAGACGGTGCGTTACTTCCTGATGTCCGGCCACTATCGCAGCCAGCTGAACTACAGCGAAGAGAACCTCAAACAGGCGCGCACCGCGCTGGAGCGCCTCTATACCGCGCTGCGCGGCACCGATGCCGACGCCGCGCCGGCCGGCGGCGAAGCGTTCGAAGCCCGCTTCCGCGAAGCGATGGACGACGACTTCAACACCCCGGAAGCCTACTCGGCGCTGTTCGATCTGGCGCGCGAGGTTAACCGCCTCAAGGGTGAAGACATGGCGGCGGCCAACGGCATGGCGGCGGAACTGCGTAAGCTGGCGAACGTGCTCGGCCTGCTGCAGCAGGAGCCGGAGCAGTTCCTGCAAGGGGGCGCTCAGGTTGACGACGGCGAAGTGGCGGAGATCGAAGCGCTGATCAAACAGCGTAACGAAGCGCGCGCCGCCAAGGACTGGGCGCTGGCGGATGCTGCCCGCGATCGGTTGAACGAGATGAACATCGTGCTGGAAGACGGCCCGCAGGGCACCACCTGGCGCCGCAAGTAATCCGGCCGCAGGGAAAAACAAAAAAGGCGCTGAATTCAGCGCCTTTTTCTATGGCTGCGGGTTAGGGTTTAACCGTGACCTTGCCGCCGTTGAATTCCACCACCTGATCGGCGACGATCTTGCAGCGTTTGCGGGTTTCGACCTTGCCGTCGACTTTCACCTGCCCTTCGGCGATGACTTCTTTGGCGGCGCCGCCGCTTTCACACCAGCCCTGGAACTTCAGCAGATCGCACAGTTCGACGTGGGGATGATTGTCCAGATTGAAAATTTCCATACTGCCTTACTTATTTAGGTTGAACGTCGTGATATTCCTCGCAGGCCTGCAAGGTATTTTGGATCAGTGTAGCAACGGTCATCGGGCCGACGCCACCCGGCACTGGGGTGATGTAGGCGGCGCGCTCGCTGGCGGCGTCGAAATCGACATCGCCCACCACTTTACCGCTTTCCAGACGGTTGATGCCGACGTCCACCACGATGGCGCCCGGTTTGATCCAGTCGCCCGGAATGAAGCCCGGCTTGCCGACCGCCACCACCAGCAGATCGGCGTTCTCGACGTGATGACGCAGATTCTTGGTGAAGCGGTGGGTGACGGTGGTGGTGCAGCCGGCCAGCAGCAGCTCCATGCTCATCGGGCGGCCGACGATGTTGGAAGCGCCGACCACCACGGCGTTCAGGCCGTAGGTATCGATGTTATAACGCTCCAGCAGGGTGACGATGCCGCGCGGCGTGCACGGGCGCAGTTTAGGCGCGCGTTGGCACAGGCGGCCGACGTTGTACGGGTGGAAGCCGTCGACGTCTTTGTCCGGGTGGATGCGTTCCAGCACCTTGACGTTATCGATGCCGGCCGGCAGCGGCAGCTGCACCAGAATACCGTCGATTTCCTCATCGGCGTTCAGCTGGTCGATCAACGCCAGCAGCTCGGCTTCACTGGTGGCAGCGGGCAGATCGTAGGAGCGGGAAAGGAAGCCGACTTCATCGCAGGCGCGGCGCTTGCTGGCGACGTAAATTTGCGAAGCCGGGTTCTCGCCGACCAGCACAACCGCCAGCCCTGGGGCGCGTTTGCCGGCCGCCAGACGTTGTTTCACTTGCTCAGCCACTTCGTTTCTAACCTGCTGCGCAATCGTTTTACCATCAATAATCTTTGCTGACATCAGTGTGGAAATCCATCAATTAAGAAAAGCGGGGATGCCGCTATTCTGGCAGAAGCTGAGCGCGCTGTCAGGCGCAGAATCACCCTCGTGGCCGTT
The DNA here is from genome assembly GCF_058725505.1 of Serratia sp. A07. Lineage (NCBI taxonomy): Bacteria > Pseudomonadati > Pseudomonadota > Gammaproteobacteria > Enterobacterales > Yersiniaceae > Serratia > Serratia sp. A07. Next base: position 266,681 of record NZ_JBZXDO010000003.1, read on the forward strand.
GCCGACGCCGATTTACGCTTTTTTTATGCCGGCCTCAGGATCCTCTACGTCATTTTTACCTGTATTTGGATACGCTGGGGCTGTTCACAGGGCGAAAGAGGGCAGGATCATGAGAGCGATAACCCGGCTTTACCCGTTGCATCATCAGCCTGACGAGCAACCGACGGAGCCTAAACATGTGGGGGAAACGGTGTTCGATTCTTCACTGCATCCGGCGGACAGCGCGCAACTCACCGCGTTGCATCAGCTCAGCAAGCATGAGGCGGCGCCGTCGTGGCGGGCACGCCTGAATGCGCTGTGGCGGAAGTTATGTGCATGAAGGGCTGCTTCTGGGCAGGCTGCACGCTGTTACTGGTTTGGGCATCGGGGAGCCAGGCTTCTTTAAACAGCGCACGCCCAGACGCCACACTGGGGGAAAGGGTGGCGGCGACCTGCAACGCGCGGGTGGTTGAGCATGCCGATTGGGGCGACATCGCCGCAGTCGTGCAGTCCGCTCGCCTTTGCCGGTGGAGGGAGGATGGGCGGCGGTGGTCTGAACGCGCGCCGATTTACGTAGGTGTCGGCCTGGTTCAGCATGGCGGCGCCCGGTTGACGGGAACCCTCGCCGCGCGGGCGCTGGCGGAAAAAACGCCATAAAGCACGGCCGCCGCCGTAACGTCATGAAAAGGCATTGACTCGCTAACCTCTGACCGTATAATCCCAACCCGCAGCCGCAGGTTGCCGCATCTCAATGCGCCCTTAGCTCAGTTGGATAGAGCAACGGCCTTCTAAGCCGTAGGTCATAGGTTCGAATCCTATAGGGCGTGCCATTACTCCCTTGATTTTCTTCCCCCTACTCGTTCCCTTGAAAACTCGACTGCGTAACCCGTACTCCCGTTGGCTCGCCGCTGAGCGTCGTGCTATGTTCATGCGCTAACTTTCAGTCAGTGGCAGAGTGAAAAATGCAAAGCTTATTCGTATACGGCACCCTGGGGCCGGGCAGACCCAACGCGCACATCATGGAAGCCATCGGCGGCAGCTGGGAAGAAGGCAGCGTTGGCGGATCGCTGCTTAACGAAGGCTGGGGCGCAGAGATGGGCTACCCAGGCATCGTGTTGGATAACAGCGGCAATCGGGTGAAAGGTTTTCTGTTCCGTTCAGCGAATCTCGTCAACCACTGGCCGACTCTCGATGCGTTCGAAGGCGAGGGGTATGAACGGGTAGCGGTCAGCGTCACCACCGCCGGCGGCGAAACCGTCGATTCGTTTATCTACATGTTGAAGAAATGATACGAGTCGCCTCGCCGAATGAGTGTGAGGCGCTCGACCCGCCGGCAATTGAACTTTCGTTTATTTTGCCGCGCTACAATAGGCGAAAATTTCCCCATGGAGCCTATCGTGCGCAAATCCAGATTCCTGCTTGTGACCTTGCTGTGCCTGTGCGCCGCCGCAGTGCTGTACGTGATGGCTTACCGAGCGCTGGGGCATTACCTCAGCGACGGCGAGAAGGCCTACCCGGATATCAGCGTTGAAATCCGCTGAGAGTCGTGCGGCGCCGCGGTGACTGTGCCGATTTTTTCGTACTGATTTACCCGCCATTTACCCGCCGTCGGCAATGATGACGCTGCGTCTCCACACTGTGTGGTTCTCTTGGGCGGAATGCGGTTATGTCACTGCAACAGGTTTCGAATGTCTCTTTGAGCAACAACGGCTTAAAGGGCATCAGTTACAAACATTACGCGTTGGCGATCGTGGCGTTTTCGGCGATCGTGCGGTTTATTTCCTTAACGGATCGGTACTTTTGGTGTGATGAAGCCTCCAGCGTGCTGACCAGCCGCTATGATGTGGGCGCTTTGCTGTACCACGCTTCCTTCGACGTTCACCCGCCGCTTTATTATCTGTTGCTGCATGCCTGGATGGTACTGTTTGGCGACGGCATCATGGCCGCCCGTTCGCTGAGCCTGGTGTTCGGCGTGGCGACGGTAGCGCTGGCGATGCGCTTTACCCGTTGGTTGGCCAGCGAGCGGGCGGCGCTGATAGCGGGATGGTTGATGGCAATCATGCCGATGGCGGTGCGTTACAGCCAGGAGGCGCGCATGTACGCGCTGATGGGGATGCTGGCGATCGCCGCCGCCATGGTGCTGGCTAAGTGGCTGAAAACGCCGGATAACCGCCGCTATCTGGCGCTGTATGCGTTGTTGATGACGCTGAGCTTTTATACCCATTACTTCACCATTTTCACGCTGATCGCCCACTGGCTGGTGGTGTTGGCGCTGTCATGCCGCCGAGAAGGCGTACGTTACATCAAGCAGCCGGCGTGGTGGCTGGCCAATGTGGCGATTGGGGTGGCCTACATTCCCTGGCTGCTGGTGCTGCTCAATCTGCTGGCGCATATCGCCGAACTGCGGGTCGGCGGCGACGTCGGTTGGATCCCTCAGGTTTCCTGGGGCGATCTGCCGGCAATGTATTGGCGTTTTCTCACCGGCCATGACGGCAGCAACTATCCCACGGCGATTCTCTGGCTGCTGCCGGCGATGTTTATCGCGTTGTGCGCGCTGCTGCTGAAACGGCGCGTGATGCCAAGGACATTCTCGCTGTTGCTGCTTGGTGGCATTCTGATCCCGGTGTCGCTGGTATTCGCCATTTCCTGGCGCACGCCGCTGTTTGTCGATCGCTACCTCTATTCCGCCGCGCTCGGCATTCCGCTGGTGTTGGGCGTGCTGATCGCCGGAACGAAAAGCCGGGTGCGCGGGATCTCTTTGCTGTTGTTTTTCAGCTTGCTGTTCGGCTGCGGCGTGCGTAACGACTACCCGGTCGAGAAAGATGAGTTCAAGGTGATGGTGCACTATATCAACAGCCACTATCAGCCTAACGATGCGGTAGTGGTCAGCAACATGTTCAACTACCTGAGCTATGTGTATTACAACAAGAAGGGCTATCGCGCCCTGCTGTATACCCCGGCCAGGCCCAACGGCATTTCGGGCAAGCCCAATGCCTATGGCTTCGGCACCTTTTTCCACGATCGGGCGGCGCAGACCTATGTCGATAAGCTCAGCGTTTTATCGAAAGGCCATCGCCGGGTCTGGCTGGTCAGCGGCGGGGATTTCAATCAGGACTTCGGCCGTTCGCCGCCGGGGTGGGTCAATACCGGCACCTTCAAGAGCGGCGGCTTCGAATCGCGTCTGTTCGTGGTGCGTTGAGAAAAATGTCATATTTCCCATTCGGCGTTACATCTGGCCGAGCAAACTTACGCGGGGATGACAGTTCTATACATTGGGATTGGTACTGTAGCTCTACCCGATGATGTTGTGTGTTATCCATTCCCTGTAGTGTATTACCCCATCCCTGTTAAGTTTATCCCGCCTTGCGCGGGATTTTTTTTATCCAATGCGAGCGCCGGTGGCGTGGTTGTCAGGTTTGCGCAAAACGTTCGGTTTTCCAGCGATTCTTTCATGGCCAAGGCCTGTGACAGTCGCACGATTTCTCAACCTATTCTGATAATTCCGGCTGTGGCGACAGAATTCTTGAAAACGGCGGGACGCTATGTCTACACTATCTCAGTATTATGTATGAAAATTGATGATATCTGATAAATATCAATGAGTTGTATTGGCGCTGGCGTTGTTTTTTTACTTTTTGCCGTTTTGGCATACCCGCGCTTTGAGCAGGTTAATGGTTGGCAGCTTTCCCAGGATGAATGCGGCATTACTGCGGGATTCAGGGGAAATGAGTTTTAGGATTGTTTATGAGCGCATTAAGTAATGCAAAGTGGATCACTTTGTCGCAGATGGGGAAAGTATTTACTCAGTTAATGAGTATGTTCGTTTTGGCGAGACTGTTGCCTCCCAGCGAATTCGGCCTGATGGCAATGGCCCTGGTCGTGATTAACTTTTCTCTTTTGATTAGAGATTTGGGCACATCCGCCGCGATTATTCAACATAACGAATTGAAAGACAGCACCACCAACGCTATTTTTGGCCTTAATATCACCATGGGCACAGTCATTGCCATCGTGATTGCTTTATTTTCGCCATTAATCGCCGCTGCATTTAAAGAGCCGCGCCTAACGGATATGTTATTATTGCTTTCCATCTCTTTTCCGATCGCCAGCAGCGGATCCACGCACTTGGCATTGTTGGAAAGAAATTCAAAGTTCATGATTGTTTCACTGATTGAACTTTCAGCCGGCATTGTGGCGCTTATCGCCGCCATCATCCTGGCTTATATGGGCGCCGGCGTTTACAGTCTGGTGTTTTCAAACCTGCTGACGGCGATCATCTCAACCAGCCTGCTCTGGATGAAAAGCGGGTGGCGTCCTAAAATAACGCAAATTTTCAACAAAAAAGAGCTGAAAACAATCTTTTCCTTTAGCAGTAATCTGACGCTCTTTAACTTTGTAAATTACTTTTCCCGCAATGCAGATAGCATGTTCATTGGCCGGTTTATGAACGCCAATATTCTTGGCGCCTACTCTCTAGCCTGTAGAATAATGCTGTTTCCGTTGCAGAATCTGACGTTTATCGCATCGCGCTCCTTGTTCCCCATCATGAGTCGTCAGCAAGATAACGTGCTGGAAGTGAAAAAGTTATTTCTCAAGTCGATAGATGTCATTTCGTTTATCGTATTCCCTTTGATGGTCGGTTTAGCTACGCTGCGCGAACCTTTTTTCAATATCGCCTTTGGCCCCGAATGGGCATTAAGCGCAACGATTATGTTATGGCTGGCGCCGACCGGGATTGTTCAATCCTTGACCAGTTCAACCGGTGCGGTTTTGATGTCCAAAGGGCGTTCGGGAATGTTGTTGATGCTGGGCATCCTCGGCATGCTGCTAATGATTAGCGCATTTATTATTGGCGTACAGTTTGATATCACTACGCTGACTATGCTGTACTTTTTCGCCAACGTCGTTAACTTTATTCCTGCAATGACTATCACCATGCGCTTGTTGGAGGGGAGTCTCTTTGAGGTACTCGCCCGGCTTATCGGCCCCGCATTTTGTTCAGGAATCATGTGCGCGGCACTGTATTGGCTGCAACACACTTCACCGCTGGGTTTCGCCATCAATAATATCTTCTCGTTAATCGGCGCTTCACTGTTTGGTGGCGCGGTATATTTGATGTCTTCATTGGTTTTCCTGCGCGATCGAGTAGGGTATTTTAAGAAAGTCATACTGAAGAAAGCGTAATTTATCGGCGTAAGCTTAGTCTGGTTTTTCCCGACTAAGCTTACGGTGGAGATATTTGTTCCATTTTTATTTCAATTCGTCCGATAGAATCTTGCTGGGATTTTTATTATTTTTAACATTCTTATTTATCATGGTGTTATGGCTTTTCAGTCATCGGTCTACATCGTTTTTAAGGTTTAATAAAGCGCTTTTCTATGATAAGCTGTTTACAATTGAAAAAATACGGCAGAGTCAAAAATGAATCCAAAAGTTAGCGTTGTTATCGCAAGTTATAATACGGAAAAGTATATTGTCGAGTGCGTTAACTCTGTTCTTAATCAAGACTACCCGAATGTCGAGCTCGTCGTTGTCAACGACGGTTCAACAGACGCTACAGGGGCGTTGTTAGCGGAAGTTACCCGTAACCACGCCAATGTAAAAGTCGTTAACCAAGAGAATCAAGGTCAGTCTGCCGCCAGAAATAATGGCGTGAGCGTGGCCACCGGCGAATTTGTCGTCTTTCTCGATAGCGATGATATTTTTGACGTCTCTTTGGTTTCTAAATGCGTAACGGCGCTGGTGTCAACGCATAGCGATATTGTCTTCTTCAATGCGGAAACATTTTACGATGATGAGTTCACTGTCGAATTCTCGTCTACTTACGTTCGGGACAACAGCCTGTATGATAAGACCATGGATAGCGAGACATTTTTTAAAGAGTCATGGCGCTTGAATAATTATATCGTTTCACCTTGTATGTATATGTCGAGAATACAGTTAGTGCGCGATAATCCGTTTTATCCCGGAATCATTCACGAGGATAATTTATTTACCACCAGCATTTTATTGGCACAGAGGTCCACGATCGTTTGCCTGAAAGAGTCGTTGTATAAGCGGCGTCTTCGTCGTGACTCGGTAATGACCTCCAAGAAAAGCCATCGCCATGTCATCGGTTATTTAACCGTCGCCAGAAAGCTACCGGCTTTGCGTTCGCAAACCGATGGAGAGCTGAACGTCTACTTAAATAATTTTATTTCTCGCTGCGTCAGTTTTTCCATTAACGATGCCAAGTCTTGTTATGGACGAGTGCCTAAAGCACTGAGAAAAGAGTATCTTTCCGCATTCAAAGAGATAGGAATAATGAACATTAAGAAGAAAGTTCTAGTCAAATATTTCTTAGCTCAGCTGTAAGCTCCCGTTTTTCTTTCCGCAATGCCGGGTTGTTCCGGCGTTGCTCCACCGTATCCCTACCGTATCCCTCACGTGCTTTTTCCTCCTGATGTTATCGTAGAATATTCACGTCGGCTCGACGCATTTTTTTGAATAACACCGTCAGTTTTATTTGGTATTCAGCCGCTGCGCGCTTGATTAGATTGAACGCGAGAGGGGCGCCGTCGGCGCCTTTGTGCAATGAGTGGAGAATTTCTATGGCGAAGACAGTAGTGGTGTTTCATTCCGGCTACGGCCATACCGAGCGTTTGGCGAAAGTGGTGGCGGAAGGCGCCGGGGCGGCACTGATCGCCATCGACCAGAACGGTGATATCAGCGACGAAGCCTGGCAGACGCTGGATGAGGCGGACGCCATCATCTTTGGTTCGCCGACCTATATGGGCGGCCCATCCTGGCAGTTCAAGAAATTCGCCGACGCCAGCTCCAAGGCCTGGTTCGGCCGCAAGTGGCAGGACAAAGTGTTTGGCGGCTTTACCAACAGCGCCAGCCTGAACGGCGACAAGCAGGTCACGTTGATCGCGCTGCAGACGCTGGCTTCGCAACATGGCGGCCTGTGGGTCAGCCTGGGGCTGCTGCCGGCCAACACCAAATCGGCGCAGCGCACCGACGTCAATAACCTGGGCGGTTCGGTGGGGCTGCTGGTGCAGACCCCGGCGGATGCCGGCGTGGATGAGATGCTGTCGGGCGATCTGGCGACCGCCAAGCTCTATGGCCAGCGCGTAGCGGGTTTTGCCGCCAAACTGGCGTAAGGTCTTCCGTGCGGAGAGGGCAGTGACGCGACTGAACGGACGCCGCGTTCATTTTCTCTGCACAATTGGCGTGTAAGCTGCGAAATGTTATTAGCCTGCTTGGGCTAACACTGCATTTCGTACAAATATTCCCGGTTCCTAGGCCGGGTTTTTTGTTGCTAAGGTCTGCTTAAGCTTTCACCGCTATACTGCGCGGCAGCACGGGCATGCAACGTATGGCTGTGTCGTAACTGTCGATTTGCTGTTGTTCAAGCAAGCCCGCGCTATGCGGGCTTTTTTTGGGTTGTTATTGCACGGGCGGCCCAGTTGCAGGAAAATAATCGCGTAGTTATTCAAACATCATTCAACGACCAATAACCACAAACTTATTAATGTAATTAACGCCGTCGGCGGCCTATTACGCTATGCGCTATGCTGACAGCAGAGTCGGCATTATTTGCTGACGCTATGCGGGTGAGCCCGCCGCGGTCGCATCAGGCTAAGAAAAGTCTGTTAATTAAATGTTAACGTTTTTTATTATTGATTTGTCTGGCTTTTTTGGTTGAAATCCGAGTTGACTATCCCTCACTGGCCGGGCGAGAGAGTATGCACATTATTATTCTGGTTATTAGCGAAATATGGGCGAGGCGATGAACGTCAGAATAAACGCCAGGCATGGCCTGCCTCTGACGGTTCAGCTGATCAATCTTTTCATGCTGGCCTTTTTACTTTCTCTGGTGGGTATTCTTAGCCGGCCAATTGGTTCGCTTTCTTTATTTTGGCCGGTGAATGCGATTCTGCTCGGCCTGCTGCTGCGCAAACCCGTTTACGCCACGCCGCTCGGCTGGCTTACCACCTATCTAGGCATGGTTGCCGCCGATCTCAGCACCGGCGAAGGCTGGTCCCTGGCGCTGTGGCTGAACGCCTGCAACATGTCGCTGATCGCCGTCGGTTACGGCATCATGCTGATGCTGCCCCAGTCGCAACGGCGCATGGGCAAACCCCAGGCGATACTCTATATGTTCAGCGCCAGTCTGGCCGGTGCGGCGGTGGCGTCGACGCTGTCGGTGCTGCGCAACGACAGCCTGTACAACAACACGGTGGTGGTCGCTTGGCTGGCCTGGTTCAGCGAGCAGTTCTCGACGACCTTGCTGCTGTTGCCGGTGCTGATGGCGGCACCGCGGCTGAAGCAGCTGTTGCGCATACAGGTGCGTTGGCGTTTGAAAGGCTGTCTGCCGCTGCTGGCGCTGCTGCTGTCGCTGATATTCAGCGTCTATATCGGCGGGCCGGGCGCTATCGCCTTCCCGATCCCGGCACTGCTGTGGTGCGCGGTGCGTTACCAGCTGTTCCCCGTGACGTTGCTGACGCTGTTGACCGGCATGACCGAGATCAGCAGCATTTCCGCCAACCTGGTGCTGTACGAAACGCCGAACAACCACAACGCCTTCCTCGACACGCTGATGTCCGCCCGCTTGGGCATCGCCATGCTGGTGATGGGGCCGCTGATCCTCGCCAGCTCTATCGCCGCCAACCGCAAGCTGATGCGGCGTCTGGAGCACAGCGCCAACCACGATTTTCTGACCGGGGTGCTGGCGCGCAGCGCGATGACGCGCAAAGCGGGCGAGCTGCTGGAGCACAAGCACCGCTCCAAAGAGGCGGTGTCGCTCCTGCTGATCGACATCGACCATTTCAAGCAGATCAACGATACGCACGGCCACAGCGCCGGCGATCAGGTTTTGGCGTCGTTTGCGCACATCGTGCGGCGCGAGCTGCGCCACGATCAGCTGTTCGGCCGCTTGGGCGGGGAAGAGTTCGCCATCATGTTGCCGCGCGCGCTGGCGGCACAGGGCGTGGCGCTGGGGGAACATCTGCGCCGGCTGGTGGAGCAGGCGGAACTGCAGGCGGAAGGCAAACAAACGTTGAAAATTACCATCAGCGTCGGCGTAGCCAGCCTGGCGATGAACGAGGTGAAATCGCTGGAGCAGCTGATGAATATGGCGGATATCGCGCTGTATCGCGCCAAATCGCAGGGGCGTAATCGGGTGGAGTCGTTCAACGTGGTGAACGGCAACAGCGTCGAGCATATCCTGTTCCGCTAGGGCTCGACGCTGGGCAACCGGCGCTTACAGGCTTTTCAGCGCCTTGATGGTCTCATCCATATCGATCTCGTGCTCGGAGAAGGTATGGGTGGTGTTCTGGAAAGTGGTAATGGTCAGCATGCGCAGCGTTTGCATGGTCTGCGCCTGGTCTTCGGACTGCGGGCGAATGCGGTTCATCAGCAGGCCGACCGACAGCACGGTGTTCTCTTTATCCACGTCGGCTTTGACCGGCACTTCCTTGGTGAAAGTATTGAAAGACTTGATGCTGGCGATCTTGATTCTTTCGTTGGCGATGATGATGTATTTGCTGGGCGCCAACACTTTGACCGCATAAGCCGACGGGCCTTTGGTGTTGTTGGTCGGTTCGAAGGTCACCGCCGCATTTTTCTTAATCAGCTCCGGGTTCTGCACTTTAATCACGTGAAAATAACGATTTTCTCCGTTCTCGTCGGTAATAAAGCCGAAGCCTTTGTCTTCAAAAAAAGTCGTTATCTTGCCGTTCATCGCTATTCTCACAAAAGGGTTCTATACAGCGCTTATGATAGCGCGGAATGCCTTGCAGCGACAGATTGCGCGGGCGGCATTTAGTCATGCGATAACGGCATTTAGCGGCTTTCTCCCCACATGCTATGTTCATGCTGACTTCATTCAATGCGAAAAAGGAATAGCGATGGGCATCAAACGTCTCAATCACGCCGTGCTGTATGTCAGCGACGTGCGGCAGAGCGCCGACTTTTATCATCAGGTGTTGGGGTTCAAGCTCAAGCCGTCCGACAGCCCCGATCGGGCGGTGTTTACCCAGGCCGCCGATTCGGACAACGATCACGATTTGGCGCTGTTCAGCAAGAACCTGGGCCAGCAGCGTGCCGGGGTATTTCGCGCCAACAACGAGCCGCCGGCGGAGCATGAGCCACCGGCCGGGCTGTACCATCTGGCCTGGGAAGTGGACAGCCTGGAGGAGCTGGAGCGCATTCGTCACCAGCTGGCCGAACGCGGCATTCTCGGGCTGGAAGAGGATCACGGCGTGCACAAAAGCATTTATGGCCACGATCCGGACGGGCTGCTGTTCGAGGTGACCTGGTTTATTCCGCCGGCGTTGCTGACCGACGAGGACAAAAACCAGCAGGGGATCCGCCCGCTGGATTTCGCCGCCGAGAAACGGCGTTTCGCCGGCCGGTAAGCGGCTCGGGCACGGGGCGCCGCGGCGCCCCGACGATCACAGCACTTTGTTGAGAAAGTTGACGGTGCGCGGATGCTGCGGCTGAGCCAGCACTTGCCTGGCGTCGCCCTGCTCGACGATCTGCCCGTCGACCATAAATACCACCCGATCCGCCGCTTCGCGCGCAAAGCCGATTTCATGGGTGACCACCACCAGCGTGACGCCCAGATCCGCCAATCCCTTTATCACGTCCAGCACTTCGCCGACCAGCTCGGGATCGAGCGCGGAGGTCGGTTCATCGAACAGGATCACCTTCGGGTTCAGCGCCAGCGCACGCGCGATGGCGATGCGCTGCTGTTGGCCGCCGGAGAGGTGGCGCGGGTAGGCGTCCGCCTTATGGCGCAGCCCGACGGTATCCAGCAGCTCATAGGCTACCGCTTTCGCCCGTTCGCGGGAGTGGATCTTGTGCACCACCGGCGCTTCGATGATGTTTTCCAGCACCGTCAGGTGCGGGAACAGGTTGAAATTCTGGAACACATAGCCGACGTTGATGCGTTGCCGAAGGATGGCCTTTTCCTTCAGCTCATACAGCCGGTTGCCCTTGCGGCGATAGCCGACGTAGTCGCCGTCGATGCGGATAAAGCCTTCGTCCACGCGTTCCAGGTGGTTGATCGCCCGCAGCAGCGTCGATTTGCCGGAGCCGGAAGGCCCGAGGATCACGGTGACGGTGCCCGGCTGCAGCGTCAGGCTGACGTCGTCCAGCGCCTTGTGTTTGCCGAAGAACTTGCTGACGTTGCTGATTTCGATCAGGCCGCGCGCCGGCACCGGGGTGAGGTTGCGCGCCGGCTGCTCGGGCAAGGCGTAATAATCAATGGCTTCAGACATGCGGGTCTCCTAACGTTTTAGCCAGCCGGCCAGTTTCTGCCAGGGCGTCGGCGGCAGTTCGCGCACCGCGCCTCGGGCGAAATAGCGCTCGATGTAGTATTGGATCACCGACAGCGCGGTGGTGATGAACAGATACCAGACGGTGGCGACCATCAGCAGCGGTATCACCTGCTGGGTGCGGTTATAGATAACCTGAATGGTATAAAACAGCTCCGGCAGCGCCAGCACGTAAACGATCGAGGTGCCTTTCGCCAGGCTGATGATCTCGTTGAAGCCGGTTGGAATAATGGAGCGCAGCGCCTGCGGCAGAATGATGCGGAAGGTGCGGCGATAGCCCGGCAGGCCCAGCGCCGCCGCCGCTTCGTGCTGGCCGTAATCCACCCCCAGGATGCCGCCGCGGATGATCTCGGCGGTGTAGGCAGACTGCACCAGCGTCAGGCCCAGCACCGCCACGGCGAATTGGCCGAGAATGTCGATGGTCGGATAGCTGGCGAACACCACGGAGGTGAAGGGAATGCCCAGCGAGATGGCGTCGTACAGGTAGGAAAAGTTGTACAGGATGATCAGCACCAGAATCAGCGGCAGCGAGCGAAACAGCCAGATATAACCCCAGGCGAGCGACGCCAACAGGTAAGAGCGCGACAGTCGCGCCAGCGCCAGCAGGGTACCGAACAGGATGCTGAACAGCGTGCCGAGCAGCGTCAGCAGCAGGGTTTGCCCCAGCCCCGCCAGCACCGCCGGCGCGAAGAACCACTCGGCGAACACGCCCCATTCCCAGCGCGCGTTGCCCGCCACCGATTGCACGATGGCGGCCAGAATAAACAGCGAAAACAGCGCGCCGATCAGCCGCAGCGGATAGCGGGCGGGCACCACTTTCAAGACGTCTTGTTTGGACATGTCATGTCTCCTGATACAGATAAAGGGGCCTTAGGCGATTTTCCTTTCCGACGCGCAACAACATGCGTCCTCTGCAATCAGGCTTTTGCGGAACGGCAGGCGGCCATCGTAGGGTGGGCGGCTGTAAACCTCGCTGTCGACGGTGGGATCGAACTGCGGCTGATACCCGTTGCTCAGATACAGGCCCACCGCTTCGGGCTGGCGAAAACCGGTGGTCAGATAGAGCCGGCGATATCCCTGCGCCAGCGCCAGCGTTTCGAGCTGCTGCAACACCCGCTGCGCCAGGCCCTGGCGCCGCAGATCGCCCCGCGTCCAGATGCGCTTCAGCTCGGCGGTTTGTGCGTCATAGCGTTTGAAGGCGCCCATGGCGATCGGTGCACCGGCGCGCAGCAGCACGATGAAGGCCCCCTGCGGCGGCGCGTACAGATCCAGCGGTTCCGGTTCCTGGTCACCAAAATAGTCGCCGTAACGCTGGCGATATTCGCCGAACAGCCCCTCGATTACCGGGGCGATCAGCGGGTCGGTCGGCAGCGTCTGAATGAAGGTGTCTTGCGTCATCGCGCGCTCCTAGTCGCCCAGGCCGGGCGGGTTGATTTCCGACTGCGCAAGGCGTTCGACGCTCTCGCCCCAGCGGTTGAGCACCCGATCGTACTGCCCGCCGCGGATCGCGCCGTTCAGCGCTTCGTTCACCGCCTGCACCAGGCCGTTGCCTTTACGGGTGGTGACGGCGATGTGCGCCGCCTTGGGCCAACCGCCTTCCACCGTGCCCGCCAGCCGGGTGCGGCCGTTCAGCGCCGCTTTATAGGCGCCCAGCACGTTCGGCCCGAAGTAGGCGTCGGCCCGGCCGGATTGGATCGCCAGCGTGGCGGCCGCATCGTCGGTCACGTAGATCGGCTGGAAGGGTTTAAGCCCCTGCTGCCGATTCTGCTTGTCCCATGCCAGCAAGATGGCTTCCTGATTGGTGCCGGAGCCGACGATAATTTTTAATCCGGCGATATCGGCAGGCTGTTTGATCGTCGCGATCTTGCCGCCGGTTTTGACATAAAAGCCGAGCGAGTCGATGCGGTAGGTGGCGAAGTCGAAGCGGGTTTTGCGCTCTTTGGTCACGGTGACGTTAGTGATGGCCGCGTCATACTTGCCGGAAACCACCCCCAGCGGCCAGTCTTCCCACGAGGTTTGCACCACGTTAAGCGTTAGGCCCAGGCTGTCGGCCACCAGCTGTGCGATATCCACTTCGCTGCCGATCAGTCGCCGGTTGTCGGCGGCGAACAGCGCCAGCGGCGGCGTGTTGAGTGCGGCGATCGCGACGGTGAATTGGCCCGGCTTCACGAAGTGGAAATCGGCCGGCAGTTTGGCGATCGCCTGCGGGTTTTTCGGCGCGTGGATCGGGGTTTCATTGGCCTGCAAATCGATGCCGGTGCCCGCCAGTGCGGCGCCGGTCAGGCTCAGCAAGGCCGCCACGAGGGCGGCGGTAACGGTTTTCTGCATAGCGGGTATCCCTGAAAGCGATCTTATTATTGGGTGAATCTGTTCAACGGGCGCTTCAGGCCCAGGTGCTCGCGCAGCGTGTCGCCGTGGTACGCCTGGCGGAACAGGCCACGTTGTTGCAGGACGGGCACCACCCGATCGACGAAGTGGCCGAAGGCGTTGGGCGTACCGCCGCTGATGATGAAACCGTCGGCGGCTTCGCCGTCGAACCAGCGTTGCAGACCGTCCGCCACCGCTTCCGGCGTGCCGCTGAACACCGGGCGCGGCGAGGCGGCTTCCAGCGCCACCTGGCGCAGCGTGAGGTTGCGCTCGCGGGCGCTGCGCTTGATGGCGTCGGTGGTGCTGCGGAAGCTGTTTTGCCCCAGATCGCCGATGTCCGGGAAGGGCGCGTCCAGCGGATGGCGGGCGAAGTCGTAATGCTCGAAGTAGCGGCCGAGGTAGTTGAGGGCGTTCTCGATGCTGACCAGTCGGGCGGTTTCCTGGTACTGGCGCTCGACGTCCGCGTCGTCGTCGCCGACGATCACGCTGACGCCTTGGAAGATGCGAAGATCGTCCGGTTCGCGCCCCTGTTCCACCAGCTGCCGCTTCACGTCCTGATAGAAATCCTGCGCCTGTTCCAGCGTGTCGTGATGGGTGAAGATCGCATCGGCGTGTTGGGCCGCCAGCCGTTTGCCGTCTTCAGAGGCGCCGGCCTGGAACAGGATCGGGCGCCCCTGCGGCGTGCGGCCGATGTTCAGCGGCCCCTGTACCGAGAAGAACTCCCCCTGGTGATTGAGAGTGTGCAGTTTGCCGGTGCGGAAGAATTCGCCGCTGGCTTTATTACGCACGAAGGCATCGTCTTCCCAGGAGTCCCACAGCCCTTTGGCGACGTCGAGAAACTCGCCGGCGATGCGGTAACGCAGGCTGTGTTCCGGGTGTTCTGTGCGCGAGAAGTTTTTGGCCGAGCCTTCCAGCGGCGACGTCACCACGTTCCAGCCGGCACGGCCGTTGCTCAGGTGATCGAGGCTGGCGAACTGGCGGGCGACGGTGAACGGATCGCTGTAGGAGGTGGAGAGGGTGCCCACCAGGCCGATTTTGTCGGTGGCGGCGGACAGCGCGGCCAGCAGGGTGAGCGGTTCGAAACGATTAAGAAAATGCGGAATGGATTTTTCGTTGATATATAACCCATCGGCGACGAAGACGAAATCGAATTTTCCCTGTTCGGCTTTTTTCGCCGAGGCGATATTAAATTCGAGGTTAATGCTGGCGTCGGCGGTGGCGTCCGGGTGGCGCCAGGCGGACATATTTCCCGATGCGCCATGCAGAATGGCGCCCAGGCGCAATTGCCGTTGATTATTCGCGTTGTCGCTCATCGTGATTATCCTGTCATGCGCCGCAGAGGCGCGCGGTGTCTGATGGGTTCACTATTGATGAGCGGCGGCGGGATGTAAAACAACAAAACAGCATATTCAAATGTTGAAAACTGCAAATATCACGGCGGGTAAAAATAATAGGGTCCGACGCGGCATGTGCGGCGTCGGGGAAATAATATGTTCCGTTATTCAGGCGTTGCTGAGGGCTTTTTCTGGCGCGGTGGTTAATTGTTGCAGCGTGCGTTCCGCCAGCAGCGTGAAATATTGCGCCGCCGGGAACAGGGCCCGTTCATCGGGATTGAAACGCGGATGATGCAGGCCGAACTCGCTGGCGGAGCCGATGCTGACGAATACGCCCGGCACGTGATGCAGATACAGCGCGAAATCTTCACCCCCCATCTGCAACTCCGCCTCTTCGACCCGGTAGCCGGCCTCGGCGGCGACGGTTTTGCTGAACGCCGCCCAATGCGGGTCATTGATCACCGCCGGCGGCCCCGGCTGCCAGCGGAGTTCGGCCTGCGCACCCAGCGCGGCGGCTATGCCGTCGATCACCTGGCGAATCTTGTCCGGCACCTGGCGGCGCACCGCGTCGCTGTGGGTGCGCACCGTGCCTTCCAGCTCCACGGTTTGCGGCAGCACGTTCCAGGTATTGCCGCCTTCGATGCGCGTTACGCTCACCACCAGCGATTCCAGCGAGCTGAAGCTGCGGCTGGGCAGCGTCTGCAGCGCGCCGACGATCTGGCTGGCGGTGACGATGGTGTCGACGCCCTGTTCCGGTTTGGCGGCGTGCGCGCCCTTGCCGGTGATGAGGATCTGGAAGCGATCGACGTTGGCGTAGAACGGCCCGGCGCGGGTGGCGAAGGTGCCGGTGGGCAGCTCCGGCGCATTATGCAGGCCAAACACCGCGGCGACGTTATCCAGCGCGCCGACGTCGATCAGGTGTCGGGCGCCGTTGAAGGTCTCTTCCGCCGGCTGGAAGAAGAGGCGTACCGTGCCGGGCAGGTCGGCCTCACGCGCTTTCAGCAGGTGTGCGGCGCCGAGCATCACCGAGGTATGAAAGTCGTGGCCGCAGGCGTGCATCACGCCGCGGTTTTGCGAGCTGAAGGGCACGTCGGCGATTTCGTCGATCGGGAGGGCGTCAATGTCGCCGCGCAGCGCGATGATCGGCCCCTTGCCGCTGCCGATCTCCGCCACGACGCCGGTTTTCAGCGCCAGCGGCAGCAGGCGAATGCCCGCTTCTTGCAGCCAGCGCGTCAGCCGGGCGGTGGTGGCGAATTCGTGATTGGAAAGCTCCGGGTTTTGGTGCAGCTCACGCCGATAGGCGATGATTTTGTCTGCCAACTGGCTGGTCATAGGCTTGGCTCATAGTGGGAAATAAACCCTAACCCTAGTGCAGCGGCCGCCGAAGCAAAAAGACCATCTGGTTATATTTCATAGCGATTGCGTCTGCGCGGGAGCGTCAACGCTGGGGGCGGTGGGCGAGTTTGGGCGTTCGCTCGTTGTTCGCCGGCGCGTGGAGAGGATTGACCTGGCACGGTAACTTATCGCAACCGGTGCAATCAATTTACACCGGACAACACGGATTTTTTCACTCTTTATCGGATTTCTGTGATCGCGGTGGTGGACAAAATCCTGCCTGCTTGCTGTACTGTAATAGACACAGGTTTTGTGTCTTTCATTCACGTTAAAGGTAAGTTTGATGTCTAAGATTAAAGGTAGCGTTAAGTGGTTTAATGAATCCAAAGGCTTCGGTTTCATTACTCCGGAAGATGGTAGCAAGGACGTTTTCGTTCACTTCTCTGCCATCGTTAGCAACGGTTTCAAAACGCTTGCTGAAGGCCAGCGTGTAGAATTTGAAATCACGAACGGTGCCAAAGGCCCATCTGCCGCTAACGTTACTGCTATCTAAGCTGCGTAGCTGAATTTCTTAAAACCCGCTCATTGAGCGGGTTTTTTATTGGGCGCGTTATGCCTCGCTGCGGCGGCCTAACAGGCTGAACAGCAGGATGGCGACGGCGTAGCAGCCGACGATGGTCAGCGCCATCGACAGGCTGGACGTGCCGCCCAGCCCGGTGAGCGGCACGGCGCAGGCACCGAGCGCGAACATGCACACGCCGATTAAGGCCGACGCGCTGCCCGCTTTGTCACCCTGGCTTTGCATGGCCAACGAAGAGGCGGTTGGGCCGACGATGCCGATCACCGCCACCGAAAAGAACAGCGGCACCAGCAACAACACCAGCGGCGCATGCAGCGCGGCGGCCAACAGCAGCAACAGCGATGCGACGGCCGCCAGCGTTAGCCCGCTCTTCAACACGCGACGCTCCCCCCAACGCGAACTGAGGCGGCTGGCCAGCTGCGCCGCAATGATCAGCCCGACGCCGTTAATGGCGAAGCACAGGCTGAACATCTGCGGGCTGAGGCCGTAGATCTGCTGCAGGACGAAAGGCGAGGCGCCGATATAGGCGAACATGCCGGCCATCACGAAGCCCTGCGTCAGACACAGGCCCATGAAATAGCGTTGGGTCAACAGACTGCCCAGCGACATCAGCATCGCCAGAATGCCGCCCTGGCTGCGGCGCTCGGCCGGCAGGGACTCGCGCAGCTTCAGCGCCGACAGGCTGAACAGCAGCACGGCGATGGCCGCCAGCACGCCGAAGATGCCGCGCCAGTTCATCACCTGCAGCATAACGCCGCCCAGCACCGGCGCGACGATCGGCGCCAGACCGTTGACCAGCATCAGCAGGGCGAAGAAGCGGGTCAGCTCATGACCGGCATACAGATCGCGGGCAATGGCGCGGGAAATCACCGCGCCACCGGCGCCGGCGATGCCCTGCAGCAGGCGGGCGATCAGCAACTGGTCGATGGTGGGCGCCAGCGCGCACCACAGCGAAGCGCCCAGCAGCAGGATCAGCGACAGCAACAGCGGGCGCATGCGGCCCAGTTTGTCGCTGTAAGGACCGAAAATCAGCTGGCCGACGCCCAGGCCGAGCAGCCCGGCGGTCAGGCTGAGCTGCGCGGCGGCGGTAGAGGTATTCAGTTCGCCCGCCATTTCCGGCAGGGCGGGCAGATAGAGATCGGTGCACAGCGGCCCCAGCGCGGCCAACAGGCCAAGCACGACGGCGTACACCAGATGTTGTCTGGCTAAGTGTTTGGTCATGGGAGATTAGAGTTTCCTGAACAGGTGAGAAATGGCCTGCTGATACAGATCGCGCAGCAGGGACGCATCGGCTTTTTGCGTGGTAAGGATGCGGTAACCGGTGCCTTCGCTCATGACGGCGATAAACTCCACCCGCGCGGCGATCTCTTCCGCGCTGAAATGGGGATACAGCCGCTGCAGGTTGTGGCACACGTGGCGAAACAGCCGCGCTTCCGCATCGCTGAGCATTTTGGCCACCACCGGGTTGCGCGTGGCCTCGGCGGTCACTTCAAGCATCAGCATGTGATCGGTTTCGCTCTCGCCCGGCTGCTGAAACAGCGTGCGCGCCGCCAGCGTGCCGGCGATCAGGTTGATGTGATCGCCAAGATTTTCCAGCCGCTGCATCTTGCTGGCGATGATGCGGTTGACGATTTCCTCGATAATCGCGTCTTTATTGGCGAAATAGCGATAGATTTGCCCGACGCTGAGCTGCGAGCCCTGGGCGATTTCCGCCATGCTGGCGGCGTGGAAGCCGTGGCGGCGGAAGCTGGTTTTCGCCGCTTCGACGATCTGATCGCGGCGGGCCTGCACCTTGGCCTGTTTACTGTCGTTGGGGGGGAGCATTTGCCCGATCCTTTGCTACACGTGAGCCGGGTTCACATTTTTGGGTGTGAACGTTCATTCTCAATTGTAGTGCAATCGGCCGGAAAGGCGCAAGATGAACGCGTGCTGTGGGGAAAAGGCGCTTAAGCGAACAGGTAGGATTTGATAAAGGCGGCGACGATCAGCACGCACAGCGCAACGGCAATCGCTTCGGCGGCGGTTTTCGGCAGGCTAAACATAGCGGTTTCTCATCCAGTCAGGAGTACTGGATGAGATTATGCGCATGCAAGATTAAGGAAACATTAAGGGCTTAGCGCCCGTTGACCCACATCACCAGCATGAAAGCCAGCAGCGTCATCGCCAGCGAGCCGGCCAGGTTGAGCAGCATGTTGGCCAGCGCCCAGCCGAAGCGGCCATCCTGCATCAGGTACACCACCTCCAGCGAAAAGGTGGAGAAGGTGGTCAGGCCGCCGCAGAACCCGGTGGTGATCAGTAATTTCCAGGTGGGGTCCAGATGCGTCATGCGGGTGAAAATCGCCATCGCCAGGCCGATGATAAAACCGCCGATCAGATTGACCATCAGCGTACCGAGCGGAATGTGGGCGTTCAGCGGATTCATTTTCATGCTTACCGCCCAGCGCAAAACGCTGCCGACGCCGCCGCCGATAAATACGGCCAGTAAAGAGCTCAACATGGGGCAACTACCTTTCAATCAGAGAAATTCACGGGACTCGGAAAGAGACAGGCGTAACGCTACGCGCCTCTCTCCGAGAGGTTACGTAGACATCATCAGCCTGTGAAGGCGGTTAGGGAGGAATGTCATCTCCAGCGTGCCGCACGGCCTTTTTTGCCGTACCCGGTGGATGTTACACCTAACGCTGCCTATTTTGTAGTATCGACAATCTGCGAGGTCACCCCATGGAAATCAGAACGGCGCGCCTGAGCGATCGCCAGGCTATCGCCGAATTAATGACGGCGTTGGATTATCCCGGCACCGAGGCGTTTCTGACGCAGCGAATGCGCCAGCTGCTGGCGCATCCGGACGAGGCGCTGCTGGTGGCCCTGGAGGGCGAGCGGGTGCTGGGCGTGCTGTCGCTGCATTTTCTGCCGCAGCTGGCGTTGGCCGGCGACATTGGCCGCATCAGTTATTTTTGCGTCGACGACCGAGCGCGCGGCGCGGGCGTAGGGCGGCGGCTGTTGGCAGAGGGCGAGGCGCTGGCGCGCCGTCGCGGCTGCGATCGGCTTGAAGTCCATTGCCACAGCCGCCGCGAGCGGGCGCATGCGTTTTACCGGCGAGAAGGCTTTGTCGAAGCGCCGAAGTATTTTGCCAAGTTATTAAACCAGTAAGTTAGTCGCCCGTCGGCACCGCCGTTTCCAGGCGGTTGCGGCCATTTTGCTTCGCCCGGTAAAGCGCGCCGTCGGCCGCTTTCAGCCAGTCCAGATAACCGCCCAGCGCGGGGTGGTAGTTGGCGATACCGGCGCTGATCTGCAGCCGCAGCTGTGGCGCCTCTTTGAAGATAACGGCATCCAACCGCTGCTGGATGCGCCGCAGGACGGTTTCCGCCTGTTCGGCGCTGGTGTTCGGCAGCACCGCGCCAAACTCGTCGCCGCCGTAGCGCCCGACGATATCCACGTTGCGCAAGCCAATCAGCAGCTCTTCCGCCAGCGCCGCCAGGGCCTCATCCCCCAGCGCATGGCCGAAAGTATCGTTGATGGTTTTGAAACGATCGATATCCATCAGGATCAGCGTGGCGTTGTCCTGGTAGCGGCGGCAACTGTCGAACTGACGATGCAGCAGATGCTCCCAATGGCGGCGGTTGTACAAGCCGGTCAGCCCATCGCGGGTGCTGATGCGTTGCAGCTCCTGTTTTTTTTCCGCCAGCCGTTTGGCGGTGCGGTAGGTCACCAGGCCGAGCAGCGTCGGGTAAAGGTAGATCATCGGCAGGCACAGATAGATTTGCAGCGGCGTGCTGTGCGGGTGGAACGGGAAACCGAGCAGCGCGCCGGTCAGCGCCGCCGCGGCCAATTGAATCGCCAACCCTTTGACAAACAGTGCCTTACCGGCCGAAGCGATGTTGTTCATGCTCATCATCGACAGGATGACGATCGCCGGCAGCGCGTTGAACGCCATCATCGCCGCCCAGAAACCGCCGAAGGCGGAGTCGATCAGCAGGTTGCGGATCTCGGCTTTGAACGGATCTTTGGCGCGGCAGGCCAGGCGGTAGGCGAGATGCGGCCAGAGAAAACCGTGAAAGGCCAGCAATAGCCAGACCGCCGTGGGCGGAGCCAAGGGATAGAGTGCGGCGCAAACGCAGATAAAGCCGAGCCCCAGACCGGCGACGCGGGGCAGATAGGTGCGTTTGGCGAAGCTGAGGCCGGATTTTCGGGCATCGAAAATGGGTGGGGCAATATACATCCGGCATCTCCCTGATAAGTATCACGGCAGCGTATCATGCGGGTGATAAACTAAGAATAGTCTGGGATTCACGTCGTGAGGCGGCGTGGCATTCCTGCGACGGATCTCACTCTGTTACATGTTGCGGTTGTGTGAGCGGGGGGAAAGTCGCTAAATATTCGCAGGCAAGGTCAGTTTTTCTCGCTGTTCACGCAGCGCTCTATGATAAGAAGGTGAGTATGGAAGGTATCAGCATTACCAAACTTCTGGTGATTGCGGTGTTGGTGATTTTACTGTTCGGCACCAGCAAACTGCGTACGCTCGGCGCCGATCTCGGCGCGGCGCTGAAAGGCTTTAAAAAAGCCGTGGGCGACGACAGCACGCCGCCGGCCGCCGGCAACAACACCGCCGAGAGCCAGTCCGCTCAGCAGAGCGTCGAAAAGAAAGACGTTTAATTCCGTCTGACGGCGCGCAATAAAAAAACGGATGCCTTGCGGACATCCGTTTTTTGGCGTTTCCGCCGTCTTTAGCGTAACAAACTATTACGCGTTATTTCACTTCCATCCCTTTGGCCTGCAGATCGGCGTGGTAAGACGAACGCACGAACGGGCCGCAGGCGGCGTGGGTGAAGCCCATCGCCATCGCTTCTTCTTTCATCTCGTCGAACTCGGCCGGACTGACGTAGCGCTGCACCGGCAGGTGGTGACGGCTTGGCTGCAGGTATTGGCCCAGCGTCAGCATGGTCACGCCGTGGCGGCGCAGATCGCGCATCACTTCGACGATTTCCGCGTTGGTTTCGCCCAGGCCGACCATCAGGCCGGATTTGGTCGGGATATCCGGGTGCGCTTCTTTAAAGCGCTCCAGCAGCTTCAGCGACCACTCGTAGTTGGCGCCCGGGCGCACCTGGCGATAAACGCGCGGCACGTTTTCCAGGTTGTGGTTGAACACGTCCGGCGGCGTGGCGGTGAGGATTTCCAGCGCGCGGTCCATACGGCCGCGGAAGTCCGGCACCAGCGTTTCAATTTTGATGTTCGGGCTCTTGGCGCGGATGGCCGAAATGCAGTCGGCAAAGTGCTGAGCACCGCCGTCGCGCAGATCGTCGCGGTCAACCGAGGTGATCACCACGTAGCGCAGCGCCATGTCGGCGATGGTTTGCGCCAGCTTTTCCGGTTCGTTGGCGTCCGGCGCGATCGGGCGGCCGTGGGCCACGTCGCAGAACGGGCAGCGACGAGTGCAGATGGCGCCGAGGATCATAAAGGTGGCGGTGCCGTGGTTGAAACACTCGGACAGGTTAGGGCACGAGGCTTCCTCACAGACGGAGTGCAGGCCGTTTTTACGCATGGCGGCTTTGATGCCCTGAATGCGCGTTGAGTCGGCAGGCAGTTTGATCTTCATCCACTCGGGTTTACGCAACAGCTCCTGCCGTTCGGTGACCACCGTTTTGACCGGGATCAGCGCCATTTTGTCAGCATCGCGGTATTTGACGCCGCGTTCCATCTGAATTGGTTTACTCATAATCGTGCAGGTTCCAGTTACGAAGCTCGACCGTCTGGTAGCCGAGTAAATGAACAAATTCCTGTACCAGGATTGGGTGTATGTCTTCAATGCCAACGCCGGGCGCCAGCGCGCTGACCTGCGTCATTTGCATGCCGGCGTAACCGCAAGGGTTGATGCGTTGGAAGGGGCTGAGATCCATCGCCACATTCAGGGCCAGGCCGTGGAATGAGCTGCCTTTGCGGATCCGCAAACCCAACGAACAGATTTTCTGCTCCCCCACGTACACGCCAGGCGCATCGGGACGGGCGCGCGATTCGAGGCGGAAGTGGGCAAGGGTGTTGATAACCGTATCTTCTATCGCCGTAACCAATTGGCGTACGCCGACCTTGTTGCGTTTCAGATCGACCATCACGTACATCACCTGCTGGCCCGGCCCGTGGTAGGTCACCTGGCCGCCGCGATCGCTCTGGACCACCGGGATATCGCCGGGCATCAGCACGTGTTCGGCTTTGCCGGCCTGGCCCTGGGTGAAGACCGGGTGATGCTGCACCAGCCACAGTTCGTCCGGCGTAGTCTCGGTACGACTGTCGGTGAAGTTATGCATGGCTTGGGATACAGGCGCGTAGGGCTGCAACCCCAGCTGACGCAAAATGATCTTGTCTGGTTGCAAAAGAGTCATCGTCAGGTTACAGAAGTGGTAAAGCCATTATACCGGGCGCTCCGGCCTGCGACCAGCCTTTCGCTGACCAAAAATGCGCAACCCGGGAAGACGCTGCGCCATCCCGGGTTGATAAGCAGGGGTATATGCTGGAATTACAGCACCATGCGAACAATTTCAATGTTGCCCAACTCTTCGTACAGGGTTTCGACCTGCTCAATGTGAGTGGCGTTAATGGTGATGGAAACGGAGTGGTAGTTGCCTTTGCTGCTTGGCTTAACCTGCGGGTTGTAATCGCCCGGTGCATGGCGCTGCACCACTTCAACTACCTGGTCAACCAGCTCAGGCTGCGCCAGGCCCATCACCTTGTAGGTAAACGAGCAAGGGAATTCGAGCAGTTCGTTCAGTTTAGTTTTTTGCATGTGCGTGCGCTCCAGAGTGCTAGCTAATCTATAAATTATAACTCCCGCCGGGGCGGGAGTTAATGTTATTCAGTATATGGGGGCAATTTCGCCCGATTCAACCGTTAACCGAACCAGTGGTGGAACATCAGTTTGATGTAGTCCACGATGCGGCTGAAGAAACCGCCTTCTTTCACTTCGTTCATCACCACCAGCGGACGCTGGTCGATGGTTTTGCCGTCCAGCTGGAAGTTGATGCTGCCGACCACCTGGTTTTTCGCCAGCGGCGCGTGAATTTCAGGGGTGTTCAGCACGTAACTGGCCTTCAGATCTTTCATGCGGCCGCGCGGGATGGTTAGGTAGACGTCTTTGTCCACGCCCAGCTCAACGCGGTCGGCATCGCCGAACCAGACCGGCTCGGAGGCGAACTCTTTACCGACCTTCAGCGGCGCTACGGTTTCGAAGAAGCGGAAGCCCCAGGTCAGCAGTTTCTTGCTCTCGGCTTCGCGGCCTTTGTAAGTGCGGCCGCCCATCACGGCGGAGATCAGACGCATCTGGCCTTCGGTCGCCGAAGCCACCAGGTTGTAACCCGCCGCGTCGGTGTGGCCGGTTTTGATGCCGTCGACGTTCAGGCTGTTATCCCACAGCAGACCGTTACGGTTCATCTGGCGGATATTGTTGAAGGTGAACTCTTTTTCTTTGTAAATCGCGTACTCTTCCGGCACGTCGCGGATCAGCGCCTGGCCGATCAACGCCATGTCGCGCGCCGAGCTGTACTGGCCCTGGGCATCCAGGCCGTGTACCGTCTGGAAGTGGGTGTTCTGCAGGCCCAGCTTGCTGACGTAGGTGTTCATCAGGTTAACGAACGCGTCCTGGCTGCCGGCGACGTAGTCGGCCATCGCCACGCAGGCGTCGTTACCGGATTGCAGGTTGATGCCGCGGGTCAGTTTGGAGACCGGCACGCGATCGCCCGGCTTCAGGAACATCAGCGAGGAGCCTTTGAACACCGGGTTGCCGGTCGCCCAAGCGTCCTGACCGACGGTCACCAGATCGTCCTGGCCGATTTTGCCCGCTTTCAGCGCCTGGCCGATGACGTAGCTGGTCATCATTTTGGTCAGACTGGCCGGATCGCGACGCGCGTCGGCGTTCATCTCAGCCAGCACCTTGCCGGAGTTGTAATCAATCAGGATGTACGCTTCCGCATCGATCTGCGGGACACCTGGGATCATGGTTTTGATGTTAACGTCATCGGCATGTGCAACGGAGGCTGCGCTCATTGCGATAACGGTGCCGAGTGCGATGCTTTTGATTAAGCGAAAAGAAGTTACTTGTTTCATGATCGGGACTACAACATCCGTGAAAGTAAAGTTAAAAAACGAGCCACACTATAGCAGATGCGATACCGGCAGGCATTACCCATTCATCTGACTAATTGCGGTTAGAGAACTTTTAGCTGCAAGAAAATGTTTCAGCTAAATAACCGCTTATCAGCCGCGAATGCCCGCCGGGCTTAACGCTTAGGGTGCAGCAGTAACGAAAGACTGTTGTTGCGCTTCGCTGGCCAGGCGTTGCTGCAGCTGGGCCGCCTGCTGACGGCTGCTGAACGGGCCGAGCTGGACGCGATAAACGTTGCCGTTAGCCGCCACTTTGCCCGGCACGCCAAACTGCTGGCTCAGGCTTTGCTGCCAGCTCTGGGCGCGCTCGGCGCTGCTCAGCGCACCGACCTGCACCACGTAGCCGCCGGAGGAAGACGCGGCAGCCATGCCGGCAGCCGCGGCGCCGGCCGCGACCGGCGCGGCCACGGCGGTGGCTTCAGGTTCTGATCCTTCCAGCACGCCGGCCGGTACGGCGCTTGGCGCGCCGAGGAAACCGCTGCGGCCGCCGGTTGCGTTGCCGCCGGCGGCTGGCGCGTTGTTGTCGTCAGTGCGCAGGGTACTGTTATCGATCGGGCGCACCGCCGCGCCGCTGGCGACCGGCACGTCCTGTTGGATCGGGGTGCCCATGCCGCTGGAGCCGAGATCCGGGCGTGCCGGCAGGGCGTAGCTCTGTTTCGCCACGATGGTGCCGATGGTGCCCGGGCCGCTCAGCGTACCGTCCGGCGCCACGTTGATGAAATCGACTTTGACCTTGGTGTTGTTGGACAGGTTGAGGCGATCGGCGGCGGCTTTCGACAGATCGATGATGCGGCCCTTGGTGTAAGGCCCGCGATCGTTGACGCGCACCACCAACTGACGGCCGTTGGCCAGGTTGGTGACACGTACATAGCTAGGGATCGGCAAGGTCGGGTGCGCCGCGGTCAGGCCGTTCGGATCGAACTGCTCGCCCAGCGCGGTGGTGTTGCCGTTGGCTTCTTCGCCATACCAGGCCGCCAGGCCGGTCTGCGAGAAGTTCTGCGGATCTTTTACGATGCGGTAAGTATCGCCATTAACCTTATAATCCTGCATGTTATTAGGGTTATAGGGTTCATATTGAGGCTCGACGCCACCGATTTCCACCACCGGGCCGTTGTACGGCTGCTGTGGCGCCTGCTGTTCCGTGGTCGGGGCGGTACAGGCGGAGAGCAACACCGCCGCGACGCCGATCCAAAGCCATTCCTTACGCATTACTCACCTCTTATAAACTTTTAGACAGCATTTTCCGATGCGTGTGGATCGACATGATGATGCCGAAACCGGCCATCAACACTATCAGCGCCGAACCCCCGTAACTGACCAGAGGCAAAGGTACGCCAACTACCGGCAAAATGCCACTGACCATACCGATGTTAACAAAGACATAAACGAACAAAATCAGCATCAAGCCGCCGACCATCACGCGGCCGAAGGTGGTTTGCGCCTTGGCGGCGATCATCAGCCCGCGAATGATCACCAGCAGGTAAAGCGTCAGCAGCACCAACACCCCGATCAGCCCCAGCTCTTCGGCCAACACGGCGAAGATAAAGTCGGTATGGCGCTCCGGCAGGAACTCCAGCTGCGACTGGGTGCCGTGCAGCCAGCCCTTGCCGGACAGGCCGCCGGAGCCGATGGCAATCTTGGATTGAATGATATGGTAGCCGGCGCCGAGCGGGTCGCTTTCCGGATCGAGCAGCATCATCACGCGGTCGCGTTGATAACCGTGCATCAGGAAGAACCACAGCACCGGGATAAAGGCCGCCAGCGCGACGGCGGCGACGGCGATCAATTTCCAGCTCATGCCCGACAGGAACAGCACGAACAGGCCGGAGGCTGCGATCAGGATCGAGGTGCCCAGATCCGGCTGCGCGGCCACCAGCAGCGTCGGCAGGAAGATCAGCACCAGGGCGATGGCGGTGTTTTTCAGCGAAGGCGGGCAGACGTCGCGGTTCATAAAGCGCGCTACCATCAGCGGCACGGCGATCTTGGCGATTTCCGACGGCTGGAAGCGCACCACGCCGAGATCCAGCCAGCGCTGCGCGCCTTTACTGATCTGCCCGAAGGCGTCCACCAGGATCAGCAAAATCACGCAGAAGATATACAGATAGGGCGCCCAGCTTTCGTATACGCGCGGCGGGATTTGCGCCATGACGGCCATCACGATCAGCCCCATGACGATCTGCCCGATCTTGCGCTCCATCATGCCGATGTCCTGGCCGCTGGCGCTCCACATCACGAAGGCGCTGTAGACCAGCAGGGCCAGGATCAGCAGCAGGAACGTCGGGTCGATGTGGATTTTGGTCCAGATCGAGCCTTTTTGTTGGCTTTCAGTCATGTTCTACCTTAGTCACCTTCTACGCCAGGCGGCAGCGGGGCTTCGCTTGGCAATTGCGTATTGTTGTCGCCCAGCAGAATATGGTCGAGGATCTGGCGGGTGATGGTGCCCACCGCCGGACCGGAGCCGCCGTTTTCCAGAATGATGGCGACCGACACCGTCGGATTGTTGAACGGCGCGAAGGCGGTCATCAGCTTGTGATCGCGCAGGTGCTCCGCCAGTTTATGGGCGTTGTAAGTTTCGTAGCCGAATACCTGTGCGGTACCCGATTTCGCCGCGGCTTTGTAAGGGGCGTCCGCAAAGTATTTGCGCGCCGTCCCGTTCGGACGGTTGGCCACCCCGTACATGCCGTCTTTGGCGATTTCCCAGAAGCCGGAGTGAATATCGCCGATCTGCGTGTCTTCTTCCTGTTTGAACGGCACCAGCGCGCCGTTGACGCGGGTGCTCTGCAGCAGGTGCGGCGTTTTGACGGTGCCGTCGTTGATCAGGGTGTTCAGCGCCTTGGCCATCTGGATCGGCGTGGCGGTCCAGTAACCCTGGCCGATGCCCACCGGAATGGTGTCGCCCTGATACCACGGCTTTTTATAGCGCTTCAGCTTCCATTCGCGCGTCGGCATCAGGCCGGAGCGCTCTTCGGACAGATCGATGCCGGTGTACTGGCCGTAACCGAATTTGGTCAGCCAGGTCGACAGCCGGTCGATCCCCATGTCATAGGCGACCTGATAGAAATAGGTATCTGCGGACTCTTCCAGCGCTTTGGTGACGTTCAGCCGGCCGTGGCCCCATTTTTTCCAGTCGCGGAAGCGTTTTTCCGAGCCGGGCAGTTGCCACCAGCCGGGATCGAACACCACGGTGTTCTTGGTGATCACCCCGGCGCTGAGCGCCGACACCGCGATGTAAGGCTTCACCGTCGACGCGGGCGGGTAAACCCCCTGTGTGGCGCGATTGATCAGTGGGCGATTCGGATCGTTCAGCAGCCCCTGATAGTCCTTGCTGGAAATGCCGTCCACGAACAGGTTCGGATCGTAGCTCGGGTTGGACACCATCGCCAGAATGGCGCCGGTGCGCGGATCGCTCACCACCACCGCGGCGCGGCTGCCTACCAGCAGCTGCTCGATATAGCGCTGCAGGTTGAGATCGAGCGTCAGGTAGACGTCCTGACCGGCGGAAGGCGGCTGCTCGTGCAATTGGCGGATCACCCGGCCGCGGTTGTTGACCTCGACCTCTTCGTAGCCGGTTTTGCCGTGCAGCGTGTCTTCGTAATAGCGTTCGATGCCCAGCTTGCCAATGTCGTGGGTCGCGGCGTAGTTGGCCAGCTTGCCGTCTTTGTCCAGGCGTTCGACGTCGCGGTCGTTGATCTTCGAGACGTAGCCGGTGACGTGGGTGAGGGCGGAACCGTAAGGGTAGTAGCGGCGCTGGTAGCCTTTCACTTCCACGCCGGGGAAGCGGAACTGATTGACCGCAAAGCGGGCGACCTGCACTTCAGTCAGCGCGGTTTTCACCGGAATGGAGACGAAACGGCGCGAACGCTTGCGCTCTTTTTCGAAATTGGTGATGTCGTCGTCGGTCAGGTCGACCACCGTGCGCAGCGCCTGCAGCGTGGCTTTGAGATCGTCAACCTTCTCCGGCATCAGCTCCAGCTGATAAATGGTGCGGTTGAGTGCCAGCGGGGTGCCGTTGCGATCGTAGATAATGCCGCGGCTGGGCGCGATAGGCACCAGCTTGATGCGGTTTTCGTTGGAGCGGGTACGGTAATCCTCGACGCGGACCACTTGCAGATTATACAGGTTGGCGATCAGGATGCCGGACAGCACCAGGATGACCAAGAACGCCACCAGGGCGCGGCGTACAAACAGGGCGGATTCAGCCGTATAGTCGCGAAAAGGGTTACGTTCTATTTTCATCCCGCTGCTGTATTTCACTCTGTCACGGTCACCACCGGCTATTCCCGGTGGTAAGGATGATTTGTAGTAATACTCCAGGCGCGGTAGAGGCTTTCGGCCACCAGGACGCGCACCAAAGGATGCGGCAATGTCAACGGAGAAAGTGACCAGCTCTGCTCGGCAGCGGCTTTGCAGGCGGGCGCCAACCCTTCCGGGCCGCCGATCAGCAAGCTGACGTTACGGCCATCCTGCTTCCAGCGCTCAAGCTGCTGCGCCAGCTGCGGCGTTTCCCACGGCGTGCCTGGGATATCCAGCGTAACGATGCGGTTGCCTTTGCCCACCGCCGCCAGCATCTGTTCGCCTTCTTTGTCCAGAATGCGCTTGATGTCGGCGTTTTTGCCGCGTTTGCCCGCCGGGATCTCGGTCAGCTCAAACGGCATATCTTTGGGAAAGCGGTGCAGGTAATCCATAAAGCCGGTTTGCACCCAGTCTGGCATTTTGGTGCCGACCGCCACCAATTGCAGTTTCACCGCTTAGCTCCAGAGTTTTTCCAGCTCGTACAGGCGACGGCTCTCTTCCTGCATCACGTGCACGATCACTTCGCCCAGATCGACCACGATCCAGTCGGAGGCTTCCTGGCCTTTCATGCCGTACAGCTCCATGCCTGCGGCACGGGATTCCTGCACCACGTGGCTGGCGATCGACATCACGTGGCGAGTCGAGGTGCCGGTGCAGATGATCATGCAATCGGTGATGCTGGATTTGCCCTGGACGTCCAGAGCGATAATGTCTTGGCCTTTCAGGTCATCGATTTTATCGATGACGAAATCTTGGAGCGCTTTACCTTGCAAAGGTTCCCCCTCGGGTGTGTTCTGTTCAGTCGGCTGCGGCGGGCAAAATGCGCGCGCCGCGGCGTAACCGGATAATGATTTCGGCAGGCTGCCGCTGAAAGCCAGCTAACTGGTGACTGCCCGGCCAGCTAAGGTTTCCGGGGTTTTCAGCGGATACCTGAAAAATAGCGGCGCAGTATATCACGCACCTTTCGCTAGCGATATAAACCCTGCAACTCGATGTAGCGCTGCACCGGGCGTGGCAGCAGGTCGTCGCAGTTGAGGCCCTGATGGCGGCGCTGGCGAATCTCGGTGGCGGAAATTTCCAGCTCCGGCGTATCGGCCAAATAGATATGGCCGTGTGGGCGACGGCTGAGCAGCGCCGGGTCGGCGGTGCGATGGCGTTCCAGCCACTGCTGCAGCTCCGGCGTGTCCATGCGATCGTTATAGCCCGGGCGCGCCAGCACCAGCAGATGGCAGACGTCCAACAGCGCCTGCCAGCGGTGCCACTTATGCAGCGTCAGCAGCGAGTCCTGGCCAATAATAAACGCCAGCGGCTGGGCGGCGCCACGCTCTTTACGAATCGTTTCCAACGTCTCGATGGTGTAGGAGGGAGTAGTGCGGTGCAGTTCGCGATCGTCGACCGCAAACAGCGGGTTGCCGGCGATCGCCAGCTCCACCATCTTCAGGCGCTGCTGCGCATTGGCCTCCGGCTGCGGGCGGTGCGGCGGCACGTGGTTAGGCAGCAGCGTGACGCGATTCAGGCCCACTTCGGCGGCCAACGCTTCCACCGGCCGCAGGTGGCCGTAGTGGATCGGGTCAAAGGTGCCGCCGAACAGCGCGTGCAAAACGGTGGGGTGTTCCGGATTAGTGGGCATCGCTAAAACTCGTGGCCAGGGGTTTGCCGCACAGCAGCATCGACAGGGTTTCCAGTTCCGGCCAGACCGACTGGCCATAGTCCTGCTTGAGGGTCAGCTCGATTTGCGTCAGCAGCTGTACCGCCTGCTGCAGCTGGGGGCCGGACAGGCGTTGCAACGCCTGGGTCACCAGCGGGCGGCGATTCTGCCAGACCTTGTGCTGATCGAACAGCGTGCGCAGCGGCGCGGAAGCCATGCGGCGCTGCAGCGTCAGCAGCAGCAGCAGTTCGCGTTGCAGAGTGCGCAGCAGGATCACCGGCTCCACGTCCTCTTGCTGCAGCTGCTGCAAGATATGCCAGGCGCGCTTGCTTTTGCCGGCCAGCAGGGCATCCAGCCAGTGGAACGGCGTGAAGTGGGCGGCGTCGTTCACCGCCTGTTCGACGCGCGGCAGCGTGAGCTTGCCGTCCGGGTGCAGCAGCGACAGCCGCTCCAGCGCCTGCGACAGCGCCAGCAGGTTGCCTTCGTAGCAATAGCACAACAGCTGATTGGCGGCGTCGTCCAGCTCCAGCTTCATCGCCTTGGCGCGCGTGGCGACCCAGCGCGGCAGCTGCGCCTGTTCCGGCGTCTGGCAACTGACGAGGGCACCGTGCGGGCTGAGCGCCTTGAACCAGGCGCTGTTTTCCTGCGCTTTGGTGAGGCGCGGGCCGCGCAGGATCAGCAGAATATCCTCGTGCAGCAGCGTGGCGAGTTTGGTCAGCTGTTCGCCGATCGGCGCCGTCGGGCCGTTTTCCGGGAAGATCAGCAGCAGCGTCTGGCGGCTGGCGAACAGGCTCATCGCCTGGCAGATGCCGAAGATGGCGTCCCAGTCGGTATGGGCGTCAAGGGAAATGCTGTAGTGCTCACTGAACTGCTGCTGTTGCGCGGCCTGCCGGAGCAAATCCTGGCTTTCCTGCAGCAACAGCGGTTCATTGCCGCTCAATAAATAACAAGCGCGCAGCCCCTCTCGGAGCTGCGCGGCAAGTTGTTCCGGATAAATGCGGATCATTGTGCGGTTTGGCTTGCCGCTCGTTCGCCGGCGGCAGCGGCTTTCTGCCGGTTCTCTTCTTCCGCCGCATGCACGGTCAGCAGTTTGCGCACCAGCTGTTGCGCCGCCTGCTCACGCATTTCCTGGCGAATGATATCCTGTTCGGAGTCCTTGGCCAGCGCGGTCAGCGGGTTATCGAAGAAGGAACGGAACACTTTCACCGACAGCGGATACAGGTCATGGCCCGGGATCAGCACTTGCGCCTGCACGGTCAGCACCAGCTGGTACTCGGCGGTTTTACCGTCCTGGAAGATAGAAGCGGTATCCTGGCTTTCCGTTGCGCCGACGATGCGCAGGGAAGGCACGTCTTTACGTTTCGGATCGCTGACAATAGTCACTTCGTTAAGACGCAGCTGCTCACGCACCGCGCGCGTCAACGGGCCGTAAGGATCCGAACTGTCCAGGATCAGCGTTTTCATTTCATTCGGCACCTGCGTGGTGCCACGCAGGTGAAAACCGCAGCCGGCGGTGACCAGCACCGCCAACCCCAGCAACAGCGTCAGAATACGTTGTCGCACAACTCCTCCTTGTGTTAACCCACAACCAGGTTAAGCAGTTTGCCCGGAACGTAGATCACTTTGCGAATCGTGACGCCGTCCAGATATTTAGCCACCAGATGCTCTTCGGCAGCGCGCGCGCGCACCTGCTCTTCGGTCGCATCGGCAGATACGGTGATTTTAGCGCGAACCTTGCCGTTCACCTGCACCACCACCAGCTTGGAGTCTTCGACCATCGCTTGTTCGTCGGCAACCGGCCATGGCGCGGTGTCCACGTCGCTTTCGCCGCCCAGCGCCTGCCACAGGGTGAAGCACACGTGCGGGGTGAACGGGTACAGCATGCGAACCACGGCCAGCAGCGCTTCCTGCAGCAGCGCGCGATCCTGCTCGCTCTCCTGCGGCGCGCGGGCCAGTTTGTTCATCAGCTCCATCACGGCGGCGATCGCGGTGTTGAAGGTCTGACGGCGGCCGATATCGTCGGTTACCTTGGCGATGGTTTTGTGCAGATCGCGGCGCAGCGCTTTCTGATCTTCGGTCAGCGCCGCTACGTCCAGCGGTTGTACCGCGCCTTTTTCCACGTGATCGTAGGCCAGTTTCCACACGCGTTTCAGGAAGCGGTTAGCCCCTTCCACGCCGGATTCCTGCCACTCCAGCGTCATTTCTGCCGGTGAAGCGAACATCATGAACAGACGCACGGTGTCCGCGCCGTATTTTTCCACCATCTCCTGCGGGTCGATGCCGTTGTTCTTCGACTTCGACATTTTGCTCATGCCAGCATAGACCAGTTCACGGCCTTGCGGATCGGTAGCCTTGATGATGCGGCCCTTGTCGTCGCGCTCGACGGTGGCGTCAACCGGAGATACCCAGACGCGCTCGCCGCTGTTGCCGGTGTAGTAGAAGGCGTCGGCCAGCACCATGCCCTGACACAGCAGGCGCTTGGCCGGCTCGTCGGAATCCACCAGGCCTGCATCGCGCATCAGCTTGTGGAAGAAGCGGAAGTACATCAGGTGCATGATGGCGTGTTCGATACCGCCGATATATTGATCGACCGGCAGCCAGTAGTTGGCGGCGGCCGGATCCAGCATACCCTGATCATACTGCGGGCAGGTGTAGCGCGCGTAGTACCAGGAAGACTCCATAAAGGTGTCGAAGGTGTCGGTTTCACGCAGCGCCGGCTGGCCGTCGACGGTGGTCTTCGCCCACTCAGGATCGGCCTTGATCGGGCTGGTGATGCCGTCCATGACCACGTCTTCCGGCAGGATCACCGGCAGCTGATCTTCCGGCGTCGGCATCACGGTGCCGTCTTCCAACGTCACCATCGGGATTGGCGCGCCCCAGTAACGCTGACGGGAGACGCCCCAATCGCGCAGACGGTAGTTGACCTTGCGCTGGCCTACGCCCTTGGCGACCAGTTTGTCGGCGATGGCGTTGAAGCCCGCTTCGTTGTCCAGGCCGTCGAATTCGCCGGAGTTGAACAGCGCGCCTTTGTCGGTCATCGCTTCGGCGCTCACGTCAGGTCGACTGCCGTCGAGGTTCAGGATCACCGGTTTGATCGGCAAATCGTATTTGGTGGCGAATTCCCAGTCGCGCTGGTCGTGCGCCGGTACCGCCATCACGGCGCCGGTGCCGTATTCCATCAGCACGAAGTTGGCGACCCACACCGGCAGCTGCTCGCCGCTCAGCGGGTGGACAACGAACAGGCCGGTCGGCATGCCTTTCTTCTCCATCGTCGCCATTTCGGCTTCGGCAACTTTGGTGTTGCGGCATTCGTCGATGAAGTCGGTCAGCGCCGGGTTATTGCGCGCGCCCTGTTGCGCCAGCGGGTGGCCCGCGGCGACCGCCACGTAGGTAGCGCCCATGAAGGTGTCGGGACGGGTGGTGTAAACCGTCAGCTTCTCTTTGCTGTCCGCCACGTCGAAGGTGATTTCCACGCCTTCGGAGCGGCCAATCCAGTTGCGCTGCATGGTTTTCACCTGCTCCGGCCAGCTTTCAAGCGTGTCCAGATCGTTCAGCAGCTGATCGGCGTAAGCGGTGATTTTGATGAACCACTGCGGGATCTCTTTACGCTCGACCTTGGTGTCGCAGCGCCAGCAGCAGCCGTCGATAACCTGTTCGTTGGCCAGCACGGTCAGATCGTGCGGGCACCAGTTCACCGCCGAGGTCTTCTTGTAGACCAGGCCTTTTTCATACAGCTTGGTGAAGAACCACTGTTCCCAGCGGTAGTATTCCGGCTGGCAGGTGGCGATTTCGCGATCCCAGTCGTAGCCGAAGCCCAGCAGTTTCAGCTGGTTCTTCATGTATTCGATGTTGTCGTAGGTCCACGGGGCCGGTGCGGTGTTGTTTTTCACCGCCGCGCCTTCCGCCGGCAGGCCGAACGCATCCCAGCCGATCGGCTGCAGTACGTTTTTGCCCAGCATGCGCTGATAGCGCGAGATCACGTCGCCGATAGTGTAGTTACGAACGTGGCCCATGTGCAGTCGGCCGGACGGGTAAGGCAGCATGGATAGGCAGTAGTACTTTTCCTTGCTGTCGTCTTCGGTAACTTTGAAAGTCTGCTTCTCTTGCCAGTGAAGCTGTACGTTCGATTCTATGTCTTCTGGACGGTATTGCTCTTGCATGGCGGCCGGTGGTCCTGTAGGTGTAAACCGTTGCCCCGGTCAGAGGCAACGCAATGAACATTTAGTATTCGTAGATCCGCATAGCATAGCTGATAAGACCTCCCGGCAACAACTCCAAGCGCCTGACTCGGCGCATTTAAAAAAAACGCCGCCATGACGCGGCTCACAACCTGCGGATCCCGCGTCTTGCCAAGTGACATCAGTCATTTACGGCTAAAATAAGAACAAGTAGCTTAGGGGTATCCCTACAGCCAAGTCCGGCGCAGCGTTTATCGAGGAGAGTCTATGAACAAGGTTGCTCAGTATTACCGCGAATTGGTGGCATCGCTGACCGAACGCCTGAAAAACGGTGAACGCGATATC
The DNA here is from genome assembly GCF_058725505.1 of Serratia sp. A07. Classification (NCBI taxonomy): domain Bacteria; kingdom Pseudomonadati; phylum Pseudomonadota; class Gammaproteobacteria; order Enterobacterales; family Yersiniaceae; genus Serratia; species Serratia sp. A07. The sequence continues at coordinate 302,209 of NZ_JBZXDO010000003.1, forward strand.
GACGAACTGGTGGCCAGCGCGGAGCGGCGGTTGAACGAGGCCGAAGATCTGACCCGCGACGAAGTGCGGCAGGTGACGCAGGCGGTGCGACGCGATCTGGAAGAGTTCGCCCGCAGCTATCAGGAAAGCCGGGATGAGTTTACCGACAGCGTGTTTATGCGGGTGATCAAAGAGAGCCTGTGGCAAGAGCTGGCGGATATCACCGACAAAACCCAGCTGGAGTGGCGCGAAGTGTTCAAGGATGTCAGCCACCACGGCGTTTACCACAGCGGTGAAGTGGTGGGGCTGGGCAATCTGGTGTGCGAGCAGTGCCATTACCACCTGGCGTTCTACACGCCGGAGGTGTTGCCGCTCTGCCCGAAATGCGGTCACGACCAGTTCCAGCGCCGGCCGTTTGAACCTTGATGACGTTCCCCGCTGCGGCGGGGAACGCTAAGGCCGGCGTTTAACGGAACAGTTTCTTCAGCAGGTTGCTCAGGAAACCGCCGCTGACGGCTACCGGGGCGGCTTGCGCCTGCGCTGGTGCGCTGGCCGCTACGGCGATGCCGGCCGGGATTTTCTGCGCGACCGCGATGCGGCTATCCTGGGCGGCTTTCTCTGCCGCTTCCGGGCCGTAGGCGAAGCCTTCCGCCAGCACGAACTCAACGTCGGTGATGCCGATAAAGCCCAGGAACAGCTTCACGTACGGCGTGATCAGATCCGTCGGCGTGTCGGCGTGGATGCCGCCGCGGCTGGAGATGACGATCGCTTTCTTGCCCGTCACCAGCCCTTCGGCGCCGGCGGAGGTATAGCGGAACGTCTGGCCGGCGCGGGCGATCAGATCGAAGTAGATCTTCAGCTGCGTCGGGATGTTGAAGTTGTACATTGGGGCGCTGATGATCAGCGTGTCGTGCGACTTCAGTTCGGCAATCAGCTCATCGGACAGCGCCAGGGTGCTTTGCTGGTGCGGCGTCAGCGGCTTGTCGCCGGCGGTAAAACCGGCCATCACTTCGCCATCCAGCTCCGGCAGGGTCGGGTTGGCCAAATCGCGCACGGTGAATGTGTCTTCAGGGTGAGTTTCACGCCATTGTTCAACAAAAAAATCGACTAATTTTCCAGACTGGGAATATTCACCCAGAATGCTTGATTTCAGGACCAGTACGCGGCTCATTGGCTTATCTCCAGGCGAAGTCTAATCGGTAACGATGTCAGTCGGTGTAAACGCATGGTAGAGGCAAGCCAGGAACAGTGATAGCGCAAAAATTCGCTGAGTTAAATCAAAAAACTTGAATGAGGGGCGCGAGCGCGCCCCGATGGGATCAATAACGCGCTACGCGCTCGGCCAGCAGCTCGATAAAGCCTTCGCGGTTGATGCCGGTCAGCACTTCCACGTTGGCCGCGTTGCCGGTTTGCTGGAAATAGTCCACCACCGTCATGCCGACGGTGTATTCCCCTTTGGTTTCCACCCCCACCCAGCGCTCTACGCCGGTAAACAGCTGCGGCGCCAGCAGCCAGGCGATGGTGCAGGGATCGTGCATCGCCGCGCCGGGCAGGCCGCGCGGATGGCTGAGGTACAGCGGCAGGTAAAAATCGAGCATCTCCGCGACCGCCTCGCGACCGGATTGTCTATCTGGCGAATGCGCTCGATATCCTGCGGCAACACCAGCGCCTGATGGGTGACGTTCAGCCCGGCCATGGTCAGCGGCACGCCGGATTTCAGCACCATTTCGGCGGCTTCGGGATCGACGAAGATGTTGAACTCCGCGACCGGCGTGGTATTGCCGGCGTTCATGCCGCCGCCCATAAATACGATGCGCTCGATGCGGTTTTTCAGCTCGGCATGCTGGGCCAACAGCAGAGCGATGTTGGTCATTGGGCCGGTCACCACCAGGGTTATCGGCTGCGGGCTGGCGCGCAGCAGGTCGGCGATCAGCTCGACGGCGCCGCGGGGATCGGGCTTGATTGTCGGCGTCGGCAGGTGGGTGTTGCCCATGCCGGTTTTGCCGTGGACATAGTCGGCGATCACCAGTTCGCGCATTAGCGGGCCGCCGGCACCGGCGGCGACCGGTATGTCCTCGCGCTGCATCAGGGTCAACAGACCCAGCGCGTTATGCAGGGTTTTCTCCGGCGTCTGGTTGCCGGCGGAGGTGGTGATGGCTTTGACGTCCAGCTCCGGCGAACGCAGCGCCATAGCCAGCGCGATGGCGTCGTCGAGGCCGGGATCGCAATCGATGATAATAGGGCGGGGCATGTTCTTTCTCCTCTGTTTGTTATCCAGCGAGCATCGGATCAAAACCGGGGAGAAACAAGCGCTTTTAGTGCCGGGCGTTTGCGCGACGGGATAAGGCGTTCAGACACCGCAGAGTTCATGAGCGCTGCGTTTCCATTCTTCCACCTCGGTTGGGTGCAAGAAGGAGTAATAGACGGTAGTGCCGTCGGGCAAGATATTTTGCAGTGCCTGCATGCAGTTGGCCTCGCAGGGGCGCAGCTCGATATACACGTTGGTGATCGGCACCTGCTCCTTATCGGCGTCAAAGCGTTCGATGCGCCTTATCGCCGCAACCAGCGCGGCCATTTCGGCATGTAGCTTGACCCAGTTATGGGTGTAGATATCCGGCGGCATCTCCATTTTCATCTGGCTATTGCCAAAGGCATAGCGAGTGCTGCCGCGCAGCTGGTATTCGATGGTGGCGCAACAGGACTCAGGCCCGAAACCCGGTTTTTCAATCAGTTTCTTCTTGTCTTCCAACGTGCGTCGAACAATCGGATAACCGGATTTGATGCTGTACTCCGCTTGTACCAGTTGAATCATGCCAGCCTCTCTGGTGGGTGAGTTAATCATCAAAGGTAGGACAGCCTGCAGGATCGCGCGTTATTTACGGTCATCGCGACGGGGAGTTTAAGATAAATCCTAACTTTGTTGAGACGGCAATGAGAGGCATTCAGGCGCATGGGTGCCGAAAAACAAGCGCCCCTTGGGGCGCTTGGGTTTAGGGCACTGCGCGATCAGTGCAGGATCTTGGCCAGGAAGTCCTTGGCGCGCTCGGACTCGGGGTTGTTGAAGAAATCGTCTTTGTTGCGGTCTTCGACGATTTTGCCTTCGTCCATAAAGATCACCCGATTCGCCACCTTACGGGCGAAGCCCATTTCGTGGGTCACCACCATCATGGTCATGCCTTCGTTCGCCAGTTCGACCATGACGTCCAGCACTTCGTTGATCATTTCCGGATCGAGCGCCGAGGTCGGTTCATCGAACAGCATGGCGATAGGATCCATGCACAGCGCGCGGGCGATGGCGACGCGCTGCTGCTGGCCGCCGGACAGCTGACCGGGGAACTTGTTGGCATGGGCGGAGAGGCCGACGCGCTCCAGCAGCTTCAGGCCCTTCTCGCGCGAGGCGGTCTTGTCGCGCTTGAGCACTTTCACCTGCGCCAGCGTCAGGTTGTCGATGATAGACAGGTGCGGGAACAGCTCGAAGTGTTGGAACACCATGCCGACCTTGGCACGCAGCTGCGCCAGGTTGGTTTTCTTGTCGTTGACCGGCGTGCCGTTCACCAGGATGTCGCCCTGCTGGATCGGCTCGAGGCCGTTGACGGTTTTGATCAGGGTGGACTTGCCGGAACCTGAAGGACCGCAGACGACGACCACTTCGCCTTTTTTCACTTCGGTGGTGCAATCGGTCAACACCTGAAAGTGACCGTACCACTTAGAAACATTTTTCAGGGATATCATCAAACAGTCCTTTTCTTCAAATAGCTTACCAGCGCCGAGGCGGCGAGGCTGATAACAAAATAGACAAAGCCGGCGAACAGGATCATTTCAACCTGGGTGCCGTCGCGTTCGCCGATGGTCGACGCGGTGCGGAAGAAGTCGGCCAGGCTCAGTACGTAAACCAGCGAGGTATCCTGGAACAGTACGATGCCCTGGGTCAGCAGCAGCGGCACCATGGCGCGAAACGCCTGCGGCAGGATCACCAGCCGCATGGATTGCCAATGGGTCATGCCCAGCGCCAGCGCGGCGGAGGATTGGCCGCGTGAGATGCTGATAATGCCGGCGCGGATGATTTCCGAATAATAGGCCGCTTCAAACAGGGAAAAGGCTACCATAGCCGAGATCAGGCGAATATCGGTTTTCGGCGATAACCCTAGAACCTGTTGTAATAAGCTTGGAACCACCAGATAGAACCACAGCAACACCATCACCAGCGGCACCGAGCGGAACAGGTTGACGTACAGGGTGGCGAACCAGCTGATCGGTTTGAACGGCGACAAACGCATCACCGCCAGCACGGTACCCCACAGAATGCCGACCACGATGGCGGTCACGGTGATCTTCAGCGTGATCACCATGCCCTGCAGCAAATAAGGGAAGCTTGGGACGATCGACGCCCAGTCAAATTCGTACATTATTTACTCCCCAGGTTGCCAGGCAACTGCACTTTCTTTTCGACCAGACGCATAAACAGCATGATAACGGCGTTGATGCCGATATAAGCCAGCGTGATGGCGGTAAAGGATTCATAGGCGTGTGCGGAGTAATCCAACAGCTTGCCGGCCTGCGCGGCCATGTCCACCAGCCCGATGGTGGAGGCGATGGCGGAGTTTTTGACCAGGTTGAGCATTTCCGAGGTCATCGGCGGCACGATCACCCGGTAGGCGTTCGGCAGCAGCACGTAGCGGTAGGTTTGCGGCAGCGTCAGGCCCATCGCCAGCCCGGCGGCTTTCTGGCCGCGCGGCAGGGACTGAATGGCGGCGCGCACCTGCTCGCATACGCGGGCGGCGGTAAACAGCCCCAGGCAGAGCATGGAGGAGACGAAGAACTGCACGTTGGGATCCAGCTCGCTTTTAAACCAGGTGCCGATATTGGCCGGCAACAGCTCGGGGATCACCAGATACCAGGTAAAGAATTGCACGATCAGCGGCACGTTGCGGAACAGTTCGACGTAACAGGTGCCGAGGGCGGAAAGAAAGCGGTTGGGCACGGTACGCAAGATACCGAACAGCGAACCGACGAAGAAAGCGATAATCCATGCACAGACGGAGAGGGCCACGGTGACCTGAAAGCCGGACCAGATCCAGCCGAGGTAAGTGGTGTTCCCAAACGGGGCCTGCTGCAGGAAGATACCCCAGTTCCAATCTATTGACATAACAAACTCCGGTAAACGGGCGCAGGGCGCCGAAGATTGATGACTTGATGAGCGCCGATCGCCGTGCGGCCAGTCTGGCTGGCTTGTTGTGTGCGGAGATCGGTGATGCGCGTTGGGGAAAATGAGGGAGGGGAACGGCCCCCCTCATACCTGTCTGTCCCAGTCATCAACTGGGCCGGTTTGGCCTGCGGCCGCCCCGGCTCTTGTTCTATTTAGTTCAACGCTTTGTCGTTAGGCTCTTTGAACAGCTGTTTCATGTCGTCCGACAGTTCGAAGTTCATGTTGAGGTTTTTCGGTGGAATAGGCTGCTTGAACCATTTGTCAAACCACTTGGCCGCTTCACCGGAGGTTTGCGCCTGGGCGATGGTGTCATCGACCAGCTTTTTGAACTCAGGATCGTCTTTGCGCAGCATGCAGCCGTAGGCTTCTTTCGACTGCGGCGTGCCGATGATTTCCCACTGATCCGGCTTCTTGGCCTTGGCGCGCTCGCCCGCCAGCAGGGCATCGTCCATCATGAAGGCCACCGCGCGGCCGCTTTCCAGGGTGCGGAAGGAGTCACCGTGGTCTTTGGCGCTGATGATGCGCATGTTCATTTTGTCGCTGTCGTTCAGCTTGTTCAGCAGCACTTCGGAGGTGGTGCCGGAAGTGACCACCACCGGTTTACCGGCCAGGTCTTTAAAGTCTTTGATGTCGGAGCCATTTTTCACCAGCAGACGGGTGCCGACCACGAAAATGGTGTCGGAGAAGGCGGCCTGTTTTTGGCGCTCGAGGTTATTGGTGGTGGAGCCGCACTCGAAGTCATAGGTGCCGTTTTGCAGCAGCGGGATGCGGTTCTGCGAGGTAATCGGCAGCATTTTCACCTGCAGATTCGGTGCATTAAGTTTTTTCTTAACAGCTTCAACGATTTGGTTGGAGTAGTCCTGAGAGTAGCCCACAACTTTTTGTTGGTTGTCGTAGTAGGAAAAGGGCACTGACGATTCGCGGTGGCCGACAACGATCACGCCGTTGTCTTTGATTTTCTTCAGCGTACCGGACAGGTCTTCCGCATGCGCCACGCTACCTGCCATACCGAGCAGCAGTAACGATAACGCCAATTTACGCATTTGCATGGTCCAACTCCTTTGCTGTTGTGGTGGCTCTGACTAAAGAGCGTCAGGTTAAATCGACTATTTATTGCTCAAGTTATAAAGATAGTCTTAGAACGGATAGCCGTTAAAAAATAACCGATTGTGAATACCTTGAAACTAAAATGTTTCATTTTTTGAGACGCCGCGCGCACCAAATCAATGCAACGAAACCCTGACGCCCCCGCGTGGTGCGCTCAATGCACCCAAAATGTGCACAGGTGCGACAAAACGTCAGCAAAAGTAAATCGGCGCGCGATGTCACCATAGTTAAAGCAAGGAGTGTGCCAGCCGCGTTGATTTAACGGCGTTTTCTGACCAAGGAGGAGACAGTGACGAGAACGCGGGGCGCGGCGGGCGCGCCCCGGCGAGAAGGACTATTTGCGGCGCAGGCCCAACATCAGCGCCCAGCCGCCCAGCAGCAGGGTTATCACCCACAGCGGCGTGGCGCCGAAGCGTGCGTAAGGCGTGACGCCGGTGGTCGGCGTGACCTTCACTTCGAGCACCTGACGGGTAAACTGCGGGATCTCGGCGATCACCTCGCCGTTCGCATCCACCGCGGCGGTAACGCCGTTGTTGGTGCTGCGCAGCAGCGGCCGGCCGAGCTCCAGCGCCCGCATGCGCGCCATCTGGAAGTGCTGCCACGGGCCGATAGAGTGGCCGAACCAGGCATCGTTGGAGATGGTCAGCAGGAAATTGGTGTCCGGGCGGAAGTTATCGCGTACCTGCTGGCCCAGGACGATTTCGTAGCAGATGGCCGCCGTCAGGTTGTACCCGCGCACGCTGAGCTGCGGCTGCACGTAGTCGCCGCGGCTGAAGGAGGACATCGGCAGATCGAAGAACGGCGCCAGCGGCCGCAGCAGGGTTTCCAGCGGCACGAACTCGCCGAAAGGCACCAGGTGGTGCTTGTTGTAGCGATCCTTGGCCGGGTAGCTGTACGGCGTCGGTTCGCCGAGCACGATGGCGCTGTTGTAGATCTGCTGGCCCTGTGGCGTGGCGCGCACGTCGACGATGCCGGTGATCAGGCTGCTGTTCTTCGCCCGCATCAGGTCGTCCATCATGGTCAGGAAGCCGTTCTGGTTGGCTTCATAATCCGGGATGGCGGACTCCGGCCAGATGACGATCGGCGCCTTGCCTACGTATGGACGGGTTTCGTCCAGATAGGTTTGCAGCGTGCTGACCAGCGCTTTCGGATCCCATTTCATCGACTGGGCGATGTTGCCTTGCACCATGGCGACGTTCACCGCTTTCTCCGGCTGCGGAGTAAACCACTGCAGCTGGCGCAGCGGCCACGGCAACAGCAGCAGCGCGGCGGCGATGATCGCAGCCGACAGGCGGCGCTGATTGACGGCGTACACCAGCAGGCCGGCGATGGCCATCAGCACAAAGGTGATGGCGTCGACGCCCAGCAGCGGCGCGATGCCCTTCAGCGGGCCGTTGATCTGGCTGTAGCCGAACTGCAGCCACGGGAAGCCGGTCAGCACCCAGCCGCGCAGGAATTCGGTCACCTGCCACAGCGCCGGCGCGGCGATGGCCAGCCGCCACCAGCGGGTGGCCGGCCACAGGCGCGTCAGCAGCCCGGCGAACAGCCCGGTATACAGCGACAGGTAAGCGGCGAGCAGCACCACCAGGAAGACGTTGACGGCGAAAGGCATGCCGCCGAAATCGGCGATGCTGACATACACCCAGTTGATGCCGCTGCCGAACAGCCCGAAGCCCCAGACAAAGCCGAGCAGGGCAGACTGTTTGGTGGTGCGATTGAGGGTAACGGCCAGCAGGCCGAACAGGGAGACGATGGCCGCGGGCCAGAAGTCGTAGGGCGAGAACGCCAGCGTCCCGCCGGCACCTGACAACAGCGCCAGCAGGGCGCGAACCCGTTGGCGTTCAAGTAATGAGGCTTTAGCCATGTTGGATTTAATCTTCCAGTTTCGGTGGTGGAGAATCGTCCGGAATTTTTACATGAACCTGGATAATACGTCGACTGTCGGCCATGGCAACTTTAAATAGGTAACCTTCGATTTCAATGGTTTCCCCGCGCGCCGGCAGGTGACCGAAGGCCTGCATCACCAGACCGCCGATGGTATCGACCTCGTCGTCGCTGAAATGGGTGCCGAAGGCGTCGTTGAAGTCTTCGATCGGGGCCAGCGCGCGCACGGTGTACATGTGGCGGCTGAGCTGGCGGATATCTAGATCGTCTTCGTCGTCGTATTCGTCTTCGATCTCGCCGACGATCAGTTCCAGAATGTCTTCGATGGTGACCAGGCCGGATACGCCGCCGAATTCGTCAATGACAATCGCCATGTGATAGCGCTGGGAGCGGAACTCTTTCAGCATCCGGTCGACGCGCTTGCTTTCCGGCACCACCACCGCGGTGCGCAGCACCTTGTCGATGCTGAACGGCTCGGAGTCTGCGCGCATGAACGGCAGCAGATCCTTGGCCATCAGGATGCCTTCGATGTGATCTTTGTCTTCGCTGATCACCGGGAAGCGCGAGTGGGCGGAGTCGATAATCACGTCCAGGCACTCTTCCAGCGTCTGGTTGCGCTTGAGCGTCACCATCTGGGAGCGGGGGATCATGATGTCGCGCACGCGCTGTTCGGCGATATCCATCACGCCTTCCAGCATGTCGCGGGTATCGGGATCGATCAGGTCGTTTTGTTCGGAATCACGGATCAGCTCGACCAGATCGCCACGGTTTTTGGGTTCGCCGTGGAACAGCTGGTTAAGGATAAGAGTAAAGAACCCCTTCTTGGGACTGGGGCTGTCATTGCTTTGTGAATGGTCGTCGCTCATGGCGTTTTCGTTACTGTCACTCATGTCAGAGTTAAGGGGCGTCAGCGACAGCCCCGCATGGGGGCTGTAGGGTAAACGGCTGACGTCAGACGGGGTCTTTTTCCGCCAGGTACGGATCAGGATAACCCAGTCCGTGCATGATTTCGGTTTCCAAAGACTCCATTTCTTCGGCTTCATCGTCTTCGATGTGGTCATACCCTAGCAGATGAAGACTGCCATGGACAACCATATGCGCCCAGTGGGCCTCCAGCGCCTTGCCTTGCTCAATCGCTTCCTGTTCAACCACCTGGCGGCAGATGATCAGATCGCCAAGCAGCGGCAGCTCGATGCCCGGCGGGGCCTCGAACGGGAAAGAGAGCACGTTGGTCGGCTTGTCTTTGCCGCGGTAGGTCAGGTTCAGCTCGTGGCTTTCCGCTTCGTCCACCAGACGCACGGTCACCTCGGCCTCTTCCTGAAATTGCGGCAGCACGCCTTCCAGCCAGCGCTGGAAGGTGGCCTCATCCGGCAGGCCGTCGCCGCTTTCACAGGCAATCTGCAGATCCAAAATCACCTGACTCATGGTGTCTCCTGCTCGGAGGCGGCGAGCGCCTCGCGCTTACGTTGTTCGGCAATCGCGTCTTTGCGTTTCTGTTCGGCCGCTTCCCAGGCCTCATAGGCGATGACTACGCGGGCCACCACCGGATGGCGCACCACGTCTTCGCTGTGGAAGAAGTTGAAGCTCAGTTCTTCCACGTCCGACAGCACTTCCACCGCGTGGCGCAGGCCGGATTTCTGGTTGCGCGGCAGGTCGATCTGGGTGACGTCGCCGGTGATGACCGCCTTCGAGTTGAAGCCGATGCGCGTCAGGAACATCTTCATCTGTTCGATGGTGGTGTTCTGGCTCTCATCCAGAATGATAAAGGCGTCGTTCAGCGTACGGCCGCGCATATAGGCCAGCGGCGCGACTTCGATCACGTTGCGCTCGATGAGCTTCTCCACGCGCTCGAAGCCCAGCATCTCGAACAGGGCGTCGTACAGCGGGCGCAGGTAAGGATCGACCTTCTGGCTCAGATCGCCGGGCAGGAAGCCCAGTTTTTCGCCGGCTTCGACCGCAGGGCGTGTCAGCAAAATGCGGCGAATTTCCTGGCGCTCCAACGCATCCACCGCGGCGGCGACCGCCAGGTAGGTTTTGCCGGTGCCCGCCGGGCCGATGCCGAAGGTGATGTCGTGATCGAGAATGTTGGCGATGTACTGCGCCTGGTTAGGCGTACGCGGTTTCACCATGCCGCGCTTGGTTTTAATGGTGACCGCCTTGCCATAATCCGGCACGCTGTCGGCCACCTGTTCCAACACCCGGCTCTCTTTGATAGCCAGGTGGATTTGCTCTGGGTCGATATCCGGGATCACGCCGCGAATCGGCGCGGTATCCACGTACAGATGGCGCAGGATATCGGCGGCGGCAACCACGCACAGGTTTTTGCCGACCAGCTTGAAACGGTTGTCGCGGCGATTGATTTCAATGCCCAATCGGCGCTCGAGTTGCTTGATGTTGTCATCAAACGGGCCGCACAGGCTGAGCAAACGCTTATTGTCTGCGGGCTCTAACAAAATTTCTTGTGTTGCGACGTTCAAACTATTCCTCTAGGTCACATCGGGCCTGGTTGATGTCACATAGCGCGTTCGGGACGCGCGCGTTCAGGACGAGCCTGAATACTCTCTTTCTTGAATTATTCATGGTGCGCCGCAACGGCGCAAGTTTACCGCTGATCTATCTGTGCGCCATCGGCGGAATTCAAGGGAAGATAAGGAAAAAACGCGGCGGGGCGCAAAGCCCGCCGCGTCATCACAGAACAAGGCCGCCGTGAATCAGTTCTTTTTCACGAACTCGGATTTCAGCTTCATCGGGCCGAAGCCGTCGATTTTGCAGTCGATGTTGTGATCGCCTTCGACCAGGCGAATGTTTTTCACCTTGGTGCCGATCTTCAGCATCGAGGAGCTGCCTTTGACCTTCAGGTCTTTGATCACGGTGACCGCATCGCCGTCCGCCAGCAGATTGCCGTTGGCGTCTTTGACGATCAGCGCGTCCTGATCTTCCGCCGGGGCGCTGTCACTCCACTCGTGGGCGCACTCAGGGCAGATGAACAGGGCATTGTCCTGGTAGGTGTATTCGGAGTTGCACTTCGGGCAGTGTGGGAGTTGCATGTTATGTCGCCTCTTCAACAATAAAAAAATAAAAAAGAAAATCACCGGGCGCGGGCGCCCGGCGGAGAAACGGTAAGGAGTAGCGCGAATGGGCGGCGATAAGGCGGCCGCCGCGGCGTCAAGGCTGGTAAATGCCGACGCCCAGCGCGTTTTCTTTGCGGGTACGGGCGATCACCGACTGCGGGGATTCATGTACGCGCAGATCCATCTGCTGTTCGGTGCGCACCACTGCGCCGCGCAGGGTGTTGGTCAGCACCTCGGTAATTTCCACGTCGACGAACTGGCCGATCATGTCGGGCGTGCCCTCGAAGTTTACCACACGGTTGCACTCCGTGCGCCCGGCCAACTCCATCACGCTTTTGCGCGAGGTGCCCTCCACCAGAATGCGCTGGACGGTGCCGAGCATGCGGCGGCTGAACTGCAGCGCCTGCTGGTTGATGCGATCCTGCAGAATATACAGCCGCTGTTTTTTCTCTTCTTCGCTGACGTCGTCGACCATGTCCGCCGCCGGGGTGCCCGGGCGCGACGAATAGATGAAGCTGAAGCTGACGTCGAAATTGACGTCGGCGATCAGGTTCATGGTCTGTTCGAAGTCGGCCTGGCTTTCGCCCGGGAAACCGACGATGAAATCGGAGCTGAGCTGAATGGCCGGCCGCGCCTTGCGCAGCTTGCCGATAATCGCCTTGTACTCCAGCGCGGTGTGCGCGCGTTTCATCATGGTCAGGATGCGGTCCGAACCGCTCTGCACCGGCAGATGCAGGAAGCTGACCAGCTCCGGCGTGTCTTCGTACACCGCGATGATGTCATCGGTGAACTCGATAGGGTGGCTGGTGGTGAAGCGAATGCGATCGATGCCGTCGATGGCCGCCACCAGGCGCAGCAGTTCGGCGAACGAACAGATCTCGCCGTCATGCGTGGCGCCGCGGTAAGCGTTGACGTTTTGGCCGAGCAGGTTGACCTCGCGCACGCCCTGCGCCGCCAGTTGGGCGATTTCGAACAGCACGTCGTCGCTCGGGCGGCTCACTTCTTCACCGCGGGTGTAAGGCACCACGCAGAAGGTGCAGTATTTGTTGCAGCCTTCCATGATCGACACGAATGCGGTCGGGCCTTCGGCGCGCGGTTCCGGCAGACGGTCGAACTTTTCGATCTCCGGGAAGCTGATGTCGACCACCGGGCTGCGGGTGCCCTGAACGTGATTGATCATTTCCGGTAGGCGGTGCAGGGTCTGCGGGCCGAAGACCACGTCGACGCAGGGCGCGCGGCTGCGGATCAGTTCGCCTTCTTGCGAGGCCACGCAACCGCCGACGCCGATGATGACAGACGGGTTCTTTTCTTTCAGCAAGCGCCAGCGCCCCAGCATGGCGAAAACTTTCTCCTGCGCTTTTTCACGGATCGAGCAGGTGTTCAGCAGCAGCACGTCCGCCTCTTCGGCGTTTTCGGTCCACTCGAAGCCGTGCGTGCTGTTCAACAGGTCGGCCATTTTCGATGAATCATACTCATTCATCTGGCAGCCCCAGGTTTTGATATGTAGTTTTTTCGTCATTGACTTGCCATTACTCAGTGCGGAGCGAAAGTTGCGTTACGCGACATGCAGGGCGCGTATTGTAATCATTTGCCGCCGTTGTGACCAGCGCGGGGGAAAATGGCACGCGACCTGAAGCCGGAGCGAAAATCCGGTACACTGCGCAAAACGCCATGCCGGGTGGGATGGCGAGCATTCACACAGAAAACATAGCCAATATGAAGACATCTCAAAATCGGTATGACGCGGTGGTGGTGGGCGGCGGCATGGTCGGCGCGGCGGCGGCCCTGGGGCTGGCGCAGGCGGGCTGGTCGGTGGCGTTGCTGGAACATCAGGCGCCGCAGGCGTTCGAGGCGCAAAGCCCGCCGGATCTGCGCATTTCCGCTATCGGCTGCACCTCGGTGGGGCTGCTGAAACAGCTCGGCGCCTGGCAGGCCGTGACGGCGATGCGCACAGCGCCGTATCGCCGGCTGGAGACCTGGGAATGGGCGTCGTCGCGCGTGGCGTTCGACGCGGTGTCCCTGGGGCTGCCCGAGCTGGGCTTTATGGTGGAAAACCGCATTCTGCAGCTGGCGCTGTGGCAGCAGTTCGCGCAGTGCGCCAACCTGACGCTGCTATGCCCCGCCAGGCTGCAATCGCTGCAGCGGGCGGACAATGCCTGGCAGCTGACGCTGGACGGCGGCGAGATGCTGCAGGCGCGCCTGGTTGTCGGCGCCGACGGCGCCAACTCGCAGGTGCGCAAGCTGGCGGCGATCGGCACCAACGGCTGGCAGTATCGTCAGGCGTGCATGTTGATCACCGTCGATACCGGCGCGCCGCAGCAGGATGTGACCTGGCAGCGTTTCTTCCCGTCTGGGCCGCGCGCCTTCCTGCCGCTGTACGACAGCTGGGCGTCGCTGGTGTGGTATGACAGCCCGCAGCGCATTCGCCAGCTGCAGGCGATGCCGCCGGCGCAGCTGGAGCGTGAGATCGCCGCCGCTTTCCCGGCGCGACTGGGCCCGGTCAAGGTGCACGCCGCCGGTTCGTTCCCGCTGACGCGGCGTCATGCGCAGCGCTACGTGCTGCCGGGGCTGGCACTGCTGGGGGATGCGGCGCATACCATCAATCCGCTGGCGGGGCAGGGCGTCAATCTGGGGTATCGCGACGTAGATGCCTTGCTGAACGTATTGAGCGATGCGCGGGAGCAGGGAGAGGACTGGAGCAGCGAGGCGGTACTGCTGCGTTATCAGCGCCGCCGCCGTACCGACAATCTGCTGATGCAGAGCGGGATGGATCTGTTCTATGCGGCTTTCAGCAATAACCTGGCGCCGCTGAACGTCGCGCGCAATCTGGCGCTGATGGCCGCGCAGCGGGCGGGCAAGCTGAAAGAGCATGCGTTGAAGTACGCGTTGGGATTGTAACCGACAGGGCTCAGCTGCGGCTGGGCCCGTTAGGATTGACTGAACGCCAGACAGCAAAAAGCCCGCCGAAGCGGGCTTTTCTAAATATGGCTGGGGTGCCAGGATTCGAACCTGGGTATGCTGGTATCAGAAACCAGAGCCTTACCGCTTGGCGACACCCCAATTATGGTGGCTACGACGGGATTTGAACCTGTGACCCCATCATTATGAGTGATGTGCTCTAACCAGCTGAGCTACGTAGCCGATGTTACTTTTTACTTCTTTGATTTGCAAGCAGTTTGTTATGGCTGGGGTACCTGGATTCGAACCAGGGAATGCCGGTATCAAAAACCGGTGCCTTACCGCTTGGCGATACCCCATCAACATACTGCGCCGACGATGAAGAGAAATGGTGCGGGAGGCGAGACTTGAACTCGCACACCTTGCGGCGCCAGAACCTAAATCTGGTGCGTCTACCAATTTCGCCACTCCCGCAATGCAAAAAAGAGATGGTGGCTACGACGGGATTCGAACCTGTGACCCCATCATTATGAGTGATGTGCTCTAACCAGCTGAGCTACGTAGCCCTCTTTTTTTGCTTTGCCTTCATCGGCGTTGCGGGGCGCATTATGCGTATATGACCGATTTGCGTCAACAAGTTTTTTCCCGAAAAAGTGCCGGGAAGCGCCGTTTGTCTGGGTTGTGAACATTATGGCGATAAAATCGGCAATTCAGGCAGTTGGCGGGGGGAAAAGGCAACAAAAAGGCGGGCCAAAAGGCCCGCCTTGGGGAAAACGCCGCGCGATTATTTATAGGCGGCCTGGTGCACGCCGACGGCGCGGCCGGAAGGATCGTCCATCTTCTTGAACGATTCGTCCCATTCGATGGCCTTGGCGGACGAACAGGCGACGGACGGGCCGCCCGGCACGCATTCGGCGGCGCTCGGCAGCGGGAACAGCTCCTCGAAGATCTCGCGGTACAGGTAGCCTTCTTTCGAGGTCGGCGTGTTGTACGGGAAGCGGAAACGCGCGGTTTCGAGCTGTTGATCGCTGATTTGCTGCGCAGCGACCTCTTTTAGCGTGTCGATCCAGCTGTAGCCGACGCCGTCGGAGAACTGCTCTTTTTGGCGCCAGGCCACGCTGGCCGGCAAATAGGACTCGAAACATTCGCGGACGATGTGTTTTTCCATTTTCCGTTGCCGCACATTTTATCTTTCGGGTTGATGCGCATCGCCACGTCGAGGAATTTCTTGTCCAGGAACGGCACGCGGGCCTCAACGCCCCAGGCGGACATCGCCTTGTTGGCGCGCGCGCAGTCGAACATATGCAGCGCCAGCAGCTTGCGCACGGTCTCTTCGTGGAATTCGCGGGCGTCCGGCGCCTTATGGAAGTAAAGGTAGCCGCCGAACACTTCGTCCGCGCCTTCGCCGGAAAGCACCATCTTGATGCCCATCGCCTTGATTTTGCGTGACATCAGGTACATTGGCGTCGAGGCGCGAATGGTGGTGACGTCATAGGTTTCGATGTGGTAAATCACGTCGCGGATGGCGTCCAGGCCTTCCTGCACGGTGAAGTGGATCTCATGGTGCACGGTGCCCAGATGGTTGGCGACCTCCTGCGCGGCGCGCAGATCCGGCGAGCCTTCCAGACCGACGGCGAAGGAGTGCAGCTGCGGCCACCAGGCTTCGCTGCGTTCCTGATCTTCCACGCGGCGCGCGGCGTACTTCTTGGTGATCGCCGAGATGACCGAGGAGTCCAGCCCGCCCGACAGCAGCACGCCGTAAGGCACGTCGGACATCAGGTGGCTTTTCACCGACTCTTCCAGCGCGGTGCGCAAGGCGGCGGCGTCGGTCACGTTGTCTTTGACGCTGTCGTAATCGAACCAATCGCGGCGATAGTATTCGCGGATCTCACCGTCCTGGCTCCACAGGTAGCTGCCGGCCGGGAATTCCTTGATGGTGCGGCACACCGGCACCAGCGCTTTCATTTCCGAAGCGACGTACAGGTTGCCGTGCTCATCGTGGCCCATGTACAGCGGGATGATGCCCAGGTGATCGCGGCCGATCAGGTAAGCGTCTTTTTCGGTGTCATACAGGGCGAAGGCGAACATGCCTTGCAGATCGTCGAGGAAATCCGGGCCTTTCTCCTGGTACAGCGCCAGGATCACTTCACAGTCGGACCCGGTCTGGAACGCGTAGCGGTCGCTCAGCTGTTGGCGCAGCGCCTGGTGGTTGTAAATTTCGCCGTTGACCGCCAGAACGTGGGTGTGCGCGGCGTTGTACAGCGGTTGAGCGCCGTTGTTGACGTCGACGATCGACAGGCGTTCGTGGGCCAAAATGGCTTTGTCGCTGGCGTAAACGCCGGACCAATCCGGGCCGCGGTGGCGCATCAGACGCGACAGCTCCAGCGCGTTCTTACGCAGTTCAACGGGATCGGACTTCAGATCGAGCACACCGAAAATAGAACACATACAACTCTCCTAACGGGCTTTCATGACTGTGATGTTGTTTTTTACTGTTATGGGCAGCATTGCCGATTCATCAGCGATAACGCGGTTTTGCTGCGCTGTGGTTATGAAAATGCGCCTAAAGCTGCAGGAGATGCAAGTGTTTTAGCCATACGCTGAGAAATAGTTGTTTGCGTGGCTGCGATTTTTAACGGATTTTCAGTTATTGGCGGGAAAATTTAACGATTATGCAATTTTTAGCGTGATGACGGGATTGCCGGCCGGTTTGGCCGGCAATCGATTAGCGATTAGGCGATGAGCTGCCACAGGGTGAAGGCGGCGTCCGGCGTCCAGCCGGCGTTGGAGGTGTGCGCCTGGATACAGGTGTATTTCTTGCCTTTATAACTCACCACGTCGCCGGCTTTGTAGCTGTGGTTGTTCTGCCACTCGGGCGCCCCCGGATCGGGTGGCGTGCCGTCGTTGGCGGTTTTAACCGCCAGCGCGCTGCTCGGCAGCGAGGTATTGCCCTGGCTGTCGGTGGCGGTAACGAAGTAGCTGTACTGGGTGGCCGGGGTCAGGCCGCTGTCGGCCAGCGACAGGCCGGCGGTCTGGCCGATCGGGGTGCCGTTGCGGTAGACTGTGTAACTGGCGATCGGTAAGGCGCCGGTGGCGGCGGCCCAGCTCAGCTTCAGCGAGGTGGCGCCCAGCTCGGCGACCGTCAGCGCAGTCGGTGCATTAGGTTTTCCCGGCGGTGGGGTAACGCCGCCCTGAATCAGCGGCGCGTAGCGGGTTTTGAATTCCCAGTTGTAGGCCACGCCGGCTTTGCTCTTACCGTTGTCCCAGTTGATTGACCAGGTCATCAGGCCCTTGATCGACAGGTTCTTGGCGTCGAGGCGGGAGAAGGCGTTATATACGGCCTGTTTATCGATCACGTAGCCGGTGGCGGCGGCGTCGTTGTTGCTCGGCAGGCCGATGACGAATTTCGCCGCCGGGATCTTCGCATAGCCGCGGGTGCCGGTGACCAGGCTTTCCGTCAGGTAGTAGAGGAAGTCCTCTTTCATGGCGTCGTTATTCTGCGTGATCCAGGCGTTGAGTTCGTCCACCCAAATACCGTCGCCACCCTGGTTATAATATTGCGGCGCGATAAAGTCATAATAGCCTTCGAGGGCGTTGATATAATCCAGGTAGGTGCCGTTGGTGCGTAAATACGGGAATTCCGGCGCCATGCTGATAATAAAGTTTTTCCCCTGCGCGGCGTAATAGTCTTTTACTTTTTTCAATGCCGCAGGCAAGACGGTTTTATTATTGGCCGCACCGATTGCCGCCTGTTCCAAATCGATATCCAGGCCGTCGAAGCCATAGACTTCCACCAGACGAATAATCTCGTCTTTCAGCTTATCTTCGTCGCCGGTTTTCAGCTCGATATGCGCGTCTGCGCCGCCGAGGGAGATCAGCACCGCGCGGCCCTGGCTGTTCAGCACGCCCACCTGGCGGCGGAACTCGGCGTCGGACAGGTTGTAAGGTTTGAAGGTTGGGATGCCCTGGCCTTTCATAAAGGCGACGGCCACCACGTTGTATTCGGCGGGAATGTCGGTCAGGTTCATATTGGCAAACTGGCCTTGCTGATAGCCGTCACTGGCGCCGGCGGCCCAGTTGTGCCAAAAACCCATCAGGATTTTTTTATTGGCGATAGTCGGCATAATGGCTGCGTCATCGGCGGCGGCATTAATCATGTTATTTGTGCTCATGGTAGCCTCATTAATTAGGGGTAAAGGTTTTCCGCTGGCCGGCAATATCAGCTATTGGCGGGGCGTAAGGTTATAATGAGGATTTTTAGCGCAGGCAGGCTGAAACCTTTTGCGGCCATGAACGAATTAAATTCAAACTGCGGTCAGGAAGAGAGAAATAATGGCGGCCGGGCAGCCGCCATAAATGCATCAGAAGATGGTGATATCGGCAACGGAAGGGTAGACGTAGCTCGGGCGGAACGGCATGGTTTCGATGTCGCTCAGCGTGGAGACGCCGGACAGCACCAGCACGGTTTCCAGACCGGCCTGGAAGCCCGCCAGAATGTCGGTGCGCAGGTTGTCGCCGACGATCACCGTCTCTTCCGAGTGCGCCTGCATTTTGTTCAATGCGGCGCGAATGATCCACGGGCTGGGCTTGCCGACGTAAAACGGCTTGCGGCCGGTGATCTTCTCGATGGGGGCGCACAGCGCACCGCAGGCCGGCGAGAAGCCGTGGCCGTGGCTATCCGGGTTGGTGGCGATAAAGCGTGCGCCGTTACTGACGAAGTAGGCGGCCTTGTGCATCATGTCCCAGTTGTAAGAGCGGGTTTCACCGACGATCACGAAATCCGGGTTGATGTCGGTGATGGTGAAACCGGCTTTGTACAGCTCATGGATCAGGGCGCCTTCGCCGACCACGTAGGCTTTTTTGCCTTCCTGGCGGCGCAGGAAATCGGCGGTGGCCATCGCCGAGGTATAGAACGCGCTCTCCGGCACTTCCAGCCCGGCGGCGGCGAAGCGGTTCGCCAGATCCTGCGCGGTCTGTGACGGGTAGTTGGTCAGCACCACCAGCGGCATGCCTTGTTCCTGGATGCGCGCCAGGAACAGATCGGCGCCGGGCACCGGCGTATTGTCATGCAGCAGCACGCCGTCGATATCGCATATAACGTTTTTGATTTTCATTTGTCGCTGTTTCTCATGATTACGGCAGGCAAGGGGTGACGATAACACACCTGCCAGAAGCGGCGGATCAGCTTTCCAGCAATCGCTGCAAGAGCACGCCGTTGAGCATCGCGCGTTTGGCCAGGGCGAAAGCGCCGATCGCCGAGCGATGATTGAGTTCGGAGGTCACCACCGGCAGATTTTTGCGGAAGTCCTTCAGCACCTGGGTATTGATGCAGCTCTGGATCGCCGGCAGCAGCACCTTGTCCGCTTCGGTGATCTCACCGGCGATCACCACCTTCTGCGGATTGAACAGGTTGATGGCGATGGCCACCGCCTTGCCCAGATAGCGGCCGACGTGTTCGATCACTTCGCTGGCCAGCAGATCGCCGCGGTTGGCGGCCTTGCAGATGGCGTTGATGCCGCAGTCTTCCAGCGTCAGTTTGCTCGGGTAGCCCTGGCTCAGCAGCTGGCGCACGCGCTGTTCGATCGCCGCGTTGGCGGCTACGGTTTCCAGGCAGCCGAAGTTGCCGCAGTGGCAGCGTTCACCCAGCGGATCGATTTGGATATGGCCGATTTCGCCGACGTTGCCGTTATTGCCGAGAAAAATCTGCCCGTTGACGATGATGCCGGCGCCGGTGCCGCGGTGCAGGCGCACCAGAATAGAGTCTTCGCAGTCGCGGGTAGCGCCGAAGTAGTGCTCCGCCAGCGCCAGGCTGCGGATGTCGTGGCCGACGAAGCTGGTGACGTTGAAGCGCTGCTGCAGGTTGTCGACCAGTGCCCAGTTGCTGACGCTGATGTGCGGCATGTAGCGCACCACGCCCAGCGCCGGATCCACCAGGCCGGGCAGGATCACCGCGATGGCGATCAGCTCGCGCAGGCGGCGCTGGTTTGCTTCGATGAATTGGGCGATGGCGGCGAACAGCGCATTTTCCAGCGTTTCCTGGGTGCGTTCCGGCAGCGGATAGTGTTCTTCGCTGAGCGATTTACCGCTCATGTCATACAGGGTGATGGTGGCGTCGTGGCGGCCGAGACGTACCGCGACGGTATGGAAATGACGGGTTTCCGACACGATGGAGATCGCGCGGCGGCCGCCGGTGGAGGCTTGCTGATCGACTTCTTTGATCAGCCCGCGCTCCAGCAGCTGGCGAGTAATTTTGGTGACGCTGGCGGGGGCAAGCTGGCTGAGTTCGGCAATTTGAATGCGCGAGATCGGGCCCTGCTGGTCGATCAGGCGGTAAACTGCCGCGCCGTTAAGCTGTTTGACTAAGTCAACGTTCCCTATTTGTGCTTGTCCGCCAGTGCTCATCAATAATGTTACTCGCTGTTCATTGAATTAAACCTCGTTACCGTTAACGAGCGTTTTGGTGATCTTGAAATCACGGGTGAAGGCGGTCAGGTTAGCCACCTTGCCGGCTTCGATGGTGCCCAGACGCTGCTCGACGCCGATGGCGCGCGCCGGATACAGCGTCGCCATGCGCAGCGCTTCGTCCAGCGCGATGCCGACATGCTCGACGCTGTTTTGCACCGCTTCGATCATGGTCAGTGCGGAACCGCTCAGGGTACCGTTCTCATCCACGCACAGCCCATCCCGATAGTATATTGTTTTACCGGCGAAAATAAATTGGTCAATATCTGCACCTGCCGGCGCGGTCGCGTCGGTGACCAATACCAATTTATCACCTTTCAGGCGTTTGGCGTTACGGATACTCGCCCAGGCCACGTGATGGCCGTCGGCGATGATGCCGGTATAGACCTCCGGCGTATCGAAGATCGCCCCCATCAGCCCCGGTTCGCGGCCGGTGATATACGGCATGGCGTTGTACAGGTGGGTGGCGAAGCTGATGCCGGCGGCGAAGCCGGTGCGCGCCTGATCGTAGGTGGCGTTCGAGTGGCCGGCGGAGACCACGATGCCGGCCTTGGTCAGCTGCTCGATAACGTGCGGCTCAACCATTTCCGGCGCCAGCGTCACCTTGGTGATCACGTCGGCGTTGGCGCACAGGTAATCGATCATGTCCTGAGTTGGCTTGCGAATGAACGCCGGGTTATGGGTGCCTTTTTTCACCGGGCTGAGGTACGGCCCTTCCAGGTGCAGGCCCAGCGCCTGGTTTTGGTGCTTTTTCAGATAAGCGCGCATCACGTCGACGCTGTGCTTCATGAATGCGTCGCTGCTGGTGATCAGCGTCGGCAGATAGCTGGTGCAGCCGGATTTCTCGTTGGCGCGCTGCATGATCTCCAGCGTTTCTTCCGAAATCGCTTCCAGCGAATCGTTGAACTGGACGCCGCCGCAGCCGTTCAGCTGCACGTCGATAAGCCCGGGGGCCAGGATGGCGCCACCCAGGTCGCGCGTTTCGATGCCGGCGGGCAATTCAGCCGCCGGGCAGACTCTCTCGATCAGCCCATCAGCGATAATGACTGCATGGTCATCAAGTACGTCGTGGCCGGTATAGATTCGGCCGTGGGTTAAAGCGAACATCGTAGCCCCCTGCAAAGATTAAAGACTTTTCACGCTTTCCGCTTCTAACTCGCGGAAATATTTGACGGTTTTGACTTTCAGCTCCATGGTGGCCGGCTCGTCGCACACCACCACCGCTTTGGCGTGCAGCTGCAGGCAGCTGATGGTCCACATGTGGTTGATGTTGCCTTCCACCGCGGCTTCCAGCGCCTGCGCCTTGGCGTGGCCGGTCACCAGGATCATCACTTCTTCCGCGTCCAGCAGCGTGCCCACGCCGACGGTCAGCGCATATTTCGGCACCAGGCTGACGTCGCCGCCGAAGAAGCGCGAGTTGGCGATGCGGGTGTCTTCGGTCAGCGTTTTGATGCGGGTGCGTGAAGCCAGGGACGAAGCCGGCTCGTTGAACGCGATATGGCCGTCGATGCCCACGCCGCCCATGAACAGGTTAATTTTGCCGTAAGACTTGATCTTCTCTTCGTACTGGCGGCACTCGGCGTCGACATCCGCGGCGTTGCCGTTCAGCAGGTTGATATTTTCACGAGGGATATCAACGTGGTCAAAGAAGTTGCGGTACATGAAGGTGTGGTAGCTTTCCGGGTGTTCCTGCGGCAGGCCAACGTACTCGTCCATGTTGAAAGTCACAACATGCTTAAAGCTTACTTCACCTGCTTTGTGCATCGCAATCAGATGTTTGTAGGCTTCCAGCGGCGTGCCGCCGGTGGGAAGGCCGAGGACAAACGGGCGCTCTGCGGTTGGCTTGAATGCGTTGATGCGTTGAACGATATGACGCGCGGCCCATTTGCCGACTTGTGCGGTATCTTTCAGTGGGATAAGTCTCATCTAACACCTCTTGGGATAAGTAAACTAAAGCTATACTGTACGGGCCTGCGGGAGTCCTAAGCGTAACCCAGCTTTATGATTCTCGCGTGAATCGTCCGTCCGGTTGATTTTTTGAATGATAAAATAAGTTTTGTGTGATGGCCAGCAATCTGGGAGGGAAAGACTACTTTTTGGTGATATTTATCACAAAAAGGGAGGTTTTAATTTGCGATACAAAATAAATTTTTTACACTCGGCATGAGTGATACGTGCCAAGCATTGTTTCTAAAAAGGTAGTGAGAGATCCAAATAAACTACTAATAGGGTCCGTCCGCGGACAACATAGGGGGAAAAGGTGAACATTCTTAGTTATTTGCAAAAGGTGGGACGGGCGCTGATGGTGCCGGTCGCCACGCTGCCTGCCGCCGCCATCTTGATGGGCGTCGGGTACTGGATTGACCCTGTTGGTTGGGGCGGCGACAACGCGCTTGCCGCATTATTTATCAAATCCGGTTCAGCCATTATCGATCATATGGCCGTGCTGTTCGCCATCGGTGTGGCCTACGGCATGTCCAAAGACAAGGACGGCTCTGCCGCACTGACCGGCTTCGTTGGTTTCCTGGTGCTGACCACCCTCTGTTCACCGGCCGCCGTGTCGATGATTCAGAAGATCCCCCTCGACCAGGTGCCTGCCGCGTTCGGCAAAATTGAAAACCAGTTCGTCGGTATTCTGGTGGGTATCATCTCCGCCGAAGTGTACAACCGCTTCAGCGGCGTCGAGCTGCCTAAGGCGCTGTCGTTCTTCAGCGGCCGCCGTCTGGTGCCGATCCTCATTTCCTTCCTGATGATCCTGGTCGCTTACATCCTGATGTATGTCTGGCCAGTGGTGTTCGGCGCTCTGGTGAGCTTCGGCGAACACATCCAGAAATTGGGCTCCGTCGGCGCGGGCATCTATGCCTTCTTCAACCGTCTGCTGATCCCGGTCGGCCTGCACCACGCGCTGAACTCGGTGTTCTGGTTCGACGTGGCCGGCATCAACGATATCCCTAACTTCCTTGGCGGCCAGCAGTCGATCGAAGCCGGTAAAGCGGTCGTCGGCATCACCGGCCGTTATCAGGCGGGCTTCTTCCCGATCATGATGTTTGGTCTGCCGGGCGCAGCGCTGGCTATCTATCACTGCGCGCGCCCTGAGAATAAGGCGAAAGTGCTGGGGATCATGATGGCGGGGGCATTCGCTGCCTTCTTTACCGGCATCACCGAACCGCTGGAATTCTCCTTCATGTTTGTGGCGCCGGTGCTGTATGTGCTTCACGCGATCTTGACCGGGATTTCCGTCTTCATCGCCGCCAGCATGCACTGGATTGCCGGTTTCGGCTTCAGCGCCGGTTTGGTGGATATGGTGCTGTCGTCGCGCAACCCGTTGGCGACCCACTGGTACATGCTGATCCCGCAGGGGCTGGTGTTCTTCGTTATCTACTATGTGGTGTTCCGCTTCACCATCAATAAGTTCAACCTGATGACCCCGGGTCGCGAGCTGGCGGTTGCCGGTGACGAAACCGACGGTTATGACGTCAACGTCAACAGCAACGCCGGTAAAGACGAGAACGAAACTACCACGCTGGCCCGTCGCTACGTCGGCGCGATCGGCGGTTCCGACAACCTGACCGGCATCGATGCCTGCATCACTCGCCTGCGTTTGAACGTGAAAGACTCCGCGCTGGTGAACGACGCATTGGCGAAACGCCTCGGCGCATCCGGCGTTATCCGTCTGAACAAGCAGAGCGTGCAAGTGATCGTCGGCACCCGTGCTGAACTTATCGCCAGCGCAATGCGCAACGTGATTGCAGCCGGCCCGGTAGCGGCAGCGGCGGCCCCGGCGGCGGCTCCTGCTGCGGAAGCCAAACCGCAGGCGGTACCGAACGCACCGAAAGTCGCGTTTGAAACGCTGGTGGCGCCGGTGACCGGTGAAGTCGTGGCGCTCGATCAGGTGCCGGACGAAGCTTTCGCCAGCAAGGCGGTAGGTGACGGCCTGGCGATTCGCCCGACCGACAACATCGTCGTGGCGCCGGCGGACGGCACCGTGGTGAAAATCTTCAATACCAACCACGCGTTCTGCCTGGAAACCGACAAGGGCGCCGAGATCGTGGTGCACATGGGGATCGACACCGTCGCGCTGGAAGGCCAGGGCTTCAAACGCCTGGTGGAAGAGGGCGCGGAAGTGAAAGCCGGTCAACCGATTCTGGAACTGGATCTGGATTATCTGAACGCCAACGCGCGTTCGATGATAAGCCCGGTGGTGGTCAGCAACTCTGACGACTACGCCGGCCTGGCGGCGCTGGCCAGCGGCTCTGTCGTCGCCGGTCAGACCAAGCTGTACGAGATCCAAAAGTAAGACCGTTTTTACCTGAGTAGTGCCGGGGGCCGGCCACGCATCATGGCGGAGTTTGCCCCGACTTGGCGGGAAGAGAGCGATCTCTTCCCGCTTTTTTTATTCCGTTTTGCCCCACGGCGGTGCGCTGCGCGCCGACGGTGCAACGCGCCGCATTTTTCGTGAAACAAACGGTTGTTTCCAGACGTGGCTTGTTGGATCATAGGCGGTTATGTGTAGCGCTTTGCATTGAGGAACAGTGAAATGAGTGAGGCTGAAGCCCGCCCAACCAATTTTATCCGTCAGATCGTCGATGAAGATCTGGCGTCGGGGAAACACACGTCGGTACATACCCGCTTCCCGCCGGAGCCTAACGGCTATCTGCATATCGGCCACGCCAAGTCCATCTGCCTGAACTTCGGCATCGCCAAGGACTATCAGGGCCAGTGCAACCTGCGTTTCGATGACACCAACCCGGTGAAAGAAGACATCGAGTTCGTGGAGTCAATCAAGCACGACGTGGAGTGGCTGGGCTTTGAGTGGAGCGGCAACGTTCGTTACTCCTCAGACTATTTCGATCAGCTGCACCAGTATGCGGTTGAGCTGATCACCAAGGGCCTGGCCTACGTCGATGAGCTGTCGCCGGAGCAGATCCGTGAATATCGCGGCACCCTGACCGCGCCGGGCAAAGACAGCCCGTACCGCGGCCGCAGCGTGGAAGAGAACCTGGCGCTGTTCGAGAAGATGCGCAACGGCGAGTTCGCCGAAGGCGCCGCCTGCCTGCGCGCCAAGATCGATATGGCTTCGCCGTTTATCGTGATGCGCGATCCGGTGCTGTACCGCATCAAGTTCGCCGAACACCACCAGACCGGCAATAAATGGTGCATCTATCCGATGTACGATTTCACCCACTGCATTTCCGATGCGCTGGAAGGGATCACCCATTCGCTGTGCACCCTGGAATTCCAGGATAACCGCCGTCTGTATGACTGGGTGCTGGATAACATCACCATTCCTTGCCACCCGCGTCAGTACGAGTTTTCGCGTCTCAACCTCGAATACGCCATCATGTCGAAGCGCAAGCTGCACCAGCTGGTGGCCGAGAAGATCGTCGAAGGCTGGGACGATCCGCGTATGCCGACCGTCTCCGGACTGCGCCGTCGCGGTTATACCGCCGCCTCGATTCGTGAGTTCTGCCTGCGCATCGGCGTGACCAAGCAAGACAACAACGTCGAGATGGTGGCGCTGGAATCCTGCATCCGCGACGATCTGAACGAGAACGCGCCGCGCGCCATGGCGGTGCTGGATCCGGTGAAAATCGTCATCGAGAACATGGGCGATGCGGTGGAAATGGTCACCATGCCTAACCACCCGAACAAGCCGGAAATGGGCAGCCGCGATGTGCCGTTCAGCCGCGAGATCTATATCGATCGCGCCGACTTCCGCGAAGAAGCCAACAAGCAGTACAAGCGTCTGGTGCTGGGCAAGGAAGTGCGTCTGCGCAATGCGTACGTGATCAAGGCCGAGCGCGTCGAGAAGGACGAAGCGGGCGAGATCACCACCATCTTCTGCAGCTACGATGCGGAAACGCTGAGCAAAGATCCTGCCGACGGCCGCAAGGTGAAGGGCGTGATCCACTGGGTGTCAGCGGCGCACGCGCTGCCGGCGGAAATTCGCCTGTACGATCGCCTGTTCAGCGTGCCTAATCCGGGCGCGGCGGAGGACTTCCTCTCCACCATCAACCCGGAATCGCTGGTCATCAAGCACGGCTTCGTCGAGCCGAGCCTGGCGGCTGCACAGCCGGAGAAAGCCTATCAGTTCGAGCGTGAAGGTTACTTCTGCGCCGACAACCGTCACTCGTCGGCCGAGCATCTGGTGTTTAACCGCACCGTCGGCCTGCGTGACACCTGGGCGAAAATCGAAGGCTAATCTTATTCGCCTCGAAAATTAATGAATCAGCGCGGCTTTAAGCCGCGCTTTTTTATGCCTGCGCTCAGCTCGCGATCTATTCCTCTCTCATTTTATCCGGGATGCGTTTAATTAATGGCGACGCATTAACCCATTAGTTCTCTTATATTAGTCCTATTAGTCTTCATTTTTTCTTATATATTCGTGATGCGAATTAATTTCATTTGGAGAGCGCTCTCAATTTTTATCGTCTGACTGACGAATTTAGCCAGGCTGAAACCATTAATCGTCTCTGGTTGACCTTGTATCTCAATTTATTCTGATTTAATTGAATTTTTTATTCGACACCCTCTATGATCACCAGCGTAACAAATTCTCACTGATATGTGCTCCTTGTCATACTTTGACAAATCTCCCTCATTTTTCATTTGATAATTCGCGTCGCGAAAAATAGTCTATCTGTAGCAATTAGTGCTGTGGGAATAACATCTCGTCGGCAATATTTTTTACCCGTTCGGGTTTTTTATTGGCAGTCGTGCAGGGCAGTGGTGAACACAGGCGGCTGCAACTTTTAAGTTAAGTCAAAGAGGAATTTCAATATGGGTACGCACGGTGCTCAGCGTAAAACGCTGGCGCTCGCAGTCGCGGGCGCGCTGTTGGGAACAGGGTTTGCCATGGCGCCTGAGGCGAAAGCCGCAGGGTTTATCGATGATTCCACGCTGACCGGCGGCATTTATTACTGGCAACGTGAGCGCGACCGTAAAGATCTCAATCCGGACAGCAAGGATTACAACCAATACACCACCAACCTGTCGCACTCCACCGCCAACCTGAGCCTGGATTTCGCTTCGGGCTACGCCTGGGACATGTTCGGTCTGGACGTCGGCGCCTTTACCGCCATCGAGCTGGCAGAATCCAGCGCCAGCGGCCACCCGAACGAGATCGCGTTCTCCTCGAAAAACCGTACCTACGACGAAGACTATTCCGGTGACAAAGGCGGCGTTAGCCTGTACAAAGCCGCCGCCAAATTCAAATACGGCCCGGTCTGGGCGCGCGCCGGCTATATTCAGCCGAGCGGCCAAACCCTGCTGGCGCCGCACTGGAGCTTTATGCCGGGCACCTATCAGGGGGCCGAAGCCGGCGCCAAGTTCGACTACGGCGACGCCGGTGCGTTGAGCTTCTCCTACATGTGGACCGATAAATACAAGGCGCCGTGGCATATCGAGATGGACGACTTCCGCCAGAACGATAAGAAAACGCGCGTCTCCTACCTGCACTCGCTGGGCGCCAAGTACGATTTCAAAAACGATCTGGTACTGGAAGCCGCCTTCGGCCAGGCGCAGGGTTATGTGAATCAATACTTCACCAAGGCGTCTTACAAATTCGATGTGCTCGGCAACCCGCTGACCACCAGTTACCAGTTCTACGGTGCGGAAGACCGCATCAGCGACAAGAACGATCCGAACAGCATCTACGACGGCTTGGCCTGGCTGCAGGCGCTGACCTTCGGTTACACCACCGGGCAGTTCAACTGGCGTCTGGAAGGCACCATGGTCAAGGCGGAAGGCAACCAGGGCTTCTTCCTGCAGCGCATGACCCCGACCTACGCCTCGTCCAACGGTCGTCTGGACGTGTGGTGGGATAACCGCTCCGACTTTAACGCCAACGGTGAGAAAGCGGTGTACGCCGGCGTGATGTATGACCTCAGCAACTGGAACCTGCCGGGCATGGCGGTCGGCGGCTCCTACGTTTACGCCTGGGACGCCAAGCCGAGCACCAACCCGATCTACGATCAGAGCCAGCGCCTGAAGGAGAGCGCCTGGAGCCTGGACGCGATGTACACCATCCAGGAAGGGCGCGCCAAGGGCACCCTGATCAAGCTGCACTACACCCAGTATGACAACCACACCAACATCCCGAGCTGGGGCGGCGGTTACGGCAACATCTTCCAGGACGAGAAAGACGTCAAGTTCATGGTCATCGCGCCATTCACCATCTTCTGATGCGTTCCCCGGCCTCGCCGCCGGGGGCAGTTAAGGGAATTCAACGATGAAAAAAATCATGCTGATGTTGGCGGCCGCCGCGGCCTTGAGCGCCTGTGCGCAACCCGCCGCACCGCCGGAAGACGCCAAATTGAAGCAGGCTTACAGCGCCTGTATCAACACCGCCGAAGGTTCGCCGGAGCGTCTGCAACCCTGTAAGGCGGTGCTGAACGTGCTGAAACAAGAGAAGCAGCACCAGCAGTTCGCCGCGCAGGAAACGGTGCGGGTGATGGATTATCAGAACTGCATTATGGCGGTGCACAGCGGTAACGGTCAGGCTTACGACGCCAAGTGCGGCAAGCTGTGGCAAGAAATTCGCGATAACAATAATTAAGAAGGACAAGAACATGAACGCATTCAAACTGAGCGCATTAGCCGCGTTGACGGCAACGATGGGATTTCTGGGCGGCATGGGAAACGCCATGGCCGATCAACAGCTGGTGGATCAGCTGAGCCAGCTGAAGCTGAACGTAAAAATGCTGGATAACCGCGCCGGCGAAAACGGCGTGGATTGCGCGGCGCTGGGCGCCGACTGGGCCTCATGCAACCGGGTGTTGTTCACCCTCAGCAACGACGGCCAGGCGATCGACGGTAAAGACTGGGTCATCTATTTCCACAGCCCGCGCCAGACCCTGCGGGTAGACAACGACCAGTTCAAGATTGCTCACCTCACCGGCGATCTGTACAAGCTGGAGCCGACCGCCAAATTCAGCGGCTTCCCGGCCGGTAAGGCGGTGGAAATCCCGGTGGTCGCCGAATATTGGCAGCTGTTCAGAAACGACTTCCTGCCGCGCTGGTATGCCACGTCCGGCGACGCCAAGCCGAAAATGCTGGCGAATACCGACACCGAAAACCTGGACCAGTTTGTGGCGCCGTTCACCGGCGACCAGTGGAAGCGCACCAAGGACGACAAAAACATTCTGATGACGCCGGCTTCGCGCTTTGTCAGCAATGCCGATCTGCAGACGCTGCCTGCCGGCGCGCTGCGCGGCCAGATCGTGCCGACGCCGATGCAGGTGAAGGTTCACGCGCAGGACGTCGATTTGCGCAAAGGGGTATCGCCGGATCTGAGCACGCTGGTCAAGCCGGCGGCGGACGTCGTCAATCAGCGCTTCGCGCTGCTGGGTGTGCCGGTTCAGGCCAACGGCTATCCGATCAAGACCGACATCCAGCCGGGCAAGTTTAAAGGCGCGATGGCGGTGCCGGGCGCCTATGAGCTGAAAATCGGCAAGAAAGAGGCGCGGGTGATCGGCTTCGATCAGGCCGGGGTGTTCTACGGGCTGCAGTCGATCTTGTCGTTAGTGCCGAGCGACGGCAGCGGCAAGATCGCCACGCTGGACGCCAGCGATGCGCCGCGCTTCCAGTATCGCGGCATTTTCCTCGACGTAGCGCGCAACTTCCATAAGAAGGACGCGGTGCTGCGCCTGTTGGATCAAATGGCGGCCTACAAGCTCAACAAATTCCACTTCCACCTGAGCGATGACGAAGGCTGGCGCATCGAGATCCCCGGTTTGCCTGAGCTGACGGAGGTCGGCGGCCAGCGCTGCCACGATCTGAGCGAAACCACCTGCCTGCTGCCGCAGTACGGCCAGGGGCCGGACGTCTACGGCGGCTTCTTCAGCCGTCAGGACTATATCGACATCATCAAATACGCCCAGGCGCGCCAGATTGAGGTGATCCCGGAGATCGACATGCCGGCACACGCCCGCGCCGCGGTGGTCTCGATGGAAGCGCGCTATAAAAAGCTGCATGCCGCCGGGAAAGAGCAGGAGGCCAACGAATTCCGCCTGGTGGATCCGACCGATACCTCCAACACCACCTCCGTGCAGTTCTTTAACCGCCAGAGCTACCTGAACCCGTGCCTGGATTCTTCCCAGCGTTTTGTCGACAAGGTGATCGGCGAGATCGCCCAGATGCATAAAGAGGCCGGCCAGCCGATCAAGACCTGGCACTTCGGCGGCGACGAAGCGAAAAACATTCGCCTGGGCGCCGGCTACACCGACAAGGCGAAACCGGAGCCGGGCAAAGGCATCATCGATCAGAGCAACGAAGACAAACCGTGGGCCAAGTCGCAGGTGTGCCAGACGATGATCAAAGAAGGCAAGGTGGCCGACATGGAGCACCTGCCGAGCTACTTCGGCCAAGAGGTCAGCAAGCTGGTGAAGGCGCACGGCATCGACAGAATGCAGGCCTGGCAGGATGGCCTGAAAGACGCCGAGAACGCGAAGGCGTTCGCCACCTCGCGCGTGGGCGTCAACTTCTGGGATACCCTGTACTGGGGCGGTTTCGATAGCGTCAACGACTGGGCCAACAAAGGGTATGAAGTGGTGGTTTCCAACCCGGACTACGTCTACATGGACTTCCCTTACGAGGTGAACCCGGACGAGCGCGGTTACTACTGGGGCACCCGCTTCAGCGACGAGCGCAAGGTGTTCAGCTTCGCGCCGGATAACATGCCGCAGAACGCGGAAACTTCAGTCGACCGCGACGGCAACCACTTCAACGCCAAGAGCGATAAGCCGTGGCCGGGCGCCTACGGGCTGTCCGCTCAGCTGTGGAGCGAAACCCAGCGCACCGATCCGCAGATGGAATACATGATTTTCCCACGCGCGCTGTCGGTGGCTGAACGCGCCTGGCACCGCGCCGGTTGGGAGCAGGACTACCGCGCCGGCCGCGAATACAAAGGCGGGGAAACCCACTTTGTCGATACCAAGACGCTGGAGAAAGACTGGCTGCGCTTCGCCAATATCCTGGGGCAGCGTGAACTGGCCAAGCTGGACAAAGGTGGCGTCGCTTACCGTCTGCCGGTGCCGGGCGCACGCGTAGCGGGCGGCAAGCTGGAGGCGAATATCGCGCTGCCGGGATTGGGCATCGAGTACTCCACCGACGGCGGCAAGCAGTGGCAGCGCTATGACGCCAAGGCCAAGCCTGCGGTGTCCGGTGAGGTGCAGGTGCGTTCGGTTAGCCCGGACGGCAAGCGCTACAGCCGCGCCGAGAAGGTCTAAGCCCGGTGCAACGGCCTGCTGCCCTGGCGGCGGCCGTATAACGAAGGGGGAATGCGTTCGCCCGCGCGTGTCGGCGTAGGGCGGACGTTGTAGTGAGAGTAGTACGTGGAGTAGCAGTGCCGCTGCAATTGTGATATTTCATGACATGATTTTCCCCCGGCTTGTCCGGGGATTTTTTTGCCCTTTGCACGGCAGGCATAAAAAAACCGCCTCGGTGTGAGGCGGTTTTTCATAGCCGGTCAGGCTTATTTCTTGTCGTGCAGCGTTTCGTCTTCGCGACAGTCACCGGTTTCACAGTGGCCGTACAGGTACAGGCTGTGGTTGGTGAGCTTGATGCCGTGCTGCTTGGCGATGTCACGCTGCCGCACTTCGATGGATTCGTCGCTGAATTCGATCACTTTGCCGCAGTCCAGGCAAATCAGGTGATCGTGGTGATGCTGTTGGGTCAGCTCGAACACGGACTTGCCGCCTTCGAAATTGTGACGTGTCACAATGCCCGCATCGTCAAACTGGTTCAGTACGCGATAAACCGTTGCCAGCCCGATCTCTTCGCCCATATCAATCAGTTTTTTGTACAAATCTTCCGCACTGACGTGATGGCATTCCGGATTTTGCAGTACTTCCAGGATTTTGAGTCGCGGAAGCGTGACTTTTAAGCCGGCCTTCTTCAATGCGATGTTGTTGTCGGTCATGCGAATTCAGTCCTGTTACTATGCTAATCAAGTTGAGGCGTACTCGCCTGTGGCATCGGTCGGCACAAAGAGTTAATGCGTCTCATTATAGAACCGGTTGTACTAAATGGAAACCGCCGGTTGTTAACAAAGATATAATTGCACTATTGCATGTTTTGCATGCAACGCCTTGATGGATGGGATAAACCGATATCTCAGTCTACCGTGACGGGGTGGGAAGTTACAAATCTGTAGCTTCTATCGCAGCAATCCCTGCTGCCGATGACGGCCCTGTGGGCACACTATGCACTTTACAGGGCCTTTGTTCAACCTTTCGCCAGTGCCGGGGCTTAGCCGACGATATCGGCCAGGCTCAGCTCTTCGACGATTTGTTTGACCCAGGCGTCCACGCGCTCGTTGGTCAGTTCAGGCTGGCGGTCTTCGTCGATCGCCAGACCGATGAAGTGATCGTCGTCCGCCAGGCCTTTGGAGGCCTCGAAGTGGTAGCCTTTGGTCGGCCAGTGGCCCACGATGGCCGCGCCACGCGGTTCGATGATGTCGCGGATGGTACCCATCGCGTCACAGAAGTATTCCGCGTAGTCTTCCTGGTCGCCGCAGCCGAACAGCGCCACCAGTTTGCCGTTGAAGTCGACTTCTTCCAGCGTTGGGAAGAAATCATCCCAGTCACACTGCGCTTCACCGTAGTACCAGGTCGGGATACCCAGCAGCAGGATATCGAACCCTTCCAGGTCTTCTTTGCTGCTTTTAGCGATGTCATGCACTTCAGAGACGTCGTCGCCAAACTGTTTCTGGAGAATTTTCTGGATCATTTTGGCAATGTTTTCGGTATTGCCAGTGTCGCTGCCAAAGAAAATGCCTACAGTAGCCATATCGCGTATAACCTTTAAATTCAAGTAATTGCATTACTCGACGCCGGCACTGCCGCCGCTGACGCCGATTAAAATGATGCCATGGCAAGAGCCTTTCGCCTCCGGGGCGGGCGCCGACAGGCGCAGTCTCTTACCGGTAAATGCGTATCATGCCAGAAAGTGGCGCCGGGGTTTTATCGCATTTATGCGATGCCGGAGAATGAAGAAAAGCGTGGTCGATCCGGCGTTGTCCTTAACGCCGCGCCGCGCGTGCGGCCGAAGAGATCAATGTTCCGGCTGTTCTTCCGCCAGTTGTGCCAACAGCATCTGCTCGATGAGTTCGCTGCGGCTGATGTTGCGCTGTTCCGCCAGTTTGTTCAGGGCGTCCACCGCATCCGCGTTGATTTTCAGCTCTACGCGCCGCAATCCACGTACTTTATCGCGCCGTAACTGATTGCGCTTATTGATTCTAAGCTGTTCATCGCGGGAAAGCGGGTTGGTTTTCGGGCGCCCCGGACGGCGTTCATCTGCGAACAGATCCAGCGTCGTGCGATCCGTTTGTTCTTTTGCCATAGGTAGCGGTACTGCAAGGGAGTTTGCATCAAAAAGCGCTCGCACGCTTCCGGAGGCATCGGTTAACACACTTCGGGCCAATAAACCCTAACCCAAATTCACCCCCGAACCGGCGTTCGCGAACGCGCTGGCGCGGTGGCAAAATTATAGCGCGCCATATTACCCCAGCAGATGGAGCGACGACAATGCCTAACTGCGGGCTAAACGCGCTAAGCCGTTATCTTTAGCGCGTTTTTTCGCCAGGTGAGTGCGTTTTTCAGGCTTCGTCGAGGAAACGGTGAATGGCGCGCAGCACCGCTTCCGGTTTTTCGGCGTGCACCCAATGGCCGGTGCCGGCGACGACGTGCGCGCGGGCCTGCGGGAACTGGCGGGCGATGGCTGCACGGTAGCTGTCCTGCACGTACGGCGACAGGCCGCCGCGAATGAACAGGGTCGGGTGCGGCCAGGCCGGGACTTCCTGCCAGCCGGTGATGTCTTCGTAGCGTTCGATCAGCACCGGCAGGTTGAAGCGCCATTCGCCGTTGTGGAAGGACTTCAGCAGGAACTGGATCACGCCTTCTTCCTGCAGGTAGTCGCGCATCAGCTGGGCAGCCGCCTGGCGCTGGGTGATGCCGGCGGCGCTGACGGCCTTCAGCGCGGCGAAGATCTCGTCGTGGCGGCGGGTCTGGTAATTCACCGGCGCGACGTCGATGACGATCAGCCTGGCGACGCGCTCGGGCGCGATGGCGGTCAGCGCCATCGCCGCTTTGCCGCCCATCGAATGGCCGATGACGATCGCTTTCTCCAGCTGCAGTTCGTCGAGCAGCGCCAGCAGATCCTGCGCCATGGCGGGGTAGTTCATGTCGTCGGCGCGCGGGGAGAGGCCGTGGTTGCGCAGATCGACCTTGATCACCGTGTGCTGTTTATGCAGATCGCGCGCCAGCACGCCCAGGTTGTCCAGATTGCCGAACAGCCCGTGGATCAGCAGCACCGGCAGCGCGTCTGACTCGGCGGCCAGCAGTTGATAATGTAATTTCATGGCGAAGTTCATACTGAGAGAGATTCAGATTAGGGTATCATGATTGAATCGCACGATGAATCATGCGGAATTTTCGCGGCGCGGGCTTGGCAGTGCCGGCTATAGGTATTAGTCTGCATTTTCCGTCCGGAGGCACATTGTTGTGTTCGCCCCAGCGCTTTTAACCTTATAATCCCATGGCTTGAATGCAGGATCTGGCTTCAGGTTCTAAGTAGAAAAAACAGTATTGGATAAAGATGAAAACTATTGAAGTCGACGAAGAGCTTTACCGTTATATTGCCAGCCACACGCAACACATCGGTGAAAGCGCGTCCGATATTTTACGCCGCATGTTGAAATTCACCGCCGGGCAACCGGTGCGCGCGTTGCCTGCCGCCAGTGCGCCGCAGTCCGTCGAGCTGGAAAAAACGGCGCCGGCGCAGCGTCCGCGCGATCGCGTGCGCGCCATGCGCGAGCTGCTGTTGTCGGATGAATATGCCGAGCAGAACAAAGCGGTCAACCGTTTCATGCTGGTGCTGTCCACGCTGTATACCCTCGATGCCGCCGGTTTCGCCGCCGCCACCGAGGCGTTGACCGGCCGTACCCGTACCTATTTCGCCGGCGATCAGCAGACCCTGCTGGCCAACGGCACGCATACCAAGCCGAAGCATGTACCGGGCACCCCTTACTGGGTGATCACCAATACCAATACCGGCCGCAAACGCAGCATGATCGAACACATCATGCAGGCCATGCAGTTCCCGGCGGAACTGATCGAGAAAGTTTGCGGTACCGTCTAATTTAGCGAACAGCCCGTCATGATGGCCGTGCGCGACGTATTTGCCCGGTCACCGACAGGGATGAGGGAGATATGTCGATGGCGAATAATCCACGTGCCGGGCAGCCCGCCCGCCAAAGCGATCTGATCAACGTAGCCCAGCTGACGTCGCAGTACTATGTGCTGCAACCGGAAGCCGGCAATCCCGCACATGCGGTGAAGTTTGGCACCTCCGGCCACCGCGGCAGCGCGCAGCGCCACAGCTTCAACGAAGCGCACATCCTCGCCATCGCTCAGGCGATCGCCGAAGTTCGTCATCAGCAGGGCACCACCGGCCCGTGCTACGTGGGCAAAGACACCCATGCGCTGTCCGAGCCGGCCTTCATTTCCGTGCTGGAAGTGCTGACCGCCAACGGCGTCGATGTGATCGTGCAGGAAAACAACGGCTTCACGCCAACGCCGGCGGTATCGCACGCCATTCTGTGCCACAACCGCCGCGGCGGCGCGCAGGCCGACGGCATCGTCATTACGCCGTCCCATAACCCACCGGAAGACGGCGGCATCAAGTACAACCCGCCGAACGGCGGCCCGGCCGACACCAACCTGACGTCGGTGATCGAAAAGCGCGCCAACGAACTGCTGGCGCAACAGTTGAAAGGCGTTCAGCGCCAGTCGCTGGACAAGGCCTGGAACAGCGGCCACCTGCACGCCAAAGACCTGGTGCAGCCTTATGTCGAAGGCCTGGTTGAGGTGGTCGACATGCCGGCCATCCAACGCGCCGGCCTGAAACTGGGCGTGGATCCGCTTGGCGGTTCCGGTATCGCCTATTGGCAGCGCGTGGCGGAGCACTACAAGCTGGATCTGACGCTGGTGAACGATTCCATCGATCAGACCTTCCGCTTTATGCACCTGGACCACGACGGCATTATCCGCATGGACT
The DNA here is from genome assembly GCF_058725505.1 of Serratia sp. A07. Lineage (NCBI taxonomy): Bacteria > Pseudomonadati > Pseudomonadota > Gammaproteobacteria > Enterobacterales > Yersiniaceae > Serratia > Serratia sp. A07. The sequence goes on from NZ_JBZXDO010000003.1 coordinate 338,872, forward strand.
GTTCGTCCGAGTCGGCTATGGCCGGCCTGCTGGCGCTGCGTGACAAATTCGATCTGGCGTTCGCCAACGATCCGGATTACGACCGCCACGGCATCGTCACGCCGAAGGGCCTGATGAACCCGAACCACTATCTGGCGGTAGCCATCAACTACCTGTTCCAGCATCGCCCACAGTGGGGCGCTGATGTCGCAGTCGGTAAAACGCTGGTGTCCAGCGCGATGATCGACCGCGTGGTGGCCGACCTGGGCCGCAAGCTGGTGGAAGTGCCGGTCGGCTTCAAGTGGTTCGTGGACGGCCTGTTCGACGGTAGCCTGGGCTTCGGCGGCGAAGAGAGCGCCGGGGCCTCGTTCCTGCGCTTCAACGGCAAACCGTGGTCGACGGACAAAGACGGTATCATCATGTGCCTGCTGGCGGCTGAAATCACCGCGGTAACCGGTGAAAACCCGCAGCATCACTATGACGATCTGGCCAAACGCTTCGGTGCGCCAAGCTACAACCGCATCCAGGCGCCAGCGACTGCGGCGCAAAAAGCGGCGCTGTCCAAGCTGTCGCCGGAGATGGTCAAGGCCAATACCCTGGCGGGCGACCCGATCACCGCCCGTCTGACTGCGGCACCGGGCAACGGCGCGTCGATTGGCGGCCTGAAAGTGATGACCGACAACGGCTGGTTCGCGGCCCGTCCTTCCGGTACCGAAGACGCATACAAGATCTACTGCGAGAGCTTCCTCGGGGCGGAACACCGCGAGAAAATCGAGCACGAAGCGGTCGAGATCGTCAGCGAAGTGCTGGCCTCCGCCAAGTAATCGCTTTTCTTGATTGATAAAAAGCGCTGTTTTTACAGCGCTTTTTATATGCCTGCAATTTAGATATATCTTTTTATCGGCGCACGCTTGCGCATTTAGATATATCGATCTAGATTAGCGTTATCGACGCTGTTTAGATATATCTAAACAACCTCGTATTGATGTTCACTGTTAAAGCGAGGTATCACCCTATGTTTCATCGATTAGGTTTACACCGGCATCACCACCATCATGAATGCGAAGAGGGCCGCCGTCATCGCGGTGGACGCCATCACTTCGGCGGCGAAGGCGAAGAGCACGGCCGGGGTGGGCGCGGCGGCCGGGGCGGGCGTCACCGTCTGTTCGAGCACGGCGATCTGCGTCTGGTACTGCTGGCGCTGGTGGCGCGCAAGCCCAGCCACGGCTATGAGCTGATCAAGGCGATTGAGGAGGCGTCATCCGGCCTGTACGTGCCGAGCCCGGGGGTGATTTACCCCACGCTGACGCTGCTGGAAGAGCAGGATTTCCTTGAGCCGCTCACCACCGGCAACGGCCGCAAAAGCTACCGCATCACTGCCGCGGGCGAGGGCGAGCTGCAAAAGCATCAACAGGTGGTTGACGTCATTCTGGCGCGTCTGGCGGGCGCCGGCCGCGAGCATCATCGGCACGGCAATCTGGCGGAAGGCATCTACGACGCCATGAACCGCCTGCGCAGCCTGCTGCGCGGCAACGTGATGCGCGCCGATCTCACGCCGCAGCAGGTGGAGCGCATCAACGCCGCGTTGCTGACCGCCGTGGCGGCGATCGAAAGCGAAATGCATATTCAACCCACGCAGCAGGAGAAGATCTGATGCCCGGCCACCGTTTTACTATTACCGTTGAAGCCCTGAGCGATCGCCAGGGCAATCCCGTAGAGAAAGCGCCGCTGAGTTTTGAAGTGACCAACCACGACGATATTCTCGATATCGTCGAGCGCATCCGGGCGCGTGACGATCTGAACTTCGGCCCCGAGCAGAGCGCGGCCTTCGCCGTAGGCTTGAAGTTGTTCTCCGAAGTGATGATCGAAAACCGCAAACACCCGGTGTTTGCTCCGCTGCGCGATGCGTTTAAAGAATTTATGGTCGGATTGAAGAAGGGGCCGGCGGCGTAAAGGCGCGGCAAACCGCGCCCGCCGGGGTTAAGGCATGAAGCGATAGCCGACGCCGGTTTCGGTCAGCAGGTGTTTGGGCCGGGCCGGATCGGCTTCGAGCTTCTGCCGCAGGTGGCCCATGTAGATGCGCAGATAGTGGCTGTGCTCCACGTAGTTCGGCCCCCAGACGTGGCTCAACAGCTGGCGTTGGGTGATCACTTTGCCGGCGTTGGCCAGCAGCTCCGACAACAGGCGAAACTCGATCGGCGTCAGATGCAGATCTTCGTCGTTGCGCAGTACCCGGCGATTCACCAGATCGACGGTGATTTCCGAAAAGCTTATCAGCGGGCTTTCCTGTTGGCTGGCGGAGTGGCGACGCAGCGCGACCCGTACCCGCGCCAGCAGCTCGCCGATGCCGAACGGTTTGCTGAGGTAGTCGTCGGCGCCGGCGTCCAGCGCGGCGATTTTGTCCTCTTCGGCGTTGCGCGCCGACAGCACGATCACCGGAATGGCGCTCCACTGCCGCAGATCGCGGATGTAACTCAGCCCGTCGCCGTCCGGCAAGCCCAAATCAAGAATGATCAGATCCGGTTTGCGCGTGCCGGCTTCAATCAACCCGCGCTGCAGCGTTTCACTTTCAAATACCCGCAGGCCTTCGCTCTCCAGTGCGGTGCGCACGAAGCGGCGGATCTCTTTTTCATCTTCAACAATCAGAATGTTGGTTGGCGTTATGCTCACGTTTCCCCTGCGTTGATTACAGATCGAAGGCGTCGCCGTCGATCTCGGGCGGTTTTTCCAGCGGCAGCACGAAGCGGAAGCTGGCGCCGCCGTTGGCGCCGTTTTCCGCCCAGATGCGGCCATCATGCACTTCAATAATGGCACGGCAAATCGCTAATCCCAAGCCGACGCCGGGGATCGCCGACTCTTTATTGCCGCGTGAAAACTTGTCGAAAATCAGCTGCAGCTGATCGGTGGGGATGCCGGGGCCGTTATCCCAGACCTCGACTTCCAGCCACTCGGGCAGCGTGCGGGCGCGAATGCCGATGGTGGCCTCGGCGCCGGCGTATTTATTGGCGTTTTCCAACAGGTTGGTGAACACCCGCTCCAGCAGGCTGCCGTCGCAGTTGACCAGGATCTGTTCCGGCGGCAGTTCGACCACGATAGGATGCTGGCTGAGCAGCGGCTCCAGCATGTGCAGCGAGGCGCCGACGATCTCTTCCAGCGACTGCCACTCTTTGCGCAGGCTGAAACCGCCGGACTGGATGCGCGCCATATCCAGCAGGTTGTTCACCAGCCGGGTGGTGCTCAGCACCTGCTGGCGGATCTGGCTGGCCTGGGTGGCGTGATTGGAGCCTTCGGCCGCCAGATCCAGCGTGAGAATTTCCGCCTGGCCGAACAGCACGGTCAGCGGCGTGCGCAGATCGTGCGACAGCGCCGCCAGCAACGAGTTGCGCAGCTGTTCGCGCTCGGCGTCCAGCTTGGCTTCTTCGGCGCTGCGCGCCAGGTGCAGCCGCTCCAGCGCGCTGGCGATCAGCACCGCGAAGGTCTGCAGCAGCCGCTGCTGTTCCGGCACCATCAGCTGGCGCAGGTTGTTGGGTTCGATCGCCAGCAGGCCGAAGGTCTGCTTGGGGGTATTGAGCGGCAGCAGCTGGTAAGGCACTCCGGGCAGGGTGTCGGTGCCGGCGCCGGCCGGCAGGCCTTTGTCGAAGCTCCAGCGTGCGATGGCCTCGTCTACCGACAGCAGCCCACCTTCCTCGCCGACCATCTGTTGCAGGCGGCCGTCTTCCTGCGGCAGCAGCAGCACGGTTTTCGCCTGGAAACTGCTGGAGAGGAAGTGGCGGCTGGTGTTGGCGATGTCGGCCACGGTCAGCGCGCGGCTCAGCCCGCGCGACATTTCGTACAGGTGGCGCGCCCGCTGCTCGCGGTAGCGCGCCACCCGGGCCTGATAACGCACCCCGGCGGTCAGGTTGCCGATGATGATGCCGACGGCGAGCATCACGCCGAAGGTCAGCAGATACTGCATGTCGCTGACGGCGAACGACCATTCGGGCTGGACGAAGAACAGATCGAAACTGGCGACGTTGATCACCGCCGCCAGCACCGACGGCCAGCGGCCGAAGAACAGCGCGACGATCGCCACGCCGAGCAGATAAACCATCACCAGGTTGGCCTGATCGAAGCCCGGCAGCAGCCACTGCGAGAGCAGGGTAATCAGCGCGCACAGCGCCACCGCGACCACGCAACCGCGCAGCTGCATGCGCCATTTATCATTGAAGCTGCGGCCGTCGTGCTCCTTGCCCGGCGGCGGTTGTGCGGTGTCGCTCTCCAGCGCCACGATCACCAGATCGAGATCCGGGCCCAGCCGGCCGAGGCGATCGGCGAAGCTGCCGCGCAGCTTCCAGCGCTGCTCGCTGCGGCGGCCGATGATGATTTTGCCGAGGTTATGCTCGCGGGCATAGCGCAGCACCGCGCGCTCTTCGGACGGATCGGCCAGCGTGGCGGTTTCTGCCCCCAGTTCCTGCGCCAGCCGCAGCGCGCGCAGAATGGCGCGGCGCTGGTTTTCCGGCAGCCGGTGCAGCTTGGGGGTTTCCACATAGACCGCATGCCAGTGGCAGCCGAGCCGCGCCGCCAGCCGGGCGGCGATGCGCACCAGCTTTTCGTTGCCGCTGTTGTGGCCGACGCACAGCAGAATGCTGTCGCGGGTGTGCCACACTTTCTCGCGCCCCTGGGTGTCGCGAAACTCGCGCATTTGGTCATCGACCCGATCGGCGGTGCGGCGCAGCGCCAGCTCACGCAGGGCGATCAGGTTGCCTTTGCGGAAGAAGTGCTCGATGGCGCGCTCGGCCTGGCCGGGAATATACACTTTGCCTTCGTGCAGCCGCCGGCGCAGATCGTCCGGCGGCAGATCGACCAGCACCACTTCGCTGGCCTCGTCAAACACGTGGTCGGGCACCGTTTCACGCACCCGCACGCCGGTCACGCCGCCCACTACGTCGTTCAGGCTTTCCAGATGCTGTACGTTGACGGTTGTCAGCACGTCGATGCCGGCATCCAGCAGCTCTTCCACATCCTGCCAGCGTTTGGGGTGGCGCGAACCGTGAGCGTTGCTGTGCGCCAGTTCATCCATCAGCACCAGCGCCGGGTGGCGCGCCAGCGCGGCGTCGAGATCGAATTCATGCACCAGCCGGCCGCGATGCTGGATGCGTTTTTGCGGCAGCAGCGTCAGGCCGTCGAGCAGGGCGGCGGTCTCGCTGCGGCCGTGGGTTTCCACCACGCCGACCAGCACGTCCAGCCCCTGAGCGCGCAAACGCTGGGCTTCCTGCAGCATGGCGTAGGTTTTGCCGACGCCGGCGCAGGCGCCGAAGAATACCTTCAATCGGCCGCGCGGTTTTTCATTGGCCATCGCCAGCAGGCTATCGGGATCGGGGCGCTGCTGCTCTTCTTCGACCATGACAATTCCTTGTGTTACCAAGCAAAAAGGGGTTCGGCATGCCGAACCCTATCACTATGCTGAATACGGCGCGTTACTTCAACGCATCCAGCGCCAGGTTCAGCTTCAGTACGTTCACCACCGATTCCCCCATGAAGTTGGGCGTGGCCCGATCGGTGTTGTCTTCGATCAGTTTGGCGATCTGTTCCGGCGGCAGATGCCGTGCCGCCGCGACCCGTGCCAGCTGATACTGTGCGGCGGCGCTCGAGATTTGCGGATCCAACCCGCTGCCGGAGGCGGTCAGCAGATCGACCGGGATCGGGCCGCTCATCGCAGGGTTGGCCTGGCGCAGCTGTGCTGCGCGCTCGGCGATAGCCTTATCTAGTGCCGGGTTGGTGGCCGCCAGGTTGCTGCCGGCAGAGGCCAGTGGATTATAGGCCGAATCGCCGGTGGCCGATGGGCGGCCCCAGAAATAGTCGGCGCGCGTGAAGTTCTGGCCGATCAGCGCGGAGCCGACCGCCTTGTCGCCCCGGTACAGCAGCGAACCGTTGGCCGCACCCGGAAACAGCAGCTGCGCCAGCCCGGTGGTCAGCAGCGGATAGGCGATGCCGGTGATCAGCGTCAGCAGGATCAGCATCACCAGCGCAGGTCGTAAATAAGTCATGTTCATTTCCCTCAATGGTTAACCGGCGACGTGCAGCGCGACCAGGATCAGGTCGATCAGTTTGATGCCGACGAACGGCACCAGCAGGCCGCCGACCCCGTACAACCACAGGTTGCGGCGCAGCAGGGCCGCGGCGCTCATCGGTTTGTAGCTCACCCCTTTCAGCGCCAGCGGGATCAGGAACACGATCACCAGGGCGTTGAAGATCACCGCCGACATGATGGCGGAGGCCGGGGAATGCAGATGCATCACGTTCAGTGCGTTCAGCTGTGGATAGGTGGCCGCGAATGCCGCCGGAATGATGGCGAAGTATTTGGCCACGTCGTTGGCGATGCTGAAGGTGGTCAGCGAGCCGCGCGTCATCAGCATCTGTTTGCCGATGTGCACCACTTCGATCAGCTTGGTCGGGTTGGAATCCAGATCGACCATGTTGCCCGCCTCTTTGGCGGCCTGGGTGCCGGAGTTCATCGCCACCGCCACATCGGCCTGCGCCAGCGCCGGGGCGTCGTTGGTGCCGTCGCCGGTCATCGCCACCAGGCGGCCTTCCGCCTGGTACTGGCGGATCAGCGCCAGCTTGGCTTCCGGCGTGGCTTCCGACAGGAAGTCGTCCACCCCGGCTTCGGCGGCGATCGCCGCCGCGGTCAGCGGGTTATCGCCGGTGATCATCACCGTTTTGATGCCCATCTTGCGCAGCTCATTGAAGCGTTCCTTGATGCCGCCCTTGACGATATCCTTCAGCGCCACCACGCCCAGCACCCGGGCGCCTTCCGCCACCACCAGCGGTGTACCGCCGGTGCGCGCCACGCTTTCCACCAGATCGTCCACCGCCCGCGGGAAGTGCCCCTGATTGGATTCGACGTGACGGCGAATGGCATCCACTGCGCCTTTGCGGATCATGCGCTCCTGCACGTTGACGCCGCTCATGCGGGTCTGGGCGGAGAAGGGCACGAAGGTGGCGTTCAGCGCCTGCAGATCGCGTTCGCGCAGGTTGAATCGCTGTTTGGCCAACACCACGATGCTGCGGCCTTCCGGCGTTTCGTCCGCCAGTGAGGCCAGCTGCGCGGCATCCGCCAGCTCTTGCTCTTTCACGCCCGGCGCCGGCAGGAACTCCGAAGCCTGGCGGTTGCCCAGCGTGATGGTGCCGGTTTTATCCAGCAGCAGCACGTCCACGTCGCCGGCGGCTTCCACCGCGCGGCCGCTGGTGGCGATCACGTTGGCGCCGAGCATGCGGCTCATCCCGGCCACGCCGATGGCGGACAGCAGGCCACCGATGGTGGTGGGGATCAGACAGACCAGCAGCGCGACCAGCACGGTGATGGTGACCACGCTGCCGCTGCCGGCCGCTTCCACGCTGTATTGCGAGAACGGGAACAGGGTGGCGGTGGCCAGGACGAACACGATGGTCAGCGCCACCAGCAGGATAGTCAGTGCGATCTCGTTCGGCGTTTTGCGGCGTTTGGCGCCTTCCACCATGGCGATCATGCGATCGAGGAAGGTTTCCCCCGGGTTGACGCTGCACTGCACCACCAGCCAGTCGGACAGCACGCGGGTGCCGCCGGTGACCGAGGAGAAGTCGCCGCCGGACTCGCGGATCACCGGCGCGGATTCACCGGTGATGGCGCTTTCATCTACCGAGGCGCCGCCTTCCAGCACTTCGCCGTCGCACGGGATGGTGTCGCCGGCTTCCACCAGCACGATATCGCCCTTGCGCAGGCTGTCGGCGGCCACTTTCTCCGTGGCACCGTCGCGGCGCGGGCCGGCCAGCTTTTTCGCCCAGCTGGTTTTCTTGGTGCCCTTCAGGCTTTCCGCCTGGGCCTTGCTGCGCCCTTCGGCCAGCGCTTCCGCGAAGTTGGCGAACAGCACGGTGAACCACAGCCACAGGGAGACGCTGCCGGTAAAGGCGGCGGCGCCGTCGGTTTGGCCGGTGAGGATCGCCAGCCAGATGGCGGTGGTCAGAATGCTGCCGATATACACCACGAACATCACCGGGTTGCGCCATTGAACGCGAGGGTCCAGTTTTTTCACCGCATCGATCAGCGCGGTGCGCACCAGGGCCGGTTCAAACAGCGCGCGTTGTTTGCGAGTCATCTCTTATTCTCTCTCTGTGACGTCTGTTAGTTTGCCAACCAAAGCTGCAAATGCTCGGCCACCGGACCCAGCGCCAGCGCCGGCACGAAGGTCAGCGCGCCCACCAGCAACACGGTGCCGATCAGCAGGCCGATAAACAGCGGCCCATAGGTCGGCAGGGTGCCGTTGCCCGCCGGCTGGCGTTGTTTGGCGCTCAGCGAACCGGCGATCGCCAGCACCGGCAGGATCACCCCGAAGCGGCCGACAAACATGGCGAAGGCCAACAGCAGGTTGTAGAACGGCGTATTGACGCTCAACCCGGCGAAGGCGCTGCCGTTGTTGTTGGCGGCGGAGGACAGGGCGTACAGCACTTCGCTGAAGCCGTGGGCGCCCGGGTTGAGGATGCCGGCGCGGCCCGCGTCGGTGCCGATGGCCAGCGCGCTGCCCAGCAACACCAGCGTCGGCGTGACCAGGATCGCCAGCGCGGTCATCTTCATGTCGTAAACGTCGATTTTCTTGCCCAGATATTCCGGGGTGCGGCCGATCATCAGACCGGCGATAAACACCGTCAGCAGCACGAACAGCAGCATGCCGTACAGGCCGGAGCCGACGCCGCCGAACACCACCTCACCGATCTGCATCAGCCACATCGGCACCATGCCACCCAGCGCGGTGAAGGAGTCGTGCATGGCGTTAACCGCCCCGCAGGACGCGGCGGTGGTCACCACCGAGAACAGGCTGGTGGCAAGAATGCCGAAGCGCGACTCTTTGCCTTCCATATTGATATTGCTGTCGGCGCCCAGCGCGCTCAGGTGCGGGTTGCCCGCCAGTTCGGCGTACATCACCACGACCACCGCCACCACGAAGATCAGCGCCATCGCCCAGATCAGCGCATGGCCCTGGCGGTTTTCACCGGCCAACTGGCCGAAGGAGAAGCACAGTGCGCAGGGGATCAGGAAGATGGCCAGCATCTGCACGAAGTTGGTCAGCACGGTCGGGTTCTCGAACGGGTGCGCCGAGTTGGCGCCGAAGAAGCCGCCGCCGTTGGTGCCGAGCATTTTGATCGCTTCCTGCGAGGCCACCGGCCCCATCGGCAGCGTCTGCTGCGCGCCTTCGAGCGTGGTGACGTGCAGGTAAGGCAGGAAGTTTTGCAGCGTGCCCTGGCTGACGAAGAACAGGGCGATCAGCAGCGCGATCGGCAGCAGCACATACAGCGTGATGCGGAACAGATCGGCCCAGGCGTTGCCGACGGTGTTGCCGGCGCGGCGGGTAAAGGCGCGGATCAGCGCAAAGGCCACGGCGATGCCGGTGGAGGCGGAGACGAAGTTCTGCACCGCCAGCCCGGCCATCTGGCTGAAATAGCTGAGGGCGCTTTCGCCGCTGTAGGCCTGCCAGTTGGTGTTGGTGACGAAGCTGACGGCGGTGTTGAGCGCCAGATCCCAGGAGAGGCCCGGGAAGCCTTGCGGGTTGAGCGGCAGCGAGCCCTGCGTCATCAGCAGGGCGAACAACAGCGCCAGGCCGAGCAGGTTGAACGCCAGGATCGCCAGCGCGTACTGCCACCAGTTCATCTCGGTGGCGCGGATGCCGCAGGCGCGCCAGACGCCGACTTCTACCCCGCGCAGCGCAGGCAACGGCTCACCTTCGATCAGGCGCGCCATAAAGCCGCCCAGCGGCCGGGCTAGCAGCAGAAGCACCAGCAGGAAGCTGGCGATCAGTAAAAAGGCTGAAGCCGCCATCAGAAATCCTCCGCGTTAAACAGGGCGTAGACCAAATAGGCCAACAGCAGCAGAACCAACAGCGCACCACCAATAACGCTGAAACTCACGGGACACCTCCAGAGGTGTTGTTTTTGATAGAGGCAGTGTAGGGAGAGGGGTAGAAAGAAGATGAAAAAATCGCGCGGGTGGGTGTAAAAAAAGTATAAAAATGGCTGAAATTGCAGCGGAAATTCAGCATTTCAACCATCAGGCCGGTGGCGAGATTGCCCCTGATGGGGGAGGGAGAACGGGCGTAAGCGGGAAATAATAACCCGGATAATAACCACAATGTAACCCGGGGTAAGTTAAAAATTAACCTAGCTGTAACAAAATTACGGATCGCTGCGGCGATTAGCGATTTTTTGTGCGATTTAGTGGTCGGATGAGTAGTAAACTTTCATCAAGTGCGCTAAAATTTTGCTCAGTTACCAAATTACCGATTGTTCATTTGATACGCCGACGCCGTTTTCCCTGACAAATCAACGGCAGGCGTTTTTAAGGAGGTTCGCATGTCTACTACCTATCACGCTTATTCATTGCATCGGATTCTCCTGCGCCGCAGCGCAGTGGTTATCGCGGGCATTTTGGCCCTGCCGGTGATGCTGTTCCGCAGCGACCGCGGGCGTTTTTACAGCTACCTGCACCGCGTCTGGTCAAAAACCAGCGATAAGCCGGTCTGGCTGCAGCAGGCGGAATTGGCGTCCTGCGATTTCTACTGAGCCACTGTCGATTCACGAAAAACCCTCGCCCTGCGGCGGTAATGCCGATCAGTTAAGGATCACTTGAACGATCCTGTCGCTGTGTAAGAATCCGTAATCTCTCTGAGATTACGGATTTTTTTATGTTGCTGAGTCAGGCTCTTGATACCGTTCTTAAATTCTCCCCCAAAGAATTCGCTGCGCTT